>JALNYR010000194.1 GCA_023229725.1 Dehalococcoidia bacterium | reverse complement strand
ACAGGGGTTCTTCACCATCCCGGTGGATGAGCTCACCGCTGTGTCAATCATCAGCCAGCACTTCCGCGGGAAGCGCCTTGCTGACCTTGTGGTTGTGGCCACGGATATCGGCATCTCGAAGCGCGCTCGCGACGTCGCCGCGAGCCTCGGCGCCTCTCTTGCCATCGTCGAGAAGCGGCGACTGGGCAACAACGACGCCACCGAGGCACTGAACGTCATCGGCGAGGTCAGCGGACGGACGGCGCTCACGGTTGACGACGAGATCGACACCGCGGGTTCGCTGGTAGGCGTGGTCAGCACTCTCCTTGCTCGTGGCGCACGCGAGGTGTACTCGTGTGCCACGCACCCCGTGCTGTCAGGCAAGGCGGTGGAACGCATCAGCTGCAGCCCGGTCAAAGAGGTCGTCGTCACCGATACCATCCCTCTGACCGACCAGAAGCGGCTGGACAAGATCACGGTCCTCTCCATGTCTTCGCTCTTGGGCGAGGCCATCCACCGCATCCACACCGGACTATCGGTCGGCGCCATGTTTGAGTAGCGCCACGGCCGATATCGTGTACACTTACGAGACGTGAAAAGCCTCGGTTCGCTCTTTGGCCGCGCCTTTGGCGGCCTTGTCGACACCAACGAAAAGCAGCTGAACAAGCTCGTCCCGCTTGTGTCGCGTATCTGTCAGCTGGAGGCGGACGTCAGTGCGCGGAGCGACGACCAGCTCCACCGCACCGCGAGCGAGCTCCGTGGTCGCCTCGCCTCAGGTTCCACCCTCGAGGACCTCATCCCGGAGACCTTCGCCGCCGTGCGTGAGGCGTCGCGACGAACCATCGGGCTCCGCCACTTCGACGTGCAGCTCCTTGGCGGCATCGTCCTTCACCGCGGGCAGATAGCGGAGATGAAGACGGGCGAGGGCAAGACCCTCGTAGCTACGCTGCCGTTGAGCCTCAACGCGCTGGAGTCGAAAGGCTGTCATCTGGTAACGGTCAACGACTACCTGGCGAGACGGGACTGCGTCTGGATGGGGCCGGTGTACCACGCGGTGGGACTGACCGTTGCGTGTATCACGGGCAGGCAGGATGACGTGAACACGCGGCCGTCGTTCATCTTCGACCCCACGTACGAGGACCCGGCCGGTCGCTGGTCGCGACTGCGGCCCATCACCCGCAAGGAAGCCTATTCCGCGGACATAACGTACGGGACCAACAACGAGTTCGGCTTCGATTATCTGCGCGATAACATGGTCACCGACCTATCGCAATGCGTGCAACGGACGCTGCACTACGCCATCGTTGACGAAGTGGACAACATCCTCATCGACGAAGCGCGCACGCCCCTCATCATCAGCGGGGCTTCGGAGGAAGCGGCGAATCGCTACGTCCTGTTCTCCCGAGTAGTGGCGGGACTGCGCAGAGACACGGACTATTCTATCGACGAACGGACGAAGACCGTCCACCTGACCGATGATGTCGGTATCGCCAAGGTCGAGGAGATGCTGCGGTCGCAGGGCCTGCTCAAGGGCCCGAGCCTCTACGATGCCTCCAACTACGGCCTGACACACTACCTGCAGAGCGCACTGAGGGCGCACGTTCTCTTCAGTCGCGACAAGGACTACGTGGTCAAGAACGGTCAGGTGATCATCGTTGACGAGTTCACTGGCCGGCTCATGCCCGGGCGACGGTACTCAGAGGGACTGCACCAGGCCATCGAGGCGAAAGAGCACGTACAGGTGCAGCGTGAGAGTGTGACCCATGCCACCGTCACCTTCCAGAACTACTTCCGAATGTATGACAAGCTGGCTGGCATGACGGGTACCGCCGTCACCGAGGCGGAGGAGTTCAACCGCATCTACAAGCTCGATGCCATCGAGGTGCCGACCAACCAGCCGATGGTCCGGCGTGACTTTCCCGACCGCGTCTACCGCGATCAGGCCGCGAAATTCAAAGCCGTCACCGAGGAAGTCTCAGCTGCACACGCGCAGGGACGTCCAGTTCTGGTGGGCACGACGTCCATTGCCACCTCCGAAGCTCTGAGTGATCTCTTCGTGCGCAAAGGACTGCGACCTCAGGTGTTGAATGCGAAGAATCACGAACGGGAGGCAGGCATCATCGCGGAGGCCGGTCGCCTCGGGGCGGTGACGGTGGCCACCAACATGGCCGGCCGTGGAGTCGACATAATACTTGGGGGTAACCCTGAGAATCGCGATGCGAACGAGTGGGGCAAGGAGCACGATGCGGTCGTTGCGCTCGGAGGTCTGTACGTCGTCGGCACGGAGCACCACGAGGCCAGGCGTATCGATAATCAGCTGCGCGGTAGAGCGGGCAGGCAGGGAGACCCCGGTTCGACGCTGTTCTTCGTGTCCCTCGACGACGAGATAATGCGGCGGTTCGGAGGCGACCGCGTCAAGTCGGTGATGCAGTGGGCGGGCATGGATGAGAACACGCCCATCGAGCATCCCATGGTGACGAAGGCCATCGGCAACGCCCAGGTGCAGACCGAGGGCTACCACTTCGACGTACGCAAGCACCTTGTTGAATACGACGATGTGCTCAATAAGCACCGCGAAGTGATGTACGAGGAGCGCCGCAAGGTCCTCAACGATGCCAGCCTGGCGGAGAACATCCGCGGTCTGCTCGATGGAGAGATGAGCCAGGCTGTCGACCGTCACGTGAACTCGAATCTCGGTGAACTCGACGGGACTGGACTCATCCAGGACATTGCGGCGTTCTTCCCGCTGACCGCTGATGAGGCGGAGGCGCTCCTCGACACGCGCGGCAGCGGCGATCTCAGGGCGGAGATGGTCGACCGGGTGACCTGCCTGGCCCGGGCCAAGTACGCAGAGCGAGAGCAGGAGCTCGGTGCGGACGCCATGCGCATGGCGGAACGGTTCGTCATGCTGCACGTCATCGACAGTCTCTGGATGGACCACCTCACGGCCATGGAGCATATGCGCGAGGGCATCGGGCTGCGTGCGGTGGCTCAACAACAACCTCTTGTCGTATATAAGAAGGAAGGGCACGCGCTCTTCGAGGGGTTGCTCGCGGCCATCAAGCACGATGTGGTGGCCGGGATGTTCCACGTGACGGTGAAGAAGCAGCCGGCCGTCTCTCCACTGCGACCTGTTCCGGCGCCTCGCCCTGCGGCGGCCGCTATAGCCGGCAAGGTGGGACGCAATGACCCCTGTCCGTGCGGTTCAGGCAAGAAGTACAAGCACTGCTGCGGTAAGTGAGCATCTCTGCCTGACCCGCGCACGGCCTTTCAGCAGGGAAGGGGATGGGTAGAAGGCCACCGATGGACAACCACGACATCGCCCGTGTGTTCGCTGCCATCGCAGACTTGCTGGACGTCAAGGGCGACAGCCCCTTCAAGATACGCGCCTATCGCGCCGCGGCCGAGACAATCGCAGGCTACCCGGAAGAGCTGAGCGACTTCGCGTCGCATGGCGGCAACCTGCGGGACATCCCTGGCATCGGGGACGCCATCGCGAAGAAGACCGAGGAGTTGCTTGCCACCGGTCACCTGCAGTACCTCGAGACCCTGAAGGCCGACGCCCCGCCGGGGGTGCTTGATCTGATGGAGGTCCCGGGAATCGGGCCGAGGACTGCGGCGCGACTCGCCGGTGAGTTAGGCATCGCCTCTGTGGAGCAGCTTGAAAGCATTCTTCGTGCCGGTCCGCTGCCGGGCATCGGAGAGGCGCGTTCAGCGACGCTTCTGAAGGGTGTCGCCGAGTACCGGCTGCGGCGCACGCCGGGCCCGTAAGCGGCCGGTCTGCGCAGGCCCTGGCCAGACAGCAGCGAGGTCGATGCCGGACGCGGCGCCGGGAATCCGGGCGCGCATTTGAGCGAACGTACTATACTTCCCTGCCATGACCAGTGTTGACACTGACTCCATTATCCAGGACCTCCGTGCGGCGATTGCCGGCGGTGGCAATTGGTATCGTGCCGTGCTCGAGGCGGTACAACGGTGGCCGGTCGGCGAAGAGGTCGTGGACGGCGAACGGTACGTGTACCTGCTGGATGGCGAAGCCCTGGACCTTCTGCGACTGTG
>JALNYR010000193.1 GCA_023229725.1 Dehalococcoidia bacterium | reverse complement strand
CGTGGCGCTCGCGCTGGCAGGCCGGTCCTCCTCGCAGACCGTCCGGGACGGGCTCGCGTTCCTGCACGACGACCAGGCGGACAGCGGCGGGTTCACAAACCTGTGGTCGGGCGTGAACGTGCAGTCGTCTGTCTGGGCTGTGGACGCGATTGGCTCGGCGCGAGAGGACCCCTCGGGAGCCTCGTGGGCTCCAGACGGGGCGAGCGCCATCGACTACGTTCTATCGTCGCAGGAAGCGAACGGCTCGTTCGGCGGTGCGGTACGCGCCACCTCGGATGCCGTCGTGGCGCTTCTCGGAGAGTACTACCGACCCGCCCCACGCTCGGTCGGCGGCGAGGCCTTCTCTCCCGACAGGCTCTCGCTGCTCGCGGTTCCCGTGGCGACCTGCGCCGGTGGCGCGCTGCTGGCCGCGTTCCTGCTGAGAAGGAAATCCGCCTCCTGATGCGGCGCCACTCTTGCTGCTGCACGTATTCGGAGCTATAGTGTACGTATGACAACACGCGCCTTACGACGAGCGGTCCTTCCCCTCTTCCTGGTTGCCATCGTGATGTCCGTGCCATTTGCCTCTCCCGTCGCTGTGGCGGCCGCGGACTACCCGCTGGATGCAACCGACACGGTCATCGAGGACGCCGTTGATTACCTGCTCGGCGAGCAAGGCTCGGACGGCAGTATCGACAGCTTCGCGACATCGGCCTGGGCGCTGATGGCGCTTGCGGCGGCGGAGGAAGAGGATGCGGTAGGCGACGTCATCGGGTACCTCGAGGATGAGGTTGACACCGGTGGCTTCGAGGCGACCGATTGGGCGCGGATGCTGCTCGCCATCGTGGCGGCCGGCGAGGACCCCGAGGACTTCGGCGGCGAGGACTACATCGAGGGACTGCTGGACACCCGCGAAGTCGAGGACGAGACGGGGTCGGACTACAACCAGATAGGCGAACCCGACCAGCTCAACGACGACTTCTGGGGCGTCATCGCTTTGGCAGCCGCCAACGAGAGCATCGACGATGACATCATCAACTTCATCCTCGAGTGGCAGAACGATGAATCGGATGACACGGGCTGGGGTATCGGGACGGGTGACCCCGGGGATGTCGACAATACGGCGGCGGCCATCATGGCCCTCGTCGCGGCCGACGTAGCCGCCGACACGGAGATCGGCGACGCACTCGACTTCCTGGGGGACGCGCAGAACGACGATGGCGGTTTCCCGGAGGACCCGGGCGACGATTCGAACGTCGCGTCCACTGCCTGGGCAATCCTGGCCATCGAGGCCGCGAGCGACGACCCGAACGGCAGCACCTGGGAAGCGTCGGATGGCACGCCCATCGACTACCTGCTCTCTCTGCAGGACAGCAACGGCTCGTTTCCTCTGTCGGAGGACAGCTCCACCAACTCCGAGTGGATGACTGCCTACGCCATCCCGGCGCTGCTCGGTGAGCCGTACCCCGTGCCGGCGGTCGACTCCTCCAGCGGCGGCGGCGACGGCAGCATCGAGACGTCTCCCTCCAGCCTGACCTTCTACGCGACGGTCGACGGCGGGGACCCGCTCGACCGCGAGCTGCTCATCCTGAACGGCGAGAGCGGCAGCATCGACTGGGAGGTATCGGACGACGCCGTCTGGCTCTCCGTCAGCCCCGCGAGCGGCAGCTCCGATGAGGATGGTGAGGGCGTCACCGTGTCCGTCAATATCGACGGCCTTCTCGCCGGTGACTACCAGGCAGCCATTACGATTGAATCGGACGACGCGGACAATAGCCCCGAGACCGTGAGCGTTGTGCTGCACGTCGATGCGGCGACCGTGGACGACGAGATAGCCGCCTACCCGGATGACTTCGAGTTCAGCGTCGACCTCGACGAAAGCGACGACAACCCCGAGGACCAGATACTCGAGATATGGAATACCAGGCCGGGCAACATCGAGTTCGAGGTCGACATCGATTCCGATGAGGACTGGCTTGAGGTCAGCCCTGAAGATGGCGACCTTGATGCGGAACACATCGACCTGACGTTGAGCGTCGACATCGCCGACCTCGACCCCGATGACTACACGGCGACCATCAGTATCACGTCGGATGACGCCGACACCGTGGAGGTGGATGTCTCCCTGGACGTGACGGGGGAGGTGGAGGAAGCGGAGATAGGCTTCTCTCCCAGCAAGTTCGAGTTCGAGGCGGAGGCGGAGGGGGACGACCCTGACGAGGAGATACTCACGATCTGGAACGAGGGCACCGGGACGCTTGACTGGTCGGTGTCCGACGACGCCGACTGGCTCAGCCTCAGCCCGCGGAACGGCGAGTCGGAAGATGATGACGACGAGGGAGAGGTTGAACTCTCCGTCGATATCAGCGACCTTGAGCCGGACGACTACACCGCGAAGATCACGATTAAGGGCACCGACGCCTCCAACAGTCCGAAGACGGTGACGGTCAAGCTGACAATCGAGGAGTCCGACGAGGAGGACGACGGCGACGGCGGCCTGCTGGGGCACCTGCTGCTCGTGACGACCAGCCCCGGCGGTGCTGGCTCGGTAACGCCGAGCGTGCCGATGGGGTCGCAGGGGTATCCGGACGGGACAACGGTCACCCTCACGGCGACAGCCGTGCAGGGCTACACGTTCATCGGTTGGTCCGGCAATGCCACCGGCTCGGACAACCCGGTCAACGTGAAGATGACGGGCGACCTGAACGTCACCGCGAACTTCCTTCTCTTCGATGCGCCCGGCCTGACGAACCTGAGCATTCCGTACGCCTCTCCGGGCATGGCCTCGGTGTCGGTCATCCAGTACCCGACCGGGAGTGTGCCGGGCAGCCCGTCAGGCTTCCGGGTTCTCACGGCGTACGTCGTCGAACCTCTGGGTACCGGCTCGTTCACGCTGCGCTTCGACGGGCTCGTCGATGCCAACAACGTCGGCGTCTTCAAAGTGGTCGGCAACACCTGGGAGCAGATACCGCGTGCGGTGGTGGGTACCTCCGCGGTGCAGGTGACGCTCGACGCAGCGGACCCCATCATTGCGCTCGCCTACCCCGGGTCTGCCGGGATTCTGCAGAGCATCAAGGGCCTGTTCGGCGGAGCCAGCACCACCACGATTGTCGTCGTGGCGGTGGGCATCGTGTGCATCCTGCTCATCGTGGTGCTGCTCCTGGCGCTGGGGCGGCGCGAGACGTACTAGGGCCTGCGTCGCCGGCAGCGCGGCAGCGTGGCCCGGGCGGGACGCGGCCGCCGCCGATGTTCGGATGGTGCCGGCATGAGACAGCAGTGGCGGTTGCTCGCGTCGCTCGCGCCGGCCGCGGTCATCGCGGCCCTGCTGACCGGCTGTGCGCCGGGCGCGGCGGCGGACGGTGCGACGCCGCCTGTGGACCCGTCCGGACCCGCTCAGGCGCGCATCGTCGTCACGACGGACTTCGGCACGCACCCCCTGCTCGACGTAATCGTTGGTCTCGATGCCGGCACGAGCGCGATGGTGGCGCTTGAGTCGGTGGCGGAGACGCAGACGGCGTACGGCGGAGGCTTCGTCCGTGGCATCAACGGCGTCGGGACCGGCGATGCCGGCAACTCGACGAAGGCGGACTGGTTCTACTATGTGAACGGGCTGACGGCGAGAACCGGCGCGAAGGATTACGTGCTGCGCGACGGCGATGTGGAGCACTGGGACCGTCACCCCTGGAGCTCGTACAAGGGGCTGTCCGCCGTCATCGGCTGCTTCCCGTGGGCTTTCATCAACGGGTACGCGGGCGAGCGTCGCCCTTCGGTCGTGGCCTATGAGGCTGCCTTTGCCGAGGAGGCCGGCGACATCGCATCGCTGCTGGAGCGTTCAGGCGCCGCTGACGTATCGCTCGTGCCGCTGGCGGACGTGATGCCGCAGCAGAGAGAGTCATGCCACCTCGTCATCGTGGCGGAACCGGACGCAAGCCTCGTGCGCGAGCTGTTCGACAAGCGGACGAAACTGGGGTTCTTCACTTCGCTTGAAGGCTCCGTCCTGCGGACCTACTCGCCGTCGGGCGAGGAGACGGCGTGGTTCGACGCGGCGACCGGCGTGCTGACAGCCA
>JALNYR010000192.1 GCA_023229725.1 Dehalococcoidia bacterium | reverse complement strand
GCGGAGGATAAAAGTTGCGGAGAAAGGAACAATGACGACACGCAGGATCACCCAAGGCGATATCGGTATATACGAAGATCCCGAACTGCAGGGACCGCAGCGACAGCCCGTCACGGAGGCCTGCGAGCAGGCCATGCCTGGAATCGAAGTGCTGTTCCGTAACAGCATGCTCATGCTGCCAGTAGTGGCCAGCATGGCGCCAGACTCCGCGGCATACCAGATGTTCGCAAAGCTGGCCCGGGTAGCGTCGAAGGCGGACGTCGAGGTGCTGAAGTGCTACGCAGCGTTCATGCGAGCAGAACGGCGCATGATCGACAGCACTGCGTATGCAGCCGAGGCCGATGCTGCCGTGGTCAGGTCACTGGAAGACCTGGAAACCGCCACTAAGAAGTGGTGGCGTCTTCGCCGTCGCGGTGTCCTGCCGCCGCGAGGCTACAACAAGGCAGTGGCCGTGTTGAGGGCTGCTAAGGACCTTGCCGGCGCTAACCAGAAGCGTGCCCTAGAAGTCGGGGCGGCTGCGCACCGTGCGGTCGAGGCCTCGGCCGAGGCGTTCGCGTCGATATTGCGCACGGAACTCTGGGCTGATACAGCGTGGGTCGACGCGTACGAACGCCTTGCCGCGTGGCTTGGCAAGCTCGAAGCAGCGGTGACGGCCGACGTATTGCCGGTGTGGGATGCCTGGAACGTCGCACAACTGGCCTATCATAGATTGCGTCTCGGCCATCGTGCGGTGGCGCTCGCCACGGCCCGCGTCCTGGCACGCGGCGACACGCGCGACATGTACAGGGGAGTTCCGGTAGAGCGCACGGTGGTGACCGCAGAATATGACCGCGTGGTAGAGCATGAACGTGCCGTGCTCGCGACGGCGCGGAGCTTTCGTGGGGCAGCGTTCCACGTGTTCATGGCCCAGCGGTACCGTTTCGCATCGGCGTACGCCGCTTGCGGACCCGGGACCCGGGACAGATTTGCGGTAATCGTCGGCCGCCAGCTGGCGAAGGCTCCACTGGCCCAGCTCACCGACTCTGCGACTAGAGACCTTGGCTCCGATGCTGGACCGGCACCTGAGACGATCGATGTGGATGACATCGGACCGCTGTTCGCGCTGCCACCGGATATCGCGCCCGTCAACCCGCTGGCGGAGACGACGGCCCAGGCTGGCGCCGAAGAACGCACACGGCTGGACGCGATCGCGAGAGGGACGCCCAGTCAAAAAGAGAACCGTCCACCATCTGACGTACGGAGCCCACTGGCACAGATCGCCGGGACGTCACGGTATTCGCTGAGACGGCCGGCCCATGCCGGTGCCCCTGCCCCGCCCGCGACCGGGCAGAGTTACGAACCCGCCGCTGCCCGGCGTCAGCTCGGCGTACGCGAGTTGCGTCGCCTCTGATTTTTGCTCTCCCCTTTTTCCATTCTTGTGTGCACGAACGGCCTCTGCGCTACCCGATACAACCGAGGCGAGGGGACCAACCAGGCCCCGCCGTGTCCCAACTGCTGGGAAAAAATAGATTCGCGACGAGATGGTGATTGGGCCCTCGGTGCCATTGCACTCCAGGCACCGCACCCCCTGATCCTGAATGGAAACGCGTGTTTTGACACGCGGCAATGAATCTAATAGTAGGGTGCGAGTTCATTCCAATGTTGTGAGACTCCTCCTAGCACACCGGCCAAGGTTCGCCGTGCTTTCCGAACCCGACGGTAGAACCGCGCTGCACGTGGCAAGCGCCATCAATGACGCGGCAATGGTGCGGCTGCTGCTGACCAATGGAGCAGATCCGTGGGCTCGCGACACAGGCGGCCACACGCCATATGACCTAGCCCCAACTGGGAGAACGCGGGACGCATCTGCCCGATGGCCGGGCAGGAACGAACCATGAGAGTGCTGTTGCTTCCGTTTCTACAATTCGTCATCGCAATTCATTTTTCCCCCACTCCCTCCCCTCGGTCGACCAGTGACATACTTGGTTGGGGCCAGTCCACCGTCCATTCAGTGATCACTGCCGCTTTCGCTGCCGCTGCTCCCACTGCTTCCGCTGTGGCTACCTTTCCATGCCCGCCTCCGGGGAACCGGCCTTGTCCCGTACCGCGAGATCTCGCGGACATCCTCGAGGTTCTCGCCCGCTGCAAATCGCACGCGCCTCGGTGGCAGTGCTCCCTTTGTTACGCCCTTTTCCACTGCCATCACTGCTCTCGCCGCCTCCTCTTCTTCCACTGCCACCCTATCCCTCTCCGCGACTCCTTCGGCTTTTTCTGCTTCCACGGAGTCGAGGAGGACGTCCAATGTGTGCGCCGTCGCACCTCGCCGAGGCACGGGTAACGGTACGAAGACGACCTCCGACCCGCCCGTGGCCCGGATCCGGTACACAGTGGTCGTGTATTTCGGAAGCGCCCGCGGGAACTTGCTGCGGTAGGCCCGGAAGCGATCATCGGCCCGGGCCACGATCCCGGGCCCGTCGAGGTACGGCGTCCGGAGTTCCCGCGGCCGACCGACACGCAGGCCCTTGCCGTGGATCTCCCGAAGCCTCGCCATGACCTGATCTTGCCGGGCCCGCATGACGGCAATCCAGTCCTGCTGGTCAGATTTGCTGAACAGGACAGCTGGCATGTTGTACGACCCCGCCTCGGCAATCGAGTCGGTCAGCGCGGTTCGTGCTGCGACCCATTCGTCGCCGAGCACCGACATCCAGCCGCTGTTGACGGCGATGCGAACGAGCTCGGTCGCCGTCCACGCAACCTCGGAACGCAATAGACCCCGCAATCTGTCCACACGTTCGAGTTCCGCATCCGAGGGTTGAGCCGGCAACCTGTCTGCCCAGAGGGTCATCCGCCAGCCAAATCTGACCAGATAGGACGACAGCACCACGTCGCGGCCATAGTGTTCGCGGGCCTCCCAGTAGTGATCCTTGCTGTGTTCATACTCGTCTCGCCTTGGCATATACTTGGGTAACCAGTCTAAAATCCGCGGCTCGCCGAACAGCTGATCGACTGTCCGGACTGCCAAGTGGATCGGCAGCAATCCACGTATGCCCCCCTCATCGCGGACGACCAGGCTATCGGAAACATCGAGGAACGACCCACTGCACAGCGGAATAATTTCCCGGACACGCCGGGCTGCCCACCGATTGAGTCTCCTGGCCACGTCCACGACCTTCGCCTCTTCGGCTTCGAAACCGACTGGCCAGTGGATCGCGTGAATCGGCCCTGTTGGGGCACCGGCGGCACCCGTCGCGGGCGGTGCGGGAGTTTGTTCGCTACGTTGGCTCATGGCGGTTCGCGTCGCAATATGAATGCAAATAATTTTTGGCTAGTTTCTGTCCACGTTTTATTTTATTTTTTGCTGGCCCATATTTTAATTAAATCGGAAGCACGATGGTGCACGACTTTGATGGCATGGAAGAACAGTCCCCGGCATTGCTCGCCGAAGCTCCCCGGCGGCCGAGCCCGGCCGTCCGGGCAGTCGGCTTCGTTGTCCGGTTCGTCGTGTTGGTGATCGGCATGAACGGATGGCGCCTCGATGTCTACACTCGTGAGAACTGGCGCGACCACCGCCTGCCGCTGGTCGTCTGGGCACTCACCCTCACGCCCCTCCAGTCTGTCGTCGTGGGACTCTTCCGGTCGCATTTCCCGATCGCCCTCACCGTCAGCTGGGCCGCGTTCGGCTACGTCGCGTACTACGGTAGCCTCTTCGTCATCTTCGCTACCGTCGGTCGCTGGCGCCACCGCTTCCGGGACCAGCAACGCCTCCTGCTGTGGTACTACGTCGTGCAGGGTCTCCTCTTCAATCAGCAGTCCTTCGCCGTCATGCTGTCGGCCGCGCTCAAGTGGCCGTGGGCCGACGGCTACGTCGACGCCGTCTTGCTCCACCCTGCCATTGCATACACCATCGCCGCCGGCTTGACGACCATCGGTCTGGGCATCAAGATCGCCGCGACCCATGCGACCGGGCTCGATACTTATTATTATAAGGACATGTTTACGGGCCAGCCGGGACCCGAGTTTGTGACGTCAGGTGTGTACAAAATTCTCGAATCGCCCATGTATGGCCTCGGCAATTGTCAGCTATACGCCGCAGCCGTCCTGCAGCACTCGGCCATCGGCCTGCTGGTGGCCGGTCTCT
>JALNYR010000191.1:2847-4120 GCA_023229725.1 Dehalococcoidia bacterium | reverse complement strand
TGGGCACGAGTACCGGTTGTGGCTGAAGGACCACCTGGCCATCTACGGCGTGCGAAATGCCATACTGGCGCCGGGCTACCGCTCCCCTGATCGACAACGGCTCGAAGCCGATGTCGACTGAATAACAGACTGACCTCAACGTGAACGTAGAGAACAAACACAACAACAAGCTGGAACGACTCGGGTTCAGTTTCGAGCGCGGCGGCGTCCATACCGCCCGGACGATGATGCTCGCCGAGCTGCGAGACCTGCTGTCCTTTGTGGACGTGGCCAACGCGGCAAGGGCCGACTACCTTGACGCCATCCAGACTGCCAATTGCCTGGGCAAGCGCTCGGGCAAGACGCGGACGCTGACCTTCCGGCACCTGGCCGACCTCTACGCGCTAGATCCCAGCTTGTTGGTGTTCCGTGCCCTGCGTTTCTTCTGGCAGCGTGATGTGGACGGACAGCCGTTGTTGGCAGCGCTGTGTGCCTACTCACGTGACCCCATGCTTCGGGCCACAGCACCGTTTGTCCTGGGGTTTCAGGAAGGGGCCACTGTCACCCGTGAGGGGATGGAAGAGTTCCTCGATGCGCAAGAGCCAGGGCGCTTCAGCAAGGCCACGCTCAAGTCCACCGCGCAGAACATCAACTCGTCCTGGACCCAGTCGGGCCATCTCGCTGGCCGCGTCCGCAAGGTGCGCGCTCGTGCCGTGGCGACGCCAGGCGCAGCGTCGCTGGCCCTTCTTCTGGGCTACGTCAGCGGGCTGCGGGGGGAATCGCTGTTCAAGAGTGACTACACCCGGATGCTCGACTGCTCCTTCGAACAGACGCTCGAGTTGGCCGAGGACGCATCGCGCCGTGGCTGGATCTCGCTCAAGCGCGTCGGTCAGGTGATCGAGGTGCTCTTCCCGAACCTGATCACCGCGCAGGAAATGGAGTGGCTCCGTGAGCAGAATTAAGCGATTGACCCAGTCCTACAGCAAGTACGTGGCTGTTCCATGGCGCGACGACGCCGCCGCCGCCCAGCGCGTCATCTTCTGCGTGTATCACGAGACGGAAGAGCTGCGCCTGCGGGCCAAAATCGACGAGTTCGAGATCGCCACCCGCGCGGCGGGCCATGACTGGGCGTTGTTCGACTTGACCAATTCGTTCCCGAACTGGCTGGCCTCCCAACGGTACGCCAAGAGCTACTTCCAAAAGCCCAACCTGCTGTCCACGCTGCTGCCCAAGTACCTCAGCTACATCGAAGCCGAGTTCGAGACCTTCCTGCGAGACAAGAACGTCAGCGAGG
>JALNYR010000191.1:0-2837 GCA_023229725.1 Dehalococcoidia bacterium | reverse complement strand
GTGTCGGCTCTCTATTCGGCTTCCTGAAGGTCAAGGAAGTCGTGGACAAGCTCGCACCCAGGGTGAAAGGCCGTCTGCTGGTGTTCTTCCCTGGCAGCTACGAAGACAACAACTACCGCTTGCTGGATGGGTACGACGGCTGGAACTACCTCGCTGTACCGATCACCGCAGACAAAGAATTCTGACTAAGGGGAAGCACATGCTCAATCGCGACATCTACCAAAAGGACCCGTCGACCCGCAAGCTGGTCAACGAGGGCGTGGCCAGCGTCAACGACGAAAAGACCAACCAGGCGCTGTCCGTCCTGCGGTACGAGCTCGAAACCTTCGTCTGCGATGGGCAATACGAAAAGGGCCTGGAACACATCCTCGACGTCTACCTGAAGAACATCGAGCAGGCCGAGCAGCCTGCCGTGTGGGTCAGCGGCTTTTACGGCTCGGGCAAGTCGCACCTGGTCAAGATGCTGCGTGCGCTCTGGGTCGACAGCGCCTTTGACGACGGCGCCACCGCGCGGGGCATCGCGAACCTGCCACAAGGCGTGAGCGACCAGCTCAAGGAACTCAGCACCCAGGCGAAGCGCCACGGCGGTCTGCATGCGGCGTCTGGCACGCTGGGCTCCAGCTCGCGCGACAAGTCTGTCCGCATGGCGCTGCTGGGCATTCTGTTCAAGTCCGTTGGCCTGCCCGAGCAGTATCCGGTGGCGCGCTTTGTCATGTGGCTACAGCACGAGGGCATCTACGACGCCGTGCGGGGCCATGTTGAGAAGAGCGGCTTCGATTGGAATGAAGAGCTCGACAACTTCTACGTGGCCGAGGGCCTGCACGAAGCCCTGGTCAAAGCCAAGCCCAATTTGTTCACGTCGCCAGCGTCCTGCGTCGAAACCCTGAACAACCTGTACCCCTATGTGCAGGACGTCTCCAGTGGCGACATGCTCAAGGCCATTCGCCAGGCGCTGACCCGCGACGGCAAGTTCCCCCTCACCCTGGTGGTGCTCGACGAGGTGCAGCAGTACATCGGCGAAGACAGCCAGCGCTCCATCGACGTGCAGGAAGTGGTGGAGGCCTGCTGCAAGAACATCGGCGCCAAGATGCTCTTCATCGGCACCGGCCAGACCGCTGTCACCGGCACCTCCAACCTCAAGAAGCTCGAAGGCCGCTTCACCGTGCGCGTCGAGTTGTCGGATGCCGATGTAGACGCGGTGATCCGCAAGGTCATCCTGGCGAAGAAGCCCGAAGCCAAGGCACCGGTCGAAAAGGTGATGCAGACCAACCTGGGTGAGATCTCGCGTCACCTGGCCGGCACCACCATCGGCCACCGTGCTGACGACATCCAGTATTTCCCCCAGGACTACCCGATCCTGCCGGTGCGCCGCCGCTTCTGGGAGAGCACCCTGCGCGTGCTGGACCAGACCGGCACCGACAGCCAGTTGCGCAACCAGCTCTCGATGATCCACAAGGTCATCCAGACCAACCTGGACGCGACGGTCGGCAGCGTCGTGCCCGCGGACTACCTCTACTTCGACGCAGCCGACAAGCTGCTGCAGTCCCGCATCCTGCCGCGCAAGGTGCACGAGAAGACCATGGTCTGGGCCAACGGCACCGACGACCAGCGCCTGATGGCACGATCCTGCGGCCTGGTGTTTCTCATCAACAAGCTGGCCAGCAGCAACAACGAAATCGGCATTCGCGCCACCGTCGACACCCTGGCCGACTTGTTGGTGGAAGACCTCACCCATGGCTCCAGCGCGCTGCGCAGCAAGCTCCCGAGCGTGCTCGACAAGTGCGAGCTGCTGATGAAGGTGGGTGACGAGTACCGCATCCAGACCGAGGAAAGCGCCGCCTGGAATGACGAGTTCCTCAGCCAGCGCAACAGCCTGGCTAACGAAGCCCACCGCGTGGACGCGGAGCGCGACGATCGCATCCGGCGCCGCTTCGGCGAAATGGTGCGCAAGCTGTCGCTGACCCAAGGCACGTCCAAGGTCACGCGCGACATCTTCCCCGTGTTCGATGCCCAGTTGCCGGGCGACGCCGTCGAGAAAGTCTGCGTCTGGGTGCGCGACGGCTGGAGCATCGACGAGAACTCGGTGCGTGCCGACGCACGCCAGGCGGGCAACCAATCGCCCACTGTGTTCGTGTTCATCCCCAAGCGCTCGGCCGATGACCTGCGCCACTACCTGATCGACTTCAAGGCCGCCAGTGCCACGCTGGACAAGCGCGGCGTGCCCAACACCGCCGAGGGCACCGAGGCCCGTTCGGCGATGGAGACCACCAAGCAAACCGCTGAGGGCAAGATCCGCGAACTGCTGCAGGAGGCCTTCTCGGGTGCCCGCGTCTTCCAAGGTGGTGGCAACGAAATTCTGGGCACCGACCTGCAGGACATGACGCTGGAAGCCGCCACCAACGCACTGCAGCGGCTCTACCCGCAGTTCCACATTGCCGACCACGCCGGCTGGCCCAAGGTCTATGAGAAGGCGCAGAAGGGGACACCGGATGCCCTCCAGAGCGTGGGCGACGACGGTGAGCCCGCCAAGAACCCGGTGTGCAAAGCCATCCTGGCCTTCATTGCCGGCGGGAAGAAGGGCATCGACATCCGCAAGAACTTCGAAGGTGCCACCTACGGCTGGCCGGGTGACGCAGTGGACGGCGGTTTGCAGGTACTGCTGGTGGCCGGACTGATCCGCGCCCAGGACGAAAAGGGCCAGACCATCGACCCGAAGGAGCTGGAACGCAAGGTCATCGGCAAAACCATGTTCAAGGTCGAGTCGGCCACCGTCTCGGCGGCGCAGCGCATCCAGATCCGCAAGGTGCTGCAGAAGGTTGGCCTCACCGCCAAACAGG
>JALNYR010000020.1 GCA_023229725.1 Dehalococcoidia bacterium | reverse complement strand
GTCTTCGCGCCGAGACGCTGTATCTGTTCCTGGACGATGGGCGTGGCGGTGGACATGGCATCGGCCCCTCCGACGAGGTCCGGCAGGAAGAGGTCGCCCCTGTTGAATCCTTCGCCGATCTGCCTGATGGCATCGGTCATGGCCGCCAGTATGTCCGTTGGAGCGATGCCCGCGTCGACCGCCTTTCGCGCGGCTGCCGCGGAGGCGTCAGGGTCGTAGTCGAGGATGGCCTTCTTCAGGCTGTCGAGGATGTCACTGCTCATGGCGCTCTTCCTCCTTCAGATGTGCCGGTGAGTCGTGGGGAGACTGCACGTTGTTGCAGACAGGATTGTAGGTGGTGAGGCGGCGGGACGCAATAGGAACGGTGACGCCCGGGCATTGCTGGAGCGTCCCGGGCGCGGTTCACTTCGAACCTGGTCGAGCCGCTCGAAGGCCGGCCGCAGGCCGTGCGACATGGATGCCGCTCTCTCTGAGCCTGCGCGAGCGCGCGGCTGTTGACTTCTCGTTGCGGACGCACTTGATGTACAATGTCGCACTGCGTTCTGCAGCCATGCGGACGGAAGGAGTACGGGCGCCATGTCACAGAGCACGACTGTTCAGAGTCCACGGGTACTGACCGAGATTGAGTCCAAGGACATGTTGAAGGCCGCGGGCATCCCCGTCGTTGAGACGAAGCTCGCCCGCAATCAGAAAGAGGCCGTTGCCCTCAGCAAGGAGATGGGCTTCCCGGTGGCCCTCAAGATTATCTCGCCCGAGGTAGTCCACAAGAGCGATTCCGGCGGCGTGAAGCTGGGATTGGAGAACGCCGCGCAGGTTGAGAAGGCCTATGCCGCCATCATGGCATCGGTGAAGGAAAAGGTACCGGGCGCCAGGATACTGGGCGTCTCGGTGCAGAGCATGGCGCGGAAGGGCGTCGAGGTCATCGTCGGCATGAGCAAGGACCCGCAGTTCGGGCCGGTCATCATGTTCGGCCTCGGCGGCGTCCTCGTCGAGCTGCTGAAGGACGTCTCGTTCCGCATCGTCCCCGTCGCCAAGTTCGATGCCGCCGAGATGATTCGCGAAATCAAGGGCTTCCCGATGCTGCAGGGCTTCCGCGGCGCCGAGCCGGCTGACCTGGGCGCGCTCGAGAAGCTCATCGTGAAGGTATCCGAGTTCGTTGAGCAGCATCCCCAGGTGAAGGAGCTTGACCTCAACCCCGTGTTCGCCTACAAGGACGGCGTGGTTGCGGTCGATGCCCGCGTGGTCGTCGAGAGCTAGTCGGCTCTTACCTTGAACCAACAGGGCCCGCCGGATTCTCCGGCGGGCCCTTCATTATCTGCGGGGACACCATGAGCACCTGGACGCGGGACGGATGGGTTTCCTCATGTAGGGGCGGGCTCCCACGCCCGCCCGCGGCGGTGTGGCGAGGCGGCGTGGGACACCATGGACACCTCGATTCGTGACGTTTCGGGAATGGTGTCCCCGGAAGGGCCTGCTGGTGAACGGTCGGAGCGGCATGCCGCTCCCTTACAGATACCGCCCGCCGCAGGCGCGTCCTCTACGTCATCGGGCCGGCGGCGTACATGTCCAGTATCTCGCGATAGCTGGAGTACTCCTGCGTGGTCGGCTTGCCCGAGACGATATCGATGAACGTCTCCAGGAACCGCGCCGATGCCGACTCCTTGGACTCCCTGCCCTCGATGACGGACCCGGCGTAGAAGTCGAAGAAGTCGATTTCCGGCTTCAGCGTGGGGTCGCCGGTTATCTTCACCGTGGGCACGATGGGCAGCCGCAGGGCGCCCGGCTGGCTGGGGAAGAGGCCGCAGACGCCGCCGCCAAGGGAGAAGATGAACACCTGGTTCCCGGCCGCAGCCATGCCGAGGAACATGTGCACCGGCCACGCCGGCGAGTCCATCAGGTACAGACCGGGGGCTGACGGCCGCTCGGCGTAGTCAAGCACCCCGTTGAGCGGGCGGGTGCCCGTCTTCACCAGCGCACCCAGCGATTTCTCCTCGATGGTGGTGAGGCCGTTCAGGATGTTGCCCGGCATGGGCTGCGCCCCGCGGATGTCCACGCCGTAGTCGATGATCATCTGCTCAAATCGGTCGACCGTCTCAAGCAGGTCTTTCTTCACCCGCTCGTTCGCCGCGCGCTTTGCCAGCAGGTGCTCCGCGCCGATGACCTCGGCCGTCTCGCTGAAGATGACGGTCCCTCCCGCGTCGATGACGGTGTCCACCACGTGACCGGTCGCCGGATGGCCCGCGGCCGAGGAGATGGTGGCGGAGCCGCCGCACTTCACGCCCACGGACAGCTTGCTGAGCGGCAGGGGCACGCGCTGCTGCAGGGATGCCTTCGCCAGCATGGACCTGGCGGCGGCCGTTCCGGCCTCGATGGCCCTGCGGTAGCCGCCCGCAGCCTTCACGCTCACCAGTTCCACGGGGGTACCCGTCGCCGCTATCTCGTTCGCTATCCTGTCCGGCTCCAGCATGCCGCAACCTATCTCGAGGATGAGCGCGCCGGCGACGTTGGGGTTGCTGCCCAGACCCACCAGCGTCCGGAAGGCGCGGTCGTTGTCGGGCTTGAGCCGCAGACATCCGTAGTTATGGAGCAGCGGAACCGCCCCGGCCGCGCCGCTCGCAATCTCACACGCCAGTTCGTTGGCGCAACTGGTGACCGGAAGGATCTGGACGTAGTTCCGAATGCCGGCCCGTCCGCCGGGTCGCTCGTAGCCGAGGAACTGCATCTGCCGACCCCCTTTCTGCTCTGGTTGCGTGTCAGGAGCCGGACTGTGCGGCCCGCTGCGCTCGCTGCATCGAGATTCGCGCCCGGTTCAGTATCGACAGGACCTCGAACGGCTGTTCGATGTACGGGTAGGTCGGGACGCCCAGGGGCTCGAGGTACGCTTTCGCCTCGTCCATGCGCTCCTTGATGCCGGAGAACGTCACATAGAGTGGTTTGTGCGGGTAGCGGTGGGCCAGGTCAGCGAGGACCTCGAGCGGCATCTTGCCGAACTCGTCGACGACCACGAGGACGACGATGACGGCATCGATGTTCTTGTCATCCATGACTGCCTCGATGGCGTCGCGGTGGCTCTTTTCGATGCCATGCACCATGGCGGGGCCCCAGATGTCGACGGGGTTGCGCATGCGCAGCCAGTCCGGGCCGATGGCCTGGAGGCGCTGCCTGTTGACCTCTTCAAGGTCCGGGACGACAAGGTCGAGGCGTTGCCGGCACAGGTCGGTGAGCACCACCAGCATGGCTCCCGAGGGCGCCATGAAGCTGACGCGGTTGCCGCGGGGCAACGGCATGAACGAGATGGCCTTGGCTACATTGAACAGTTGCGAGTAGTCGCTCAGCTGTGTGATGCACGACTGGCGTATCGCGGCCTGCACCACGCGCTCGTCCGAGGCGAGGGCCGCGGTGTGGGCGATGGCTGCCTGGGAGCCTTCCTTCGTGGAACCGCCCTTCAGCAGGAAGACCGGCTTGAGCGCGGCTGCCCTGCGGGCGACGTCGATGAACTGCCGCGGACGCTTGAAGCTCTCCAGGTACATGAAGATGGCCTTCGTGGCGTCATCGTGCGACAGGTACTCGAGAACCTCGTTCTCGTCCATGTCTATCTTGTTGCCCAGCCCGACGACGCGCGCGATGCCGAAGTGCTCGCCGGTGGTGATGTACCGCTGCGTGTGGGTGGCGAAGTTGCCCGTCTGTGCGATGTACGAGATGTTGCCGGGACGTATCCAGCCGAGCGGGAAGAAGCTCGACGTGAAGTGGTGTGGCATGGAGATGTGGCCCGACGTGTTCGGCCCGATGGCGCGCACGCCAAGCTCCTTGATGGTTCGCGCCAGCTCCTTCTGCAGCTCCTCACCGTGCTCGTCGACCTCGGAGTAGCCGCCCGCGGCCAGGACGAATGTTGTGATGCCTCTTGCAGCGCACTTGCGCACGGCGTCCGCGGTTGCCGCGGCCGAGACGATGATGACGGCGAGGTCGATGCCGCCGGGAAGGGACTCGATGTCCTTCGTGACCGGCAGTCCGAGTATCTCCCCGCCCTTCGGATTCACGAGGAGGATGCGGCCGCCGTACTTGTTGGCGAGAAGGTTGCGGATGATTTCATGGCCGGGCTTGCCCGGCGTGGCCGACGCACCGATGATGGCAACGCTATTCGGCTGAAACAGTGCTGTCCATGTGTCGCTCACGCCCTGGATTCTCCTCTCACAGTGTTTCGGTATTGTACGCCCCCGTTCGCCGCGGGTACCATCCCGGCGCGACGGAGTAGGTTGTGCTGCTACGTGCGCAACTCCGGGATGTCCTCGTACAGACGCAGAGATTCGGGGTTTGAGAGTGCCTCGCGATTCAGCACCGGCTTGCCGTGGATGATGTTCGTGACGGCGCTCTCCACCTTCTTCATGTTCAGCGTGTACGGTATGTCTGATACGGCGACTATCTTCGCCGGGACGTGTCGCGGTGAGGTCTTGCGGAGCAGCGTCTCTCGTATGGTGGCGCGGAGCCTGTCGGTCAGCTCGTGGCCTGGAGCGAGCTTGACGAAGAGTATGATGCGCTGGTCGCCTTCCCACTCCTGCCCGATGGCGAGGCTGTCCGCGATGCCTTCGATTCTCTCCACCTGGTTATAGATCTCGGCGGTCCCTATACGCACGCCGGAGGGCTTGAGGGTGGAGTCGGAGCGGCCGTAGATGGTGATGGTGCCGGTCTGACTGTGCACCTGAACGAAGTCGCCGTGGCGCCACTTCCCGGGGTAGACCTCGAAGTAGGCGGCGCGGTACTTCTCGCCCTGCGGGTCGTTCCAGAAGCGGAGCGGCATCGAGGGCACGGCTGCCTCACACACGAGTTCACCCTGTTCGTCGACCAGCGGCTTGCCGTCCGGTCCATATGCGGCGCACTTCTTGCCGAGCGTCCATCCCTGCATCTGGCCCGCGTACACCGGAGTGAGCAGGTTGCCTCCCATGAAGGAGCCGTTGATGTCGGTGCCACCCGAGATGGAACAGAAGAAGAAGTCGCGTTTCACGGCTTCGTAGACCCACTCCCAGCCTTCCGCCGAGAGAGCGGAGCCGGTCTGGCTGATTTCCCGCAGCGACGAGAGGTTGAAGTCGCGCGATGGCGTGAGCCCCTGGTTGCGGATGTAGTTGAGGTAGGTGGCGCTCGTGCCGAAGACGGTGATTCCCTCCTGCTCGATGAGCCGCCACATGGCGCCCGCGTCCGGATGCGTGGGATTGCCGTCGTACAGGACGATGGTGGCGCCGGTCATCAGAGAGCTGAGCAGCCAGTTCCACATCATCCAGCTGCAGGTGGTGACGTACATGATGACGTCCTGCGGCTTGAGGTCTGAATGCAGCACCAGCTCCGTATAGTGGTTGAGCAGCACGCCGGCGGCCCCCTGGACCAGGCACTTCGGCTTTCCGGTGGTGCCCGACGAGAACATGATGAAGAGCGGGTGGTCCGTGGGCAGCTGCTCGAACGCGATGGCGCCCGAGGGGTCGGGCCGTGAGAAGTCATCCCAGCGCTGCGCGTTGCGGATGGCCGAGACGTCCGGTTGCGTTGCCGTGTCGTACGAGGCGACGACGACGCGTTCGAGAGACGGGATGGCCGCGGCAAGCTCCAATGCGCGGGGCACGACGTCGAAGCGCTTGCCCTTGTAGTAGTAGCCGTCCACGGTGAAGAGGACTTTCGGCGCGACCTGGCCCAGCCGGTCGGCGGCCGCCTGCGGGCCGATGTCCGTTGCGCAGGACGACCACGTGGCCCCGACGGCGGTCGCAGCAAGCATGGCCGCGGCGGTCTCAATCATGTTGGGCATGTAGGCGACGACGCGGTCGCCCGGCTTGATGCCCGCCGCCCGGAGCGCCTTCGCGAGGCCGGCAACGGCAGCGCGCAGCTGTGCGTACGTCATCCGCCGCGTGACGCGGTCCTCGCCCCTGAAAACGAAGGCGAGGTGGTCGTCGTTGCGGCGCAGCAGGTTCTCGGCGAAATTCATGCGCGCGCCCTCGAACCACTTCGCTCCCGGCATGCGGTACGGGTCGTCGACGACCGAGTCGTAGCGGCGCGAGGCAATGGTGCCTGCCCGGTCCCAGACGAGCCCCCAGAAATCGGGGATGTGCTCGACCGACCAGCGGTGCAGGTCGGCATAGGTGGCGAGATTCGTCCCGTGCCGCGCGTTGACCGCCTGCATGAACGCCGTGATATTGGCGTCTCGCTTCACTTCAGCCGGTGCTTCCCAGAGTCGTTTGGCCACTGCCAGTTCCTCCTGCCTTGATTCGTCGTTGAGAGTGGGAGCCACACTGCACGCACGTGCTCCCGAGTTGTTGGTCTGAGTTCTACCACTGCCGCAAACCGAGGATTGCTCGAGCCTCGTCCGGCGTGGCGGTCTCGACGCCAAGTTCGCGGGCGATGCGCACAATCTTCGCCACCTGCTGTGCGCTCGTCTCGGCGGGCACGCCCTTCTCCAGCCAGAGGCTGTCCTCCATGCCGACGCGGACGTTGCCGCCGAGCAGAAGTCCCGCCGTGCACATGGGCATCTGGAAGCGTCCCGCTGCGCAGACGGACCAGACGAAGTCTGTCCCGAACGTGCGTCTCGCGGTCTGAAGCAGGAACATGAGGTTCTCGATGGTTGCCGGGATGCCGCCCATGATGCCGAGCACGAACTGCACGTAGACTGGCTTCTTGAGGAGGCCTCGGTCGACGAGATACGCCAGGTTGTTGAGCATCCCGGTGTCGTACACCTCCGCCTCAACTTTTGTGCCGCACTGCTCGAATACGCGGGCGAACTGCTCCAGCGACTTGAAGGTATTGGCGAAGATGAAGTCCCTCGTCATCTCGAGGTAGGGCAGCTCCCAGTCGTGCCGCCACTCCTGGATGTTCATCCGCGAGGGGATGTCGAAGAGCCCGAAGTTGATGGAGCCCGCATTGAAGGAGGCCAGCTCGGGCTTGAAGGTGGAGACGACCTTGACGCGCTCATCTACGGACATGCCGAGTCCGCCTCCGGTGGTGGCGCAAATGACGACGTCGCAGCGACTGCGTATGCGTTCGAATATGTCAGCGAACACGCCCATGTCGGGGGTCGGCTTGCCCGTCTGAGGGTCGCGTGCGTGGATGTGGACCACGGCCGCGCCCGCCTCCCACGCGCCCACCGCGTGGTCGGCAATCTCCTGCGGCGTGATGGGGAGGTGCGGGCTCATGGACGGGGTGTGGATGGCGCCGGATATGGCCGCTGTCACTATTGTCTTCGCCACGTCGATGCTCCCTCCCTTCGGACCCTCACGACCGCGGTGCATCTTCAGCGTGAGGCTGCTGCATTCTACCGCAGTCAAGTCCCGCCGCAACGGAATTGCTCCTTCCCCGTGATGGTACAATCGCGCTGCGCGGTACGTCGACGGCGGCTGGTCCGCGCACAACGGCTGAGAGGAGAGCGGGATGCGAGACATTCGCGTGAACGGGGAGCGCCTCTGGAGCACGATAGTTGAGACGTCGCGCTTCGGCGGGACACCCGGCGGCGGAGTCACCCGCCTCACTCTGAGCGATGAAGACCGCCAGGCGCGAGACTGGTTCGTGGCGCAGTGCCGGACGCTGGGCTGCACCGTGACCGTGGACGAGGTTGGCAACGTCTTCGCCCTCAGGGCGGGACGCGATGCTACCCGGTCTCCCATCGCCTTTGGCAGTCATCTGGACACGCAGCCGTCCGGCGGGAAGTTCGACGGCATCGCCGGGGTGCTGTCCGGACTGGAACTCATGCGCACGCTGAGCGAGAACGGGGTGGTGACGGACTCGCCTCTCGAGTTGGTCAACTGGACCAACGAAGAGGGCTCCCGCTTCGCTCCCACGATGATTGCTTCCGGTACCTTCGCGGGTATCTACACTACCGGGTATGCCCACGGGCTGAAGGACCGCCAGGGCAATACGTTCCGAGGAGAGCTGGAGAGAATCGGCTATCTCGGCGACCGCCTCGCCGGCGACCACGGGCTTGCCGCCTACTTCGAGCTGCACATCGAGCAGGGGCCAGTGCTCGACCAGGAACACATCACCATCGGCGTTGTCACCGGCGCCCAGGGACAGAGGTGGTACGACGTGACGGCGAAGGGACGCGACAGCCACGCCGGCGCCACACCCATGCCCACGCGCCATGACGCCATGCTGGCGTGCGCGCGCGTGACCGACGGCGTGAACCGCATCGCCCTGAACCATGCGCCGGCGGGAATGGGTACCGTGGGACTGGTGGAGGCGCGGCCCAACTCCCGGAACGTCATCCCCGGACGCGTGTTCTTCACCGTTGACCTCCGGCATCCCGATGCCGCGGTGCTCACCCGGATGCACGAGGAGTACACGGAGCTTGTGAGCCACGTGGCGCGCGAGACCCGCACGGAAATCGTGTCTGAGTGTGTGCTTGACCTGCCGCCCACCAAGTTCAACGAGCGCTGC
Organism: Dehalococcoidia bacterium; assembly: GCA_023229725.1. Taxonomy (GTDB): domain Bacteria; phylum Chloroflexota; class Dehalococcoidia; order GIF9; family AB-539-J10; genus SKVJ01. The sequence continues at coordinate 15,765 of JALNYR010000020.1, read as the reverse complement.
GTCAGCACAGTGCGCGCCGCCGCAGGGCGGCTCGGGTACAGCCATCGCGATATCGTGTCGGGCCCGGGACACGATGCGGTGAACGTTGCCCGCGTCTTCCCCGCAGCCATGGTGTTCGTGCCGTGCATCGGCGGCATCAGCCACAATGAGGCTGAGGCGGCTCGACCTGAAGAGTTGACTGCCGGCGCCAATGTCCTGCTGCAGGCCGTGCTGGAGTACGACCGGCAGCTTCCGGCCTGAGAGTGTGCCCGGATCATCCTGTCGTGCGATAGTCGTCGAGCGGCTGAGACCGGTCGAGCGCATGGAGGAGTTGAGATGAGTGGCCTGCGAACTGTTGCCGCCTGGGCCTGTGGCGTTGTGCTCGCCATCTCAGTAGTGCTGCTTGAGGTGGCCATCGCGCTGTCCTCAACCGTCCTCAATCCCGCGTTCGTATCGTCTCAGCTGGCCGACCTCGAACTCCATCCGCTGGTTGCCGCTGAGGCCGAGAAGCGGCTCCCTCCCGAGTACGGCTTCATGAGCGACCTGATCGCCGAGGCAGCTCCCGAGCTTGAGGCGTGGGCGCATGAGCAACTGGCAACGGTCGTCTACGCCGCCGGCGCCTATCTGAAAGGCGAAGGAGAGCTTCGCGCTGTCGTGTCGCTTGAGGAGCCGAAGCTGGTGCTGGCGACCCATATCGAGGCGGCGGCTCGCAATTTGACCCTCCCCCTGCTGCAGTTCATTCCTGCTGACCAGAGGGACGCCTTCCTGGCGCTGATGTTGAAGGAGATGGACAACCGGATACCGGACCAGGTGGAGATTGACGAGACGTATCTTGGTGCCGATACGGTCGCCCGGCTGCATCAGGCGCGCCAGTATGTCGCGTACGTGATCTGGCTTCGGCGTCTGCTGCCGGTCGTCTGCCTTCTGGCAATCATTGGCATCGCCGCGGCGTGCTCGTGGCAGATCGCTGCGGCCGATCGATACGTCGGCGCCGCACTTGGCGTCGCCGGCCTAATTGCCCTTGTCGTGGCCCTCGTCGCGCGTTCACGTCTGACCGATTCGTTGCCGGCCGGCATTCCCGAGCAGTTCCTTGGCTTCGTGCCCGGGTTCATCGCCGACTGCTGCCGGCCGCTGATACTGTACGGGGTGGTGACGCTCGTCGTGGGAGTTGGCCTCGTGCTCCTGTCCCTCGACTGGAAACGCCGCAAGGTCGAATCCAGCTGACGGGCCACCGCCCCAGCGCAGGGCCGCACCATTCCAGCGGGGTATGCCCGCCGGGCCGCGAACCTCACTGTGCCCGACGCTCTGCTGACCGCTGCCGGGCGTTGGGAAACGCCAATCGGCGGGGTCGAGACGGCTCTTGACAACCGTGACGCGGTGCGTGAGCATGATGTCGGCGCCTTGAGGCGCCACCTGTTGCGACGAGGAGGGATGCCGTGTCTGATACTCCGGTGGGATACCCCGCGACTCTGACTGTCGATGTCCAGGAATCCGGCCGCGACAAGGTGTCGGTCGGGTTCCGGCCGTTCGTTGCCATTCCCATTCTCATCATCCTCGGCCTGCTGAGCGGAGGCCAGTTCAGCTGGGAGCAGTCTTTCTGGAACTACGAAGTCCCGGCGGCGGGCATCGTCGTCTTGCCCACGCTATTCATGATTCTCTTCCGGCAGAAGTACCCGAGATGGTGGTTTGACTGGAACCTGGCGCTGAGCAGATTCGGGATGCGTGTGGCTGCGTTCATGACGCTGCTGCGCGACGAGTACCCCTCGACCGACGAGGAGCAGGCCGTCCATCTGGACATCGCGTACCCCAACGTTGAAGCCGACCTCGAGAGGTGGATGCCGCTCATCAAATGGTTCCTGGCGATACCGCACCTCATCATCCTGGCGTTCCTCGGCATCGCCGTCTTCGTGTGCACCATATTCGCCTGGTTTGCCATCCTCTTCACCGGGCGGTACCCGCAGGGCCTGTCGCAGTTCGTCGTGGGGTTCATGCGCTGGGAGGTCAGGGTGGCGGCGTATGCGTTCCTGCTGACCACCGACCGCTATCCCCCGTTCTCGCTGGATTAGCCGGAGAACGGCCTCTGCGTGTCGCTGCTCGAGGGATGGAGACGAATGGCCTGCCCCGTGAGACGGCTGCGCCCGGCGGGCTTCACTCCCGCGAGCACTTCAGCTGGCGCAGCAGGTCGCGGTCCCGCTTGTCGACGATGGCCTGCCATTCCTGGGGTGTGTGGTCGTAGAAGCCGCGACCGGTCTTCAGCCCGAAATCGCCCTTCTCGACCATCTCCCGGAAGGCGGTGGATGGCTCTGGCGACGAATCGATGATGGGGAGAAGCCGGCGCGCGATTACGTACGTCGTTTCGTCACCTGCGAGGTCGTTCGCCAGCAGCGGGCCGACGCTCGGCAGCCGGAAGCCGAAGCTGCCCCTGACGGCCATATCGAGGTCCTCGGCCGAGGCGACGCCCTTGCTCCACAGCGACCATACCTCCCTGAACATGGCCATCTGGATGCGGTTGACGAGGTAGCCGGGAATCTCCTTCTGCAGGCGGACCGGGAGCTTGCCGGCTCTGCGCAGCATCCGCGTCACCACCTCGATGGTCTCTTGTGAGGTGAAGGGTCCGGGTATCACCTCGACTGCCGGCACGATGTGCGGGGGATTCATCCAGTGCGTGAGGATGCACCGGTCCTGTCTCTTCGTCTCCGAGGCGAACTCGCTGATGAGCAGCGAAGAGCTGTTGCTGGTGAGGATGGTTCTCTCCGGGCAGGCCGCGTCGAGACGGTTGAACAGCTGTCGCTTCAGGTCCTGGTTCTCGGTGGCGGCCTCGATGACGACGTCGGCGCCGGCCGCGGCCTCCTCGAGCGAGGGCGCGGTGTGAATGCGTCCCAGTATGACGGGGACATCGGCTGCGGCGATGAGTCCGGCGTCAATGAATGCCGCGAGGTTTCGTTCAACGCGTGCCGGAACGCTTTCCAGCGCGGCCGCGTTGGTGTCGGTGACGGTCACCTCGTATCCGGCGGTGGCGAGGGACTGAGCGATGCCGTGTCCCATGATGCCGGCGCCGATGACCGCAACCTTGCGGACGTCTTCAGCGTTCATGTCGTGATTACCTCCCCGCGCGAGGTCGCGCGGACGCTTTGCTGATGGGGAGGCTGCGCTCCCACTCCGGGTGCTCGGCCAGCTCCGCCTGGAAGTCGAGGAGCACCGTGTCCAGGTCCGGAAACGCGGGACACCACCCCCACTCCTCACGCGCGCGCGAATCGTCCAGCGTCTCAAGGCTGAATGTCTTGTAGTACTCCATGATGAGCGGGTCGGGAACGTAGGTTATCCTGGCGTCGGGCACGCGGCGCCGCACCGCATTCTCCACGTCCTTCGCGGTCGTCGTGGGCGTGATGCCGGCCACGTTGTAGTTCACCGTCTTGATGGCTTCGGCGGGCGCGGCTGCGATGGCCTCCACGGCGTTCGCGGCATCCTTGAAGTACATCGTCGGCATCTTCGTCCCTTCCGTGACGAAGCACTCGAACGGCTTCCCACGAAGCGGGTACTCAATCATCCACGCGTTGTACTGCGAGACGTGGCGAACCTTCGCTCCCGGACCGATGACGGAGGGGAACCTCACGCAGCGGAAGTCCAGCCCGAAACGGCTGCGATAGAACCGGCCGAGGTTCTCGATATCGGCCTTGCCGCAGCCGTACATCGTCGTCGGGTGCTGGACGGTGGCGTCCGTCGCGACGGACGACGTGTCCAGACCGAACGTGGCGATGGTGCTCGTGAATACGACGGGCGGTGAGCCGAACATGCGCGCTGCCTCGAGGACGTTCACGCTGCCGATGACATTCACCTGAAATGCAGCCCAGGGGTTCGCGTCGGAGGGGGCGCTCAGCATCGAACCGAGGTGGAGGATGAGGTCGATGTGGTGGTCGCGCACCACATTGCACACCTCGGAGAAGTAGGCGACGTTGCCCTGGATGATGGTGACATCGTGCGCGACGTCGGCTACTCGCGAGAGGTTGGGCGCCACGTCGAAGACGATGACCCTGTCGCCCTGCAGCACACGCTTACGCGTCAGCAGCGCGCCGATGAAGCCCGTGCCGCCGGTGATGAGTACGTTCATCCCACCCTCCCGCGTGTCGCCGCGTTACGATTCCCAGTAGAGCTGCTTCAACCGCTGCAGGAACTCGCGGTCGCGCTTCTCGATGATGGCGTCCCACTCTTCCTTCGTGTGCTCGTAGAAGCCCTTGCCTGTCTTCATGCCGAGGTTGCCGGCCTCCACCATCTTGAGGTATGGCTCGGGTGGAACGTGCGCGTCGCTGAGCTGCGGGAAGAGGTACTTGGCCACGGCGGCAAACGTGTCTTGTCCGCCGAGGTCGCTCGTCAGGAGCGGCCCGATGCTGGCGTAGCGGAAGCCGAGGCTGCCCTTGACGGCGAGGTCGATGTCCTCGACGCTGGCGATGCCCTCCTGCCACAGGTGCCACACCTCCCGCATGACGGCGAGCTGGATGCGGTTGAGCATGTAGCCCGGCATCTCCTTGTTGATGCGGATGGGCAGCTTCTTCGCTTTCTTGAGCAGGTCGTACATGAGTGTGGCTGTCTCGTCCGACGTCTTCACGCCGCGGATGATCTCGACGGCGGGCACGATGTGCGGCGGGTTGTACCAGTGGACCAGCACGACCCGGTCCTGGCGCTTTGTGCCGGAGGCGAAATCGCTGATGAGGAGCGACGAACTGTTGCTGGCGAGCACCGTGCGCGGTGGGCACAAGGCGTCGAGCTTGTTGAACATGGTGCGTTTCAGCTCGATGTCCTCTTTGATGGCCTCGACGACGACGTCGGCGTTGCGCACCGCCTTCCCGAGGTCGACTTCGGTGCGTACCCTGGCCATGGCGGCATCCGATTGCTTGCCGGTGATGAAGCCGTTGTCGCGGAAGATGTCGAGGTTCTTCCGTATGCGCACGAGCGCCTGCTGCAGGATATCGGCGTTGACGTCGGTGAGGCACACATCGTAGCCTGCCATCGCGAAGACCTGGCCGATGCCGTGACCCATGATGCCGGCGCCAACCACCGAGATACTGTGTACGTCCGCGAGTTTCAAGTCCGCCCTCCTTATCTGTTCGGTGTTCGACGTTGCGCCCCCCCCCTCTGAGGCGGGCGTACGCACACGTCGCGTCTCCCGAATTCTATACTCCTAGAATAGTCCCCGTACCTTGCCCGTGGCTGTGTCGATGTCGACGCGCCTGAAGGCAGGGTCGGAGCCCGTCCCCGGCATGAGGCTGATGGTTCCCGCCATGGGGCAGAGGAACTTCGCGCCCGAGTATACCAGTACATCCCTGATTGGCAGCGTCCAGCCCTTCGGCACGCCCTTGAGCGTCGGGTCGTGCGTCAGGCTGAGGTGCGTCTTCACCATCATCGTCGCGTACTCGTCGTACTTCGGGTCCTTCTCGAACGCCTTGGCCTTGGCTTCGGCCTCCGGCGTCCAGGATACGCCGACGGCCCCGTAGACCGTCCGCGCAATCCTCTCAACCCGGTCCCGGAGCTTCATGTCCATCATGTAGAGGTACTCGAACGGCGTCTCTTCCTCCGCCGCCTCGATGACGGCGTCAGCCAGCTCGAGTGCTCCCTCGCCGCCGTTGGCCCAGTGCGTCGCGGCGGCACAGCGGACCCCGACATGCTCGGCGGCCTTGCGTATCACCTTGATCTCCTCCGGAGTGTCGGTGCCGAACACGTTGATGCAGACCACCGGCCGGACTCCGGACAGCTTGATGGTGTGCAGATGGTGGATGAGGTTCGGCAGTCCGCGCTCCAGCAGCGCGATGTTCTCCTTCTTGTACTCGTCCGCGAGGGGACGTCCCGGCACGACGGCCGGCCCGCCGCCGTGCATCTTCAGGGCCCGTACCGATGTCGTCAGGACGGACACGTGTGGGCGCAAGCCGCTGTAGCGGCACTTGACGTTCCAGAACTTCTCGAAGCCGATGTCGGCGGCGAAGCCGCTTTCCGTGACGTGGTAGTCGAACATCTTGAGGCCGATGCGGTCCGCGATGATGGACGACTGGCCCACGGCGATGTTGGCGAACGGTCCGGCGTGCACCATGCACGGCTGGTATTCCACGGTGGAGCACAGCGTGGGGTTGATGGTGTTTCGCATCCACGCGGTCATGGCGCCCGCCACCTCGAGGTCCGCAGTCGTCACCGGATTGCCGTTCCGATCATAGGCGACCGTGATGTTGTTCACGCGTTCGCGCAGGTCGGCAAGGTCCCTGGCGATGGCGAGTATCGCCATCAGCTCGGAGCTGACGGCGATGGCGAAGCGGGACTGCATCGTGTAGCCGTCCATCTTCCCGCCGAGGCCGATGACGATGTTGCGCAGGCTCTGCGCGGAGTAGTCCATCACCCAGCCCATCTCGATGCGGGACGGGTCAACGTCGAGGCGGCGCATGCGCGTGCGGGTGAGCAACTCCTCGTCGTTGTAGTTGCGCTCGTGCTGCATGCGCGCCGTGAGCGCCACCATGGCGAGGTTGTGCGCATTCATGATGTCGTTGATGTCGCCGGTGAGCCCCATGGAGAACTCGGTCATCGGTATGAGCAGCGCGTTGCCGCCGCCCGCCGCCGTGCCCTTGATGTTCATGGTGGGGCCGCCGGAAGGCTGCCGGATGCAGCCGCCAACGTTCTTGCCCCGCTTACCCAGCCCCTCGATGAGGCCGAGCGTCGTCGTGCTCTTGCCCTCGCCGAGGGGGGTCGGCGTGATGGCGGTAATCTCGATGTACTTGCCGTCGGGCCGGTTCTTCAGCCGCTCCGATATCTTGAGGAAGTCGAGCTTGCACAGTCGCCCGTACGGGATGACCTCGTCCTTTTCCAGGCCGAGCCGCGCCCGCCACTCATCCGGCGTCGGGAGGTTGGCCTCCGCGGCTTCAGCTATCTCCCAGTCCTGCATCCGCGTGGCGTCATAGGGCATTGTTGTTGTCCTCCTTCGTGGTGTGGACGCGCACAGATGTGCGACGAACAGGTTCCGGCAACGCGTGAACCGGGTCCTGATACCGGCCCGGCAACGTGACAGTCTTCCAGTGTGCGGATTCTATAACGGCATGAGAAGGCAGTCAAAGCGATGCCTGTGGCCCTGCACTTGCCGGCCACGCGGTGCAGGCTTCGCCGGACGCGGCCTCACCGCCACCTTGCATCGTAGTACCAGCCGGCGGCAGGCGCCAGCAGCGAGCGAGGCACCAGCCCGTGCCGGTACGCTGAGACGGCCGCTCTCATAATGACTTTCCCCGGGGAGCGTCCCTCGAAGCGTGTCTGCGCTTCGTGGAAGCGTTTCAGAGCTGTCTCCGTCGCCAGAGACCGAAGCGTCCGCTGCTCGTCCGCGGCCGCGGAGAGGAGACGCGTGGTCTCTCCGCCGACACGCCTCGATACAATCGACGTGATTCGCTCGTGGCTGAGGCCGGTCCGCGACATGGAGCTGCCGAGGATGCCGCCGCAGTTGGCCACGAAGTCCGGGATGGCGACTATCCCTCGCGCCTGGAGGATGCGGTCGGCTTCCTCCGTGTAGGGCACATTGGCTCCGGGCACTACGATGCGCGCCACGAGCAGTCCCGCGTTCTTCAGCGTAAGTGTGTGCATGATGGCGCACGGACAGAACACGTCGGCGGGTGTCGAGGGGACGGACTCGATCGGCACACGGTCTCCGAATCGGCCGTCGGTGACCGCCTGGTCTCCCCGTGAGCGTGCGACCTCGACAAGCGCCGGTACGTCGAGTCCGGAGTCGTTTCTGAGACCGCCTGCTATGGTTGAGACTGCCACGACCCGCGCCCCCGCCTTGTGGAACTCGAGCGCCGCTGACGAGCCGACGTGGCCGAAGCCCTCGATGGCGATGCGCATCCCGTCGACCCGGATGCCAAGGTGGCGCGCAACGGCGATGCCGCTGGCGCAGACGCCGACGCCGGTGTAGAGGCCCGAGGAAGTATACATAAGACTGCGCGGCAGCGGGCGCATGCCCGCGGCGCGGAAGACGACCGTGATGTCATCCGCGGACGAACCCATGTCCTCTCCGGGAACGTACATGCCGCTTCGCAGGTACGGCGCGATGGCGCTGCCGAAGTCGCGCAGCAACGCCTCTCTCTCGCCGCCGGAGACGGCGGAGTCGGCGTGGATGGCTGCCTTTGCACCGCCCACTGGAAGGCCGACCCAGCCGTACTTCAGCGTCATGGTGCGCGCAGCGCGCCGGAGCAGGTCCGGCGAGGCGTCCATCGCGATGCGCAAACCGCCGTGGGCGGCGCCGCCCACGAGCGAGTCGATGGCCACGTAGCCGGTGACGTCTTGCGCGCCGCCGCAGTGCACCTCGATGAGCATGTTCACCGGCGGACTCCTTTCACGGCTGCGACGGCCAGGTAGCGACCCGACAGGTAACGCAGGCGGGAGTGCTCGAGTCGCTCGAACCGCGCGAACAGGCGCGCCACGGGCCCGTCCAGCCGTCCGCGTCCGGCGCGCCGCGCGGCGCGCTCCATCGCGCGTACCAGGCTGTCGGGATGCGGATAATGCAGTATCGCGGTGCAGCCCCGGATTTCCATGCCCAGCGCCCGAAGCGCGGCCAGCAGACGCCGGCGCGACAGCGTCACGCCGATGTAGTAGGGAGCAAGGCCGAGCCTCATCCACAGGCGGACCAACCACCGGGGCGGGTACGTCATGTTGGATGGGTTGTCGAGGGTCACGATGAGCATGCCGCCGGCCTTGAGTACGCGCTCCGCCTCTCCGAGTGCGGTGACTATCTCCGCTTCGGAGCTCAAGTGGTCCAGCGTGGAGTCGGAGATGACCGCGTCGAACGTCTCTGCCGCGAACGGCAGGCGGCGTACGTCGCACGCGACATAACCGCGAAGCCCGCCGACCGATGCGCGGCGCCGGGCGGCATCGAGCACGCCGGTCGAGATGTCCATGCCGACGAGCGACTGCTGCCATCCAAGCGACGAGACGAACTCCTCGTCGTTGAAGGCTTCCGCGAACAGGTCGGTCTTGAGCGCCAGCGCCGGGACACGGCCGCCGGTCCAGCCTGCCACAAGGTCGGTGTACACGCGGCGCTTGTGAGCGGCGAGGATGGGATTCTGATAGTCGCCGGCGCTCCACGTCCGAGCGACGTTGTTCCAGTGGCTGGCCGGCTGCGCTTCCGCGTTCGCTCCGACGGCGGAACGCGGGACTTGGCGCTTCTCTTCTTCGGGAACAGCCGGGTCTCGCACGTCGCGTCATTGTACCAGCAGAGCGCCGTGTGCGGCGAAGTGGCGTGGCGCTTTCCCTTGGTTTCGGCATGTGCCGGTGCTACAATGAAATCACCTTTAATTCAACCCCGCGAGGTTGACAAGGGGGCTATGGACTCACAGCTTCGACAGTGTGGTGTTCGCACCGGTTGTCTCCTGTCCTTCGCGGGACGTGAGGCGACTGCTTGAGTGCGAAACTGCTCCTCAGTGCCACCGATATCTCCCGTGCTCTCGCCCGGGTGGCGCACGAGATTCTTGAACGCAATCACGGCGCCGATACGCTCGTGCTCGTCGGCGTTCGAACGCGTGGTCTGCCGCTCGCCCAGCGACTGAAGCGGGCGATAGATGTCTACGAGAACCTGTCCGTACCGGTCGGTCCCCTGGACGTGGCCGCGTATCGCGATGATGTGGCGGCCTCGTCGTGTCTCCACCACACCGGCGCAACTGCCTCCGCACACGCGGTTTCCAGTTTGGCCGGCGGCGGAACGAGCGCGACGGCAGCGGACGCGCCTGAAGCCTCATCGAACAGCCTCCCGTTCTCCATTGCCGACCGCGACGTCGTGCTGGTGGACGATGTTCTCTATACCGGCCGCACCATCCGCGCGGCGATGGACGCGCTGATGGACCTCGGCAGACCGCGAAGCATCCAGCTTGCGGTTCTGGTGGACCGCGGACACCGGGAGCTGCCCATCCGCCCCGACTATGTCGGCAAGAACATCCCCAGTGCGAGAAACGAGCTGGTGCGCGTCTGTCTCACCGAGACGGACGGCATGGACGCGGTGTCGATTGTCAGCCCGGAGGCTGACGAGGGAGGGCGTGAGTGAACGGCATGGATGGGGTGGCCTCGGGGCTTTCGGGTCGGAGCTTCGCCAGCGTGGACGATTTCTCCAATCGCGAGCTTGCCTGCGTTCTGGCGGCGGCGGGTGATGCGGCCGACCACAGGGAGCGGTACACGGACACCTGTCGGGGCCTCATCATGGCCAGCCTGTTCTTCGAGCCAAGCACGCGGACGCGGCTGTCGTTCGAGACGGCCATGCTGCGACTTGGCGGGCAACTCGTCAGCGCAGTGGATGTTGGGGCTACCTCCCTGGCGAAAGGGGAGACGCTCGCCGATATGGCCCGCGTCGTCGGCGGCTACGCCGACCTCGTCGTGATGCGGCATCCGTGGGACGGCGCGGCGAGAGTCGTGGCGGAGTACGCCGGGGTGCCGGTCATCAATGCCGGCGATGGAGGACATGAGCACCCGACCCAGACGCTGTGCGACCTCTTCACGCTGCAGCGGGAACGGGGGGCCCTGCAGGGTTTGCGCATCGCGCTGTGGGGCGACCTCAAGTACGGGCGCACGGTCCATTCGCTGGCGTGGGCGCTGGCCCGTTTCGGTGCGACCATCGTCTTCAGGCCCGGCGCCGGTCTTGCCGCACCGGACTACGTGCTGAGCAAGCTCGCCTCCGACTATGGCGGGGAGCTTGTGCGCGGCGATGTCCTCTCACAGTCCGAAGGTGAGGGAATCCTGCCCGTCGACGCGGTCTACGTCACTCCCCGCAGCCCCCATCAGCTGGCGATGCTGCCGCACATTTCCGCCCAGGTGGAACTGGACAGAGGACTCGATGCGCTCTATGTCACCCGCGTGCAGAAGGAGCGCATGCAGACGCCGCCCGGGACGAAGCCGGCCGGCTACCCGGTGGTCGACCACAAGCTGCTGCGGACGAAGGGTTTCGAGAAGAGCATCGTGCTGCACCCGCTGCCGCGCGTGGACGAGCTGTCTCTCGACATGGACTCGGATCCCCGGAGCCTCTACTTCAAACAGGCGCACCGCGGCGTGCCGGTGCGCATGGCGCTCATCTCGTTGCTGATGGGACGCGCCCCACAACTTCCACAGCCGCCTGAATGGCCACAGGATGACTGGCAGCCCGTCAAGCACCAGCCGTACCTGCATGACACGGGCGTGAAGTGCCCCAACGAGCGTTGCGTTGCCAATCAGCCGTCGGAGCAGCGATACCTGACGCAGCGGTTCTCCGTCGTACGGGGCACACCGCTGCGGCTGCGCTGCCGGTACTGCGACCACGAGGTGGTCGCTGTGGCGGTGGCGACCGCCGAGGCGTATGACGAACCCGCGAGCCGCAGAAAGTACCATCCGGCGACCAGTCGCTGGGCGACAGACATCCGGGAGGAGAACCTGCTCGTCTTCGCATCCGCGCAGGCGGCGGAGGCCCAGGGATTCCGGGCGGCGGCGGGTGCCTGAATGGACGGAACAATGACGCGAACGATTGTCTTTCACGGCGCCCGGCTCCTGGACCCGGGAAACGGCATTGACCGCGTGGCGGACCTGGCCGTCCGGGATGGCCGTATTGCCGCTGAGGCTGCCGCCGATGCCGGAAGCATCCATATCGATTGCCGCGGCCTCGTGCTGGCGCCCGCGTTCATCGACCTGCACTGTCACCTGCGTGAGCCCGGCGGCGAGGTGAAGGAGACCATAGAATCGGGCACGGCCGCTGCCGCCGCGGGAGGCTTCGGCACGGTGTGCTGCATGCCCAACACCAACCCCGTCATTGACAGCGTGGAGCACTTGGGACTGCTTCGTGAGAGGCTGGCTCGGTCGGCATCAGTGCGCGTGCTACCCATCGCCGCTGTCACCGTCGGACGGCGTGGCGAGACGCTGGTGGACTGTGAGACGCTTGCAGTGCGAGGCGTCGTTGGCTTCAGCGACGATGGTGACTACGTTTCTGATGCCTGCATCATGCGCGACGCGCTGAAGATGGCCCGTGCGCTTGGACTGCCGGTGATTGACCACGCGCAGGACGGCGGACTCGTGGCGGGAGGGGTCATGCACGAGGGCGAGGTTTCCCGCTTGCTGGGTTTGCCGGGTATGCCCGCGGAGTCGGAGGAGCTGGCCGTGGGGCGCGATATCGCCCTTGCGCGCCTGACGGGCGGCCACGTGCATATCGCTCACATAACGACCGCAAGGGCGGTTGAGATGGTGCGCCGCGCCCGGGACGAAGGCGTCAACGTGACAGCCGAGGCGACTCCGCATCACATGCTGCTGACGGATGCCGACGCGGTGTCGTACGGCCGCGACGGAACGGCGCGCTTCAACGCCCAGGCCAAAGTCAATCCCCCGTTGCGGACGACGCGCGACGCCGCGGCTGTGATTCGTGGACTGATGGAGGGCGTGGTGGATGCCGTCGCCACCGACCACGCGCCGCACACCGAGGCGGACAAGGCCGGCGCGCCTGAGCGCGCCGCGTTCGGCATCAGCGGTTTCGAGACCGCGCTCGGCGCGATGCTGACGCTGTGCAATGAGGGGCCGTTGACGCTCACGCAGGTGGTGCGTTGTCTGACAACCGGCCCCGCCGCGGTGCTGGGGCGGAATGCACCATGCGTCGGACTGCTTCCGGGCCGCGCCGCGGAATTCGTGCTGTTCGATGCAGAGGCTCAGTGGACGGTGGATGGCGCGAGCTTCGTCTCCAGAGGCAGGAACACGCCGCTCGAAGGGCGCAGGCTCGTCGGACGCGTGCTGGCGACGTTCGTCGATGGCAGCTGCGTGTATGCGGGCGGGAATCTCGCGGCACGATGTACCGGCGGCGTACTGAGCGTCTCTCGCCCGGCCGCCTCCGGCGTCAACCGGCCCAGGCCCAATTCTGAGTAGGAGAGTGGAATGGAACGACCGTCGAAAGTCCTCGTCATCGGCTCCGGGCCCATCGTTATCGGCCAGGCGGCGGAGTTCGACTACTCCGGCACCCAGGCATGCCGCGCACTGCGTGAAGAGGGCATCACCACGGTGCTGGTGAACTCGAATCCCGCCACCATCATGACCGACCTCGGCATCGCGGACGTCGTGTACATCGAGCCGCTGACGGTGGAGGTCCTCGAGCGCATCATCCAGAAGGAGCGACCGGACGGGTTGCTCCCGACGCTGGGCGGCCAGACCGGCTTGAACCTTGCGGTTGAACTGGCGGATGCCGGGATTCTCGATCGCTACAACGTGCGCTCGCTGGGCACGCCGATACAGACCATCAGGGATGCGGAGGAGCGGTCGCTGTTCAAGAACCTGCTCCTGCGCATCGGCGAGCCGGTCCCCGAGAGTGTGACGGTGCACGCGGTCGAAGGCGCGAAGGAGCTGGCCAACAAGATCGGCCTGCCGCTCATCGTGAGACCCTCCTACACGCTCGGCGGGAGCGGCGGAGGCATGGCGTACACCATGGAGGAGCTCGAGACAATCACCGCCAATGGCCTGTCGTCCGCCATGAGCGGCGAGGTGCTTGTGGAGAAGTGCCTTGCCGGCTGGAAAGAGATCGAATTCGAGGTCATGCGCGACAAGGCCGACAACTGCATCATCGTTTGCTGCATGGAGAACATGGACCCGATGGGCGTCCACACCGGCGACAGCATCGTCGTCGCCCCGAGTCAGACGCTCACCGATCGCGAGTACCAGATGCTGCGCTCGGCAAGCATCCGCATCATCCGCGCCCTCGGCATCGAAGGGGGCTGCAACATCCAGTTTGCCGTTTCGCCCCACCCGATGGTCGCCCGGCACTGGGCGCCCGACCAGGTGGGTGTCGAGCATGCCAACTACTACGTTATCGAGGTGAACCCCCGGGTGAGCCGCAGCTCGGCGCTGGCAAGCAAGGCGACCGGCTACCCTATCGCACGCGTCTCGTCCAAGGTCGCGACGGGAAAGCGGCTCGACGAGATTGCCAACAAGGTGACCGGCAAGACGCTTGCCTCGTTTGAGCCGACCATTGACTACATCGTTGCCAAGATACCCCGCTGGCCGTTCGACAAGTTCGCGCAGGGAGACCGCGCCATCGGCAGCCAGATGAAGGCCACCGGCGAGGTCATGGCGATAGCGCGCACGTTCGAGGGGGCGCTGCAGAAGGCCGTCCGCTCGCTTGAAGTCGGCAGGAAGACGCTGCTGTGGGAAGACCCTCGCTGGGGCAAGGAACCGGGCATCGACGGATACCCGCTGTTTCCAAACGACCAGCGACTCTGGGCGCTCATGGGAGTGCTCCGCAAGGGCGCGTCGGACGACGAAGTCTGCCGCCGCACCGGCATCGACCCGTGGTTCATCAGCAAGCTGCGGAACATTCTCGCGATGGAGAAGGAGCTCCTCTCCACCAAGCTGACGCCGGACCTGCTGCGCTCCGCGAAGCGGAAGGGATTCTCCGACGAGATGATAGGCGTGCTGGCTGACCGGTTGCCGGAGCAGGTGCGCGCGCTCAGGAAAGAGTGGGCCATCCAGCCCGTGTACAAGATGGTGGACACGTGTGCCGCGGAGTTCGACGCGATGACGCCGTATTTCTACAGCACGTACGAGAGCGAAAACGAGTCCGTGCCGTTCGAGGGACGCAAGGCGGTGGTCATCGGCAGCGGCCCGATACGCATCGGGCAGGGTATCGAGTTCGACTACTGCTGTGTCCATTCGGCCTGGGCGCTGCAGGAGCTGGGCATCAAGAGCATCATCGTCAATTCAAACCCTGAGACGGTCTCCACGGACTTCGACACGAGTGACCGGCTCTACTTCGAGGCGCTCGACGAAGAGAGCATGCGCGATATCCTGGAGCACGAGGGAGCGACTGTGGCTCCGTCCATCGTCCAGTTCGGGGGACAGACGGCCATCAACCTGGCCGGGCCGCTGGCCCGGGCCAACCTGCCAATCTTCGGTTCGGGCGCCGACCCCATCGACATCGCCTCGGACAGGCGCCGCTTCGAGAACTTCATGGAGCGCCTCGGCATCCCTCAGCCGCCCGGCGCCGGCGTCATGTCGGTCGAGGAGGGGCTTGGCGTCTCGAAGAACCTGGGGTATCCCCTGCTGGTGCGTCCAAGCTACGTGCTGGGTGGTCGCGCGATGGAGATCGTGTACAACGAGAGCGAGCTCATCCGCTACCTCGTCCTGGCGCTCGACCTCGCCAACGGGCACCCGGTGCTCATCGACAAGTACATGATGGGCAAGGAAGTTGAAGTCGATGCCATCTGCGACGGCCAGGAAGTGCTCATCCCCGGCGTGATGGAGCACATCGAACGCGCCGGCGTGCACAGCGGCGACTCTATCGCAGTCTACCCCGGCGTTGGGCTTACCGAGGGCGAGGTGAGCACGATGATTGACTACACGACGCGCATCGGCCTGGCGCTCGGCGTGAGGGGCCTCATCAACGTCCAGATGGTCATCCTGCGCGAGCCGACCGGCTCCTCGGTCTTCGTCATCGAGGTCAACCCACGGGGCAGTCGCACGGTGCCGTTCATCTCCAAGGTGACCGAGGTGCCGATGGTGAAGATAGCCACGAAGGTCATGGCCGGCGTCTCGCTCAAGGAGCAGGGCTACCGGGGTGGCCTGTGGAGGAAGAGCCGGCTGGTCGGCATCAAGGCGCCGGTGTTCTCGATGTCGAAGTTGACGGGCGTCGACAACTACCTCGGCCCTGAGATGAAGTCCACCGGCGAGGTGATGGGAATCGACTTCGACTTCCAGGGCGCGCTTATCAAGGCGCTCATCGCATCCGGCCTGATGCTCAGCCTGCAGGGCAGCCTGCTGCTGAGCATAGCCGACCGTGACAAGGCGGAGGCG
>JALNYR010000190.1 GCA_023229725.1 Dehalococcoidia bacterium | reverse complement strand
GTAGGGGGCGCGTGATAGCGGCGCTACCGGAAGTTGCAGCAGCAGGTGGTGCATCGCGGTGTTGCCGGCGATGACGCATTCAAGTATCCGCTGCGGGTCCGCCTTGACCTCGGCCGTGAGCTCGGACACGAGCCCGTTGATGCCCTGAATGACCGCGCTGGAAAGCTCGGCGGCGCCTCCCGCGTGGGTGAGTGCGTACGACAGGCGTGTGATGACGTCCTCGCCGAACCGTATCTGCGGGTTCATCGCGCCGCGCGCGGCGAGCGTGGCGCCTGTGGTGAGGTCGACGAGGTAGGCGGCGATCTTGGTGGTGCCGACGTCGACCGCGAGGCCAAGCGTCGGGGACGGCCACGGCCCCACGGCGATGAGCTCCTTGCCGCGGATGGAGGCCTCGACCATCCAGTCGTTTGCTCTCAATTCTGACGAGACGCTCCGCACGGCGAGGAGGTCGACTGTCTCGCAGGCGCCTTCCGCCCCCGCGTTCAATGCAGCCAGGACGCGGTCGGAGTCGCCTGCCACGTCGCGCATCGAAGGCGCGGACACCGCGACGCGGCGTCCGACAACGGGCGGGTCGGCTGCAGGCGTCACCTGCAACCCCTCGACCTGCACACGCTGCGTGGCGGTCAGTGACTCCGGCGGCACGTGGATGACGCAATCGCTCGCTGGAACAGCCTGGCAGGCGAGTCTGAGCCCCTGACCGAGTTCGGCCTCAGAGAACAGCGACTGCTCGAGCGCTGTGGGTGGTGTGAGGGCGCCGTCCACCAGCTGGACGCGACAGCGGCCGCACGTACCGTGGCCGCCGCAGACGGCCGAAAGCCCGACTCCGAGCCGGTGAGCGCACTCGAGCAGGGTCAGTCCGCGGGGAAGCTCGTCGCGCCGGCCGACCGGCTCGAAATCGACGTGGACGTGAGCGTCGGCAGTTCCGGCGTGGTTGTCCTTCGACTGCTGTCGCATGCCGCTCCGTTCATGGGCAGCTACGCGAGCGGCCCGATGCGATTATAACGCAAGCGAGCTTCCGTGTGTGCGGGGCGCTTGCGAGACGGCGCCTGCCGGGCGGTCCACCCGGCAGGCGTGCCGCAGTACCAGCTTGCTACTCTCTTGCGAGACTGCTGCCGATGATGATGCGCTGGACTTCCGAGACAGCCTCGGCTATCTGCGCCGACTTGGCGTCGCGATAGAGGCGCTCGAGGTCCAGTTCCTTCGTATAGCCGTAGGAACCGTGTATCTGCATCGCCATGTCGACGACGTCGTGCGCGACCTGCGAGGCGAAGAGCTTCGCGGTAGCGGCATCCTTGCCGCTGTAGCGCCCCTTGTCCTTGAGGTCGGCCGCGCGGTAGGTCAGCCAGCGAGCCGCCTCCGTTCGTGCCGACATCTCGCCGAGGAGCGACTGGATAGTGGGCAGGTCGGTCATGGGGCGCTCGCGCACCGTCCGGTTGCGGGCGTAGTCCAGCGACATCTTGAGTGCGGCCGACGCGACTCCGACCGACTCAGCGGCGATGCCAAGCTGTCCAACGTTGATGGCGGTCAAGAGCACGTTGTAGCCCTGGCCCGGCTGCCCGAGCAGGTTGGCGCGCGGCACCCGAACGTGGTCGAGCATGAGAGGGCAGACATCCTCGCCGCGGAAGCCGAGCATCTCCAGCTCCTTCTCGATGACGAAGCCTTTCGACTTCGGGTCGACGAGGAAGGCGCTGACCTTGCCGGTGTCGTCCTTCGCGAAGATGACGGCCACCGATGCCGATGGCGCCAGTGAGGCGAAGGTCTTCTCGCCGGAGATGACGTAGGAGTCGCCGTCCGGCGTGGCGGTCGTCGTGATGGCCCGGGGGTCGCTGCCTGTCAGTCCCTCGGTGAAGGCGAAGGCGCCCAGCGACTCGCCCGCCACCAGCGACGGGAGGTAACGCTGCTTCTGGGCGTCGGTGCCGAACCGCAGCAGAGATTCCTCGGCCAGGGCATTGATGGCGATGATGGCGCCAACGGTCATCGAGGCGCCGCAGATCTCTTCGATGGCGAGCACGTACGCCTTGTACCCCATCGCCGTGCCGCCGTGCTCCTCGGGCATGTGCAGCCCGAAGAAGCCCAGGCGTCCCATCTCAGTCACGAGGTCGCGTGGAAACCGGTTCTGCTCGTCAATCTCCCGCGCAAGCGGCCTCACCTTCGTGGCGGCGAACTCACGCGCCGTCGATTTTACATCCTTCTCGGCATCCGAGTAGTCGAAGTCCATGGTCTGTCAGTACCTCCCGCATTTCATGCGTGGCTGCGGGCAAACCGCCGTTCCCGCTCGCCGGGGTCGCGTGCCGCCGTCTCCCCTACTCAAACGGGTAGTTCGGCGACTTCATGCTCTCGCGATACTCGCGCATCTCGTCGGCCGTGATGAGGCCGCGCTTCAGGTAGTACGCTCTTGCTTCCTCGAGCACGCGCTCCACGGCGTCCTCCTGGGACGGCGTGAGCGGCAGAGGTTTGTGCGTCGCAAGTATCTGCTCGACCCGCTGTCGTGCGTAGTCGAGACAGGTGCGTTTGCCGGACGCCTGCCACTCGGGGTAGGTCAACCGGTCCGCCGCCTGCGGCAGGAACTGCTCCTGCTTCCACCACTTCCTCGTGTGGGCTGCGCTCATGAAGTGCCCGGGCACCGGTCCCACCTGCTCGATGAGGTCGAGCGCGAGGGACTCGGTCGACACGGTTACGCCCTCCATGTAGCGGCCCACCATGCCGGCCATGTCGTCGTCCAGCACGGCCTGGATGGGGTGGTGCGTCAGCTCGCCGTGGACGCTGCCGTGGAAGAGCAGCGTGTTGCCGCCGGAGATGCCCGCCGTCATGATGCGGAACGCCTTCTCGCACGCGGACTGGTAGTCCGGCACCTTCGCATTCGGGTAGGCGGTCGTGTTGTCGAGCGGCACGCCGTACTTCTGGAATATCTGGTTCGTGGCCGCGTTGTGGATGGCAATCTCGATGCCGCCGAACCCGGGCGCACCCGAGTTCATGTTCATCGGGGCGGTGAAGTCCTTCACGAGCACGCGGGTGCCGGGACGGATGAGCTGGGCGAGGACGAGTCCGGCGATGACTTCAGCGTTGTTGGTGACGATTGCGCCGGCGATGGAGGCGGGCGCGGTGCCGCCCATCACCTGGCCGGTCACGACGCGCAGGCAGAAGCCGGCCTCCACGATGTTGAACGTGGATTCCACCGCATCGCGGAACAGGGCGAGTGGGGGCGCCCATGCGCACGTGCCGAGTATCTCGATGCCCACGGCCTTCGCCATCTCGATGGCGAACTTCTCCGACTCGTTCGAGAAGCCCACGCACTGGAACTTCGACGAGCACCGTATCCTCGCGGCAAGGCTCTCCGGCATGGCCATGCACGAGGGCACGCCCCTGAAGCCGAAGTACGGCGTATACGGGGAGAAGAAGTGCACGGTGGGAAGCGCGTCGAGGACGCGCACCGCGTCGTAGTTCTCTTTCCGGGTGGCCTCGCGCGGCTCCCACGTCTGCGGGTCGACCGTCTTGTGGCCGGGTGCAACGGCAAGGCAGAGGTTGTTGCCGCCTATCATCAGCGTCTTGTTGGGGTCGCGTGCGGGCGCCGGGAAGCTGCTGGGAGCTTTTCGAAGGCACTGCTCCACGAGCGCCGGAGGCATGCGCACGCGCATGTGGTCGTAGTCGACCTTGCAGCCGTTCTGCTCGAAGAGCTTGAGGGCACGTTCGTGTTCGATGCGGACGCCGGTGCTCCACAGGATGCGGAGGGTACCCCGGTGGATGTCCTCCACCTGCTCATCGCTGAGCACGCGGAGCGGAGGGAAGCGTCGTGTGAACCCGCGTGTGAATGGCATCTGGCTACCTCCCCATCAGCCGGCGCGCCAGTCTGGCCGCGCCCGGAGCAGTCGGATCATACCCGTCGGCGCCGATGGCGTCGGCGAACTCCTGCGTCAGCGCTCCACCCCCGACCATCACCTTGACGCCGTCTCTCAGCCCCTGGGCTTTGAGTATCTCGATAACCCTGCGCTGCTCGGGAGCCGTCATGGTCATGAGGGCCGACATCGCGAGGATGTCCGGCTTGTGCTTGCGCGTGGCTTCGATGAACTGCTCGGCGGTGACGTTGATGCCGATGTCGTGAACCGTGAATCCCTCAGCCTGGAGCAGCGTGGCGACCATTGTCTTGCCGATGGTGT
>JALNYR010000189.1 GCA_023229725.1 Dehalococcoidia bacterium | reverse complement strand
CCATCGGTGTTGGATGGGCCGGCGGCCCCGCCTGCGCGGCGCTGGCCGAGGACCCCGGGCAACTCAAGAACGTCCTCATCCTCGTGTCTCTGCCGCTGACGCAGACGTTCTACGCCCTCATCATCCTCATTCTCATCATCACGACCGTCATCCCGAACATCTCCGCGATGCCTGACCCCCAGGGCGCCGGCTTTGCAGTGTTCGCCTGTGGACTCATCGCCGCGTCCGCGGAGTTGTGGTCGGCGGCCTACCAGGGCTCCATCTGCGGGTCCGGTATCTCGCTGCTGGTCAAGACCAAGGGCCAGATCCTCGCCAACTCGATCATGCTGGCCGTGTTCGTGAAACTGCTCGGCGTGCTCGGCATGGTATTCACCATCATGGCATTCAGCATGCTGGGCCTGTTCTAGCAAGAGCTTTCACACAAGGAGCTGAGCACATGCAGAGAATCAGCGAAGCGGTCGTTGACAAGGTGCGGGAAGAAGCCCAGCACCTCATCAGCGAGGCAGAAGAAGAGGCGAAGAAGGAGCTGGGCAAGGCGCAGGCCCTGCGCGCAAGTCGGCTTGAGGCTGAGAAGAAACGCCTTCTCACTGAGGCCGGGGAAGAAGCTGCGCGCATCACCGCCCAGAATGCGATGAGTGCTCGCCAGAAGACGGCGAGCGCCAAGTCCGCGGTGCTCGACGACATCGTTCGGAAGGCGCGCGAGAGCTTGCAGAAGTCGACCACGACGCGCGAGCAGCTTGCGCAGCTCATCCGGGATGCAATGTCAGGGCTCGGGACCGCTGACAAGGTTTTCGTCTCCGTGGCCAAGAAGGACCTCGACACAGCCCGGGAAATCGTGAAGAGCGACAAGACGATGTCGTCTCATGTTCTCGAGGTGCGTGCCATCGAAACCGAAGGCGGGGTCATCGTCGAGAACGAGTCGAGGTCACTCGGCGTCGACAACACCTATCTCACCAGGCTTCAGATGCTTCTGCCCCGGGTCCTGCCGGAGATCAGCAAGGAGCTGTTCTGACGATTCTCACGTAAGGAGAGCATCGTGCTCGATCCAAGAAACGCGTATATGTCGGCGTACCTCAAAGGTGAGGAGCCGAAGTTGATGACCGGCACCCACATAGATCGCATGTCGCGTGCGACGAATGTGGGAGACGCCGTTGGCATCATCAGCGAGACCGACATCGGGACCTACCTCGAGGGCGTGAACCTTCGCGCGTTCGATGACGTCGAAGCAGCTCTGTGGGAATACCTCGCGGGGCGCATCGCCCACATCAACGCGTTCAAGTTCATCCCGGCCGACATGCGCAAAGTGACCCGAGCGTTCGCCATCAAATACGATGTCGCAAATGTGAAGTCCACTGTTCAGGGCATCGTGACCGGAGTAAAGACGCCGCTTGTCCCTCTGGGCACGTTGCACGAGGACGGCTTCGCCGGGGAACTGAAAGCCGCCGAGACGATTCATGACGTAGCCGACGTCCTCACCCGTGGCCGGCTGTCGGACCTCGCCCCCATAGTGAAGGCGTACGATCCCTCCGGCGGCACGAGGGCGAAGATAAGCCTTGAGACGTCGCTTGAGAGCGCGTACTACCACGGCATGCTGAGAACGTCCCGCATCGTCCAGGACGGCAACGTCCTGGCGACTGCCTACGGACTCGTCATCGATCTGACGAACCTCGGCCTTGTCTGCCGGGCCGTGGTGGAATCGATCGGCCCCGCGGCGGCCGACTTCCTCATCTCCGGCGGCCACATCATCGAGGAGAAGACCCTTCGAGACGTACTCCCCTACAAGCTGTCGGACATTCCGCGCCGTATCGACGCGCCGCAGTATCGGGGTGTGCTGGAAGAGATTTCGACCGCGTACGACAGGACGAAGTCCGTCACCGTCATCGACGAGGTCATCGAACGGCAGAAGTATGCGTCCCTGCGCGACCTGCTTTCGCCGAGAGTCCTGTCGCCGCTGGTTGTGCTCTGGTACTTGATTCTCAAGGAGACCGAGGTGAGGAACCTCAGGCTCATCCTGAAGGCCATCAATGATGGGGTGGCAGTTGAAGAGGTCAAGAGGTACCTGCTGATATGACTACGACTTCGATTCGAAACATGCAGGTGGCCGTGATCGGCGATCTGGAACTGGTGAGCACCCTGCGCCTCGCGGGGGTACGGAAGACTCGTGCCGTCCAGGGGGAACACCACGCGGCCGAGGAGATTCGCGAGGCGCTGAAAGAGTATATGAGCGACCCCGAAGTGGGAGTCGTCATGTTGCTCGAGGAGTTCGCCGAGTTGGCCGGCGACACGGTGTCGCAGTACCGGCAGAGCAAGAACGTCCTGCCGGTCATCGTCGAGGTGCCGTCGAAGGGCGGAACCCGACACCCGGACGTCGTCGGCTATTACCGGCAACTCAGCCGGGAGTTCCTCGGGTTCGACATTGTGTTGTAGCTGACAATCCGGTCCGCCACGAACCGAGCGGAGCAGTCTTAGGAGGTTACGAACATGGGCAAAATCTGGAGAGTATCCGGACCTCTAGTCATCGCCGACGAGATGAGGGGCTCGCAGGTGTACGAAGTGGTGGAGATCGGAGAGGAAGGGATCGTCGGCGAGGTCATCGGCCTCACCGGAGACAGAGCCATCATCCAGGCTCACGAGGAGACGCTGGGCCTTCGGACCGGCGAAGACGTACGACCTACAGGCAAGATCCTGAGCGTCGAGCTGGGACCGGGACTACTGGGGTCCATCTACGACGGCCTCCAGAAGTCGCTGCTGACGCTGGTTGAACAGTCCGGCTCCTTCATCAAGCGCGGCGTCAAGGCAGCCGCCCTGCCACGCGACAAGAAGTGGCAGTTCACGCCGACCGTCAAGGTCGGTGACCAGGTCCAGTACGGCGACATCATCGGGACGGTCCCCGAGACTGCGCTCGTGGAACACAAGATCATGGTTCCGTTGGGCATCGCCGGCACGATCAAGCAGATCAAGGCGGGTGATTTCACCGTCGAAGAGACGGTTGCGGTCGTCGAGAAGGACGGCAAGAAGCAGAACGTGACGCTCATGCAGGAGTGGCCGGTGCGCAAACCGAGGCCCTACCTCAAGCGTCAGAACCCGTCCGGGCTGCTGACAACCGGCATGCGCATCCTGGACTACATGTTCCCGCTCGCGATGGGAGGCAAGGCTGCCATCCCGGGCGGATTCGGCACGGGCAAGACCGTTACCCAGCAGCAGCTGGTTCGCTGGGCTGAGACGAAGTTGAACATCTACGTGGGCTGCGGCGAACGCGGCAACGAGATGGCGGACGTTCTCTACAGCTTCAGGCAGCTGAAGGAACCCAAGACCGGCCGTCTGCTCCAGGAGAAAGAGATTTTCATCGCGAACACTTCGAATATGCCGGTCGTGGCCCGCGAGGCCAGCATCTTCGTCGGCGTAACGATGGCGGAGTACTACCGCGACATGGGCTACAACGTCCTGCTCGTGGCTGACTCCACGTCGCGCTGGGCCGAGGCCATGCGTGAGATGGGAGGCCGCCTGGAGGAGATGCCGGGCGAGGAAGGTTTCCCGTCCTACATGGGGTCCCGCCTGTCGGGCTTCTACGAGAGAGCGGGCATGGTGGACTGTCTCGGCAGCCCGGAGCGAACCGGCTCCGTCACGGTGGCCGGCGCGGTGAGCCCGCCGGGAGCCGACTTCAGCGAGCCGGTGACGCAGAACACGCTGCGAATCGTGGACGCTCTGTTCGCACTGGACGTCGGTCTGGCGAACAAGCGCCACTTCCCGGCCATCAGCTGGCTGACGAGCTACAGCCTCTACGTCGACGCGGTGAAAGACTGGTGGAACAAGTTCGACCAGGGTTGGGAGCAGACGCGCGGCGCAGCGCTGCGCATCCTCCAGCAGGAAGCTGAACTCGAAGAGATAGTCCGGCTGGTCGGCCCTGAGGCACTCCCCGAGGCAGACAAGCTCCTCCTCCTGGTCTCCAGGATGATTCGGGAGGACTTCCTGCAGCAGAGCGCCTACACCGACGCCGACACCTACTGCACGCCGGCCAAAGCCGGCCTCATGCTGAAGACCATCCTCAAGTTCCACGAGATGGCGCAGGAGATGCTGAGCGCGGGCATCCCGTACGATACCGTGCGGAGTTCGCCCATCGTCTACCGCATCGCGCGTATGAAGGAGATCTTCAAC
>JALNYR010000188.1 GCA_023229725.1 Dehalococcoidia bacterium | reverse complement strand
CGACGGCGTGAATCTGCGCTACTTTGCCCAGGGCGAGAAGCTGCCGGACAGGTACCAGCTGTTGCTCGAGTTCGAGGACGGCTCCGCATTCGTCGGTTCGGTGCAGATGTACGGCGGCTTGTGGGCATATCCCGATGGGATGAACGACAACCAGCACTACCTGGTGGCAAAGGAGAAGCCGTCTCCTCTGACCGACCGCTTCCACGAAGCCTACTTCAACTCCCTGCTCGATGAGCATGCGGCCGCATTGTCCTTGAAGGCGTTCCTCGCCACGGAACAGAGGATTCCCGGTCTCGGCAATGGCGTGCTGCAGGACATACTGTTCAACGCGGGAATGCACCCGAAGAAGAAAGTCGGGTCGATGTCCCGCGGCGACCGGCAGCACCTGTTCACTTCGCTGAAGACTACCTTTTCGGAGATGCTGGTGGGCGGTGGCAGGAATACGGAGAACGACCTCCTCGGCAGGCCGGGAGAGTACCAGACCAAACTGAGCAGGTTCACCACCGGGCAACCCTGTCCGGTCTGCGACACGCCCATCCAGAAAGAAGCCTACCTGGGAGGGACCGTGTACTTCTGCGCCGCGTGCCAGAGGATGTAGGCGGCCGCGAACTCAGGCACGTGCCGCGGTGGCCCTTCAAGGTGCAACGTCCGAAGGTTCGAATGTCCCGACAAGCCGGAACACGCAGTCTCAGTCCACCGCTGACGGCGACCAGCAAGGGGAGCTGCACGCCAGGCAGAGCCGTGAGGGACTACCTCACGAGGCACCCTCTGGTGGCACGCTGTTCGGTGGCTGACGGTCGCCGGGGCGGCCTCGGCTGCACCCAGGTGGAGCTGAAAGACTGACCGACATCATCAGTCTGTCGAATCCCGGGGACACCATACGTCAGACGCCGGAGGCGAGTGGGGCGCCCTGCGGCGGGAGACACAAAGGAGTCACACGATGAGCGTCCTTGTGGTTGGAGCCAGCGGGGCAACCGGTCGGTTGCTGGTGCGGGAGTTGCTTGGTCGCGGACTGGACGTCAGGGTGATAGTGCGAACGCCTGACAGGCTTCCTGAGGACGTCCGAAATCACAGCCGCCTGTCCATGATACAGGCGAACGTCCTGGACCTCAGCCAAGCCGAGATGGCGCGGCATGTGAACGGTTGCACCGCTGTTGCTTCCTGCCTGGGGCACAACATCACCCTGAAGGGCGTGTTCGGCCGTCCTCACAGGCTCGTGACCGATGCCGCCCGCCGATTGTGCGAGGCCATCCAGGCCGGCGACGCAGAGCGGCCGGTCAGGTTCGTGCTGATGAATACGGTCGGCAACCGCAACCGCGACCTCGATGAGCCGGTTTCGTTCGGCCAGAAGTGCGTCATAGGGATTCTTCGTCTGCTGCTGCCGCCGCAGGCGGACAACGAGAAGGCTGCCGACTACCTGCGAACCAGCATCGGCAGAGGGAACGGGGCAATCGAATGGGTCGCGGTTCGACCGGACAGCCTGACCAATGCCGACAGCGTAACGTCGTACGACGTGTATCCATCGCCGATTCGAAGTGCGCTCTTCAATCCGGGGTCGACCAGTCGCATCAACGTCGCCCACTTCATGGCGGAGCTGATGACCAACGACGAGACATGGAACAGGTGGAAGGGGCAGATGCCCGCCATCTACAACAAGGCGTCGTTGGAGTGACCCGGACGGGAAGAACAACGACGAACACCGCCTCCGACGGGCAGGCATGGGAGCCTGCCGCTGCGCGACGTGCGATGTTCCACCCGCCCCACAGGGTACCCAGCGGAATGTCCACGACACTCTGCGTTGCCACTTGATAAGCGTTGAGGCGACTTGTAGCATCACGGGACCGCCGGACACTCCGGAGGAGCTTGAATCAACGCGGAGCGAGCCGTTCGCCCCGGGAAGGGACCGAAGATGAGGATAGTCGACCTGCGCAGCGATACCGTGACACTGCCCACCGATGAGATGCGGCGGGCCATGTATGAGGCCGAGCTGGGCGATGACTGCTACGGAGAAGACCCGACAGTAAACCGGCTGGAGCAGCGGTCCGCTGCCCTGCTCGGCAAGGAGGCCGGACTCTTCACCGTCAGCGGCACGATGAGCAACCTGCTGGCTGTCCTGACGCACACGAGGTCGGGCGACGAGGTCATCCTGGGCAGCGAGTCGCACATCCTCTGGTACGAAGTCGGGGGCTCCTCGGCCCTGGGGGGCGCTGTGCTGCGCACCGTGCGCAACGAGGAGGACGGCAGGCTGGACCTTCGTGGCATCGAGGCGACCATCCGGCCGGAGGACCTCCACTACCCACCGACCCGGCTGCTCTGCCTCGAGAACACGCACAATCGCTGCGGCGGCACGGTGCTGACCGCGGAGTACACCGCGTCCGCGTGCGAGCTGGCTCACCGGCACGGGCTCAAGGTTCACCTGGACGGCGCGCGACTGTTCAATGCGGCGGTGGCCCTCGGCGTTTCCGCGGCACGGCTCGCTGCGCCGGTGGATTCCGTCTGCTACTGCCTGTCCAAGAGCCTGAGCGCGCCGGTCGGCTCGGTGCTGTGCGGTTCCGCCGAGTTCATCGAGAGGGCGCGAAAGAAGCGGAAGATGCTCGGCGGCGGCATGCGGCAGGCCGGGGTCATCGCCGCGGCCGGGCTCGTGGCGCTGGACACCATGATCGATCGCCTGCCGGTGGACCACGTGAACGCGAAGCGGCTGGCGACCGGACTGTCGGGAATACCGGGCGTCAGCTGCTCACCCGAGAGGACGGTCACCAACATCGTGATGTTCGGCCTGCCCCCGCACGTGCCGGCCGGCGAGTTCATCGACCGTCTGTTTGAAAGAGGCGTGAAGCTGAACCATCCTGAGGGCCCCAGAGTCCGCGCCGTCACCCATCGGATGGTGGAGGCCGAGGACGTGGACTGGGCGCTGGAGCAGATGCGGGAGGTGGTGGAGGAGTTCAGGGCAGGGCGCGGATAGGCCGGGGCGCAGTCAGGGCCGGAGGCGCCCCCGGGCGAACACGGATGGGAAGACCGACAACGTGAGGGCGCCACACCGGAGGCGACGGTCCGGTACGTTGTGGTATAAGTAACGTGTCCCTGTGATTCACAGGACATGACCTCAGCTATCCGGAGGTACGGTGTTTGAGCAGCTGAGCGAGTGGAAGCGCGTAGCCAAACGGGACACCGTCGTGGCGTACCGGGCTCTGCGCGACCCTCGAGCGCCCTGGTATGTCAAGGCACTTGCCGCTGCGATGGCGCTCTACGCAATCAGTCCTGTTGATGTCGTCCCTGACTTCATACCTTTGCACGGTCAACTGGATGACCTCGTGGTAATCCCCCTCGCCATCGCCGCGATGGTGCGGCTCATACCCGTTCCGGTCAGGGAAGAACTGCGGGCGGAGACCGAAGCGCGCATGGCAGTGAAGCGCCCGCACAGCCACGTCGGAGAGGTCATCATCCTCGTTTGCGTAGCGGGAATCGCTGCCATCGTCGCCTGGCTGGTCTGGTTCCGCTGAGACGAAGCGGGCGGACACAGGGGTCCGCCCCTACCGAGCAAACCGCCAGGCACCGGGTCGGCGTCGGAGCCACCCGCACGACAGACAGCATCAGCGCGCGAACGCTTGCCTCTACTTCGCCAGCTGCTGTTGCGGCTGAGGGGCGGCAAGCGCGAGGCGCGCCTTGCGCTGTTCCAGCCGGGCCTGTGCCTGCGCGATGACGACGTCCTTCTCCACCTGGCCGGTCATGTCGCCCAGGGCTCGTTCGAAACTCGCATCGGCCACATCCGCCCGACGCTGAATGCGGTCCGCCACGGCGTCCACCGAGACATCCGCGCCCGTGGATGCAATCTTGCCCGCCTGCCGTATCGCCTTGACGGCGCTCTCCTTGGCCTTGGTGGACCTGTCCATTGCTTCCAGACGCTGTATCTGCTGCACCATGTTCGTGTACCTGGTGCGCAGCGTCGATGTGGCTTCGGCAAGCGCCTGTGCGCTCTTCTCGCCGGCGGCAATCTCTTCACCCTTGCCGCTCATCCGCTGCTCCAGACCAATCAACCTTGCCTCAAGAGGTGTCGCAAGATGGTCGTTCTCCGGCTTGTTGTCGCTCAGGACGAAGTCGATGTTCTGGTTCAGCTCCTTGATCTGATACGTGAGCTGCTCCGCGTCACGCTGTACGGTCCTGACGTGTCCGGCGGCC
>JALNYR010000019.1:12881-24500 GCA_023229725.1 Dehalococcoidia bacterium | reverse complement strand
AAGCTCGGAACGTGCCGGCCACGGTGTTCGTGGGCGACATCACCGCGATGCAGCTTCCGAGCAGAGCTTTCGACGCCGTGTTCGTCTGCGGCGTCCTCCACCACTGCCGGGAGTGGCGCGCCGGCATCGCCGAGGTCGCACGGGTTCTAAAGGACGGCGGCATCTTGTTGCTTGAGGAGCCGAACATGCTTCACCTGAGGATCGAACGTGCGCTCATCGGACATTCGCCGGCCCTGGACGCGAGGTTCTCAATCGACGCTCTCCGCGACGAGATGTCGAAAGACGGTCTGGCCATCGTGGAGGAACGCGCTCTGTACTTCGGTCTCTTCAGCAGCTTCCTGTGCGTGAAGGCGGCAACACACAAGAGCCTTGAGTACGTGCTTGCCCGCAATCTGCTGCGAGCGGCCGCTGAGGGCGAGTTCGCAGCCGGCCAGCAGGCGCCGGCCTGACAGGGACCGCACCGCCGGGTTCGCCTCCCCCTCCGGCAGCGCCTGACCTCGAACACAACGAGCAGGGCATCCGACCGTGTCTCCGGTACCAATGTCCGCATCGACCCCGAGTGCGCCTGTTGACGAGTGTAAACGGTCACGATACAATCAGCGATATCGTGTATTGCGTCTGTCTCATTCCAGAGCCGCCTGCACATTCTCTCAACTGCAGCTGCATCCGTCCGGTCGGTCGCGCCATCACTCGTGCAGCCGGCCGGCTCAAGGAGAACGCGTAGTGTCTGTACGTCTGAAGGCAGTTCTGCTGGCTGCGGCGGCGCTGGCAATCGGACTGGTGTCACTCTATCTCCTCTCCCGCCTGGTACTCGCACCGAGCTACAGCGCTCTCGAGGAACGATTCGTCCGCACCAACGTCGAGCAGGGAATCGGCGCTCTGGAGACACGCCTCAACTCGCTTTCGACGACGAATAACGACTGGTCAGCGTGGGACGATACGTACGAATTCGTTGAGACCAGGTCCGATGCGTACATCGCGACGAACCTCCTCGATTCCACTTTCACCACAATCGGACTGCACCTTATGGTCTTCATCGATGCCGACGGCACCGTGGTCTATGCAAAGGCGATGGACGCTGCGATTGAGCACGAGATCGACATGCCGGAAGACCTCTCCACGCACCTTTCCCCCGGCAGCCTCCTGCTCACACACGATGACGTGCGAAGCTCCGTTGCCGGCATCCTGGGTCTGGCGCAGGGGCCGATGCTGGTCAGTTCCCGGCCGATTGTGACCAGTTCCGACGAAGGCCCAATCCGGGGCACGCTTCTGATGGGGTCACGCATTGACGACGACTTCGTCGAGGAGATGGCTGCCACGACCCGACTGCCGCTCTCCCTCACTTCGACCGCGGTGTCGCAGCCAATGCCGCTGCCGGCGGACGAGGAACCGGGCGCGCTGGCCGCCGACATCGAGGTGGTTCCCGTGACAGGCGACATCGTTGAAGGACAAGCCAAGCTGCTTGACATCTACGGACAGCCGGTGGCGGAACTCACCATCTCGCAGGACCGGAGCATCTACGCCGAAGGGCAGCACACGCTTGGCTACTTCCTCGGAGTCGTCATGCTTGGGGGTGTTCTGCTCGTTCTGCTTGTCCTCTTGCTGCTTGACCGGACGGTCCTCCGGCGCATCGCGCGCCTCGCGTCGGAGGTGCAGGCCTGCGGCGAGGCGCAGGATTTCTCAGGCAGGGTGTCCTCAACGGGAAACGACGAGATAGGCACTCTGGCGCGGTCCATCAACGACACCCTCAACGCCCTCGCCCAGACACACGCGAAACTCCAGAGCTCCCACAGCGACCTGGAGCAGACAACCATGGACCTCAAGCGCACCGAGCAAGAGCTGCGAACAACGGCCAACCAGCTGCGCAGGCTCACCCGGCATCTGCAATCCGTGAGGGAAGAGGAGCGAGCGCTCGTGGCGAGCGAGATGCACGACCGCATCGGACAGGCCCTGACGACGCTCAGAATGGACATGGCCACGCTCGCCAAGACATCGGCACGAGGAGCCATCCCGACCGGCAGCATGCTCGACGAGATGTCGAAGGTGGTCGACTCGCTCATGGAGACGGTCAAACGGATGTCCGTGGGCCTCTATCCAAGCATCCTGGGAGACCTCGGCCTGGGCGAGGCCATGGAGTGGCAGCTTGCCGAGTTCGGCAGACAGAAGGGCATTCACACGTCGCTTTCAGTGCGAGGAGACGCTTCGACAGTGGACTCCAGTCGGGCACTGGTCCTCTTCCGCATCCTCCAGGAGTCTCTGGCGGAGATGGCCGGGCACTCGGCTGCAACCGATGTGGCCGTGACGCTGACCATTGAGAGCCTGTACGCGCTGTTGTCAATCGCGGACAACGGCAAACCGCTCTCGGTCGACGACCCTCAGTCCGGGCGGGCAATCGCGCTGGGACTCATCAAGGAGCGCGCCGAGGTGCTCGGCGGTGGAGTCACCATCACAAGCGATGAGAGTGGCACTGCAATCGTGACGCAGCTGCCCCTCTAGTCGACCCGCTCCGCGCACCCCGCGCACCGTGGGCGGCTCAGGGCTGCTGGTCGGTGCAGCGTTGCTGACCCTTCCGAACGACCGCCACCATTTCGGCCTGCGCGACCAGCTCAGGCACCGCCAGATAGTCCGCAGATGATTCGCACGGGTCGCCAGTGACCGTGATGTACCGGTGCGCCTCGAGTGCGATGGTGCGAGACGTGTCCCCGGCCCTCGCTATCCACCCGGAGACCTCGAGGAAATCCCCTGCGCGTATGGGACTCTTCAGTGCAATGGAGTTGTAGGCCGCCAGCAGGCCTTCGTCCCCATCGAACCGGATCATGAGCTCGGTGCCCACATCTCCGAACAGACCGAGCACATACGCGCCGTTCACGAGGCCGCCGGCGTAGTGCACATCCTTCTCGCTCACGCGGAGCCTCAGCATCACCTTCTCTCCGAGCTGGACCGACCTCTTCATGTGTGAATCCTCCCTCCGCCGCGTAGCTCGCGGCCGTACGCGGACACGTGGTCAGGGCATCTTACCATGGCGAGCGAATTGGCCGGCGCCGGCGAGAACCGAGCGCCGGGCAGCGTCTCGTTTGCGGCGCAGCTTCCGGCGCTGTATTATCATGTCTTCATACCGGGTTCGCTTCACTTATGGTTTCAGAAACCGCCCTTCCCGCCCGCATCGAGAGGCTGAGTGAGCTCGCTCACAACATGTGGTGGAGTTGGCACCACGCCTCTCGTACCGTCTTCAGGTCGCTCGACTACCCTCTCTGGTCGCTCACCGGACACAACCCCGCCAAGATGCTCCACCAGATTGACCCGATCAGGCTGCGCCTCGCGGCCAGAGACCCGGAGTTCCTCGAGGTCTACGACAAGGCCATCGCCGAGTTGGACAAGGACCTGCTGGGCAACAGCAACTGGTTCCAGCAAAGCCATCCCGAGCACCGCAGGGACGTGATTGCGTACTTCTCGGCCGAGTTCGCCATACACAACTCGCTGCCCATCTATGCCGGCGGCCTCGGCATACTCGCGGGAGACCTGCTCAAAGAGGCCTCGGACCTGGGCCTGCCGATGGTTGGCGTCGGCCTGATGTACCCGCAGGGCTACTTCCAGCAGCATATAGGGCCGGATGGATGGCAGCAGGAGGTCTACAGGGAACTGGACTTCCGGTCGGCTCCTATCTCGCCCGTGCGCATGTCACCGGACGCAACGTGTGCGCCCCTGACCTCCGTCAGGCTCGGGTCCAGGAGCGTGCAACTGGGCGCCTACCTGGTCAGGGTCGGAAGGGTCGAACTCTACCTCGTGTGCACCGACGTGGACGGAAACTCTCCCGAGGACCGGCAGCTCACGTCACGATTGTATACGGCGGAACAGTCGCGCCGCATCCAGCAGGAAATAGTCCTCGGCATCGGCGGCACCCGGATTCTGAAAGCCATCGGCATCGAGCCCACCGTCTGGCACGCGAACGAAGGGCACACCGCCTTCATGATGATGGAACGCATCCGCGGCGAGCGGGAACGCGGCCGCAGCCCCGAGGATGCCCTGGACGCCGTCCGCGCGCGCACGGTGTTCACGACGCACACGCCTGTCCCCGCCGGCCACGACGTGTTCTCGTTCGACCTGATGGACGAGCACTTCAGCGGCTACTGGGACCTGCCCGGGGCTGACCGCAGTCGCATGCTCGAGCTGGGCCGGACTGACGGCAGCGCCCAGTTCAACATGACTACGTTTGCGCTGCGGACGTCCGCGCGAAGCAACGCGGTGAGCAAGAAGCACATGCAGGTCACGCAGCGGATGTGGCAGGGCCTCTGGCCGGACACGCCGGAGGACCTTGTGCCCATTTCGCACGTCACGAACGGCGTCCATCCGCCGACGTGGCTGTCGGCCGAGCTTGCGGAGCTCTATTGCAGCCACCTTGGCCACGACTGGGCTGAGCGGCACGACGACATCGCGCTGTGGGACGGCATCGACAAGATATCTGACGACGCGCTGTGGCAGGCGCGCCGCAAGCAGAAGCAGCGGCTCATCACCGCCATGGCACTCCGCGGACAGGAGTGCTGGGCCAGCGGCCGCTGTAGCCCTCAGCAGGCTCTGGCGATGGGTTCCCTGTTTGAACCGACGGCGCTGACGATCGGCTTCGTGCGTCGATTCACCGAATACAAGCGTCCGACGCTCCTGTTCCGCGACATCGAGCGATTGAAACGCATCGTTAGAGACCCCTGGTGCCCGGTGCAGATAGTCTTCGCCGGAAAGTCCCACCCTGCTGACGAAGCGTCCAAGCAGCTGCTGCAGCAGGTGTACCGCATGTGTCTGGACCGCGAGTTCCGCGGCCGGGTCGCGTTCGTAGAGGACTACGACATGCACATGTCGCGGCTTCTCACCAGAGGCGTCGACGTGTGGCTCAACACGCCGCGCCGCCCGCGCGAAGCATCGGGGACGAGCGGCATGAAGGCATGCATGAACGGGGTCATCCACTTGAGCGTTCCCGACGGCTGGTGGCCGGAGGGCTACGACGGCACGAACGGCTGGGTCATCGGCGACGAGACACTCTCGGCCAGTCACGAGGAAGAGGATTCGCGGGACGCGGACGCACTCTATTCCATCCTCGAGAACGAGGTCATCCCGCTGTTTTACGACCGCGACCGCAACGGCATCCCGCACGGCTGGCTCAAGAAGGTGAGAAGCTCCATCAAGTCCATCACGCCCCGCTTCTCCTCCCGGCGTATGGTCAAGGACTACGTCGGCACCATGTATATCCCCGTGCTCGAACAAGGGTACGGGCCTCAGGCACCACGCTGAACCGCCCCTTCGCAGCTTGACAGAAGCCGCACCGTCTGTTGTAGTCTCAGTTAGAGCGGCCCGGCCCCGAACACGTCGCCGGCGGTCACGCATGAAGAGGCATCAGCCCGAACGGGTGGCTATCGAGTGCATTCGCCCCTCAATTGACTGCGGGCGCTTCGCGGTGAAGCGCATCGTGAGCCAGCAGGTCACAGTCGAGGCCGACATCTTCGCCGACGGGCACGATGAGTTGACCTGCGTCGTGCTGTTCCGTCGCACGGGCGAGCGCTCATGGCAGTCCTCTCCTATGACATCGCTAGGGAACGACGTC
This sequence comes from Dehalococcoidia bacterium, assembly GCA_023229725.1. GTDB lineage: Bacteria > Chloroflexota > Dehalococcoidia > GIF9 > AB-539-J10 > SKVJ01. The sequence goes on along the minus strand of JALNYR010000019.1, from coordinate 18,910 downwards.
TGGCGAGGTTCCTTCACAGTAGAAGCAACAGGGGAGTACGAGTACACCGTGAGCGCCTGGGTGGACGCGTTCAGGACATGGCAGCGGAAGCTGAAGAAGCGCCTGCAATCGAATCTCGATGTCACCGTCGACCTTCTCGCGGGAACACAGCTGCTCGAGGAGGCCGGAGGCAGGGCCCGTGGCCCGGATCGGGAGGCGCTGCTGGAGCACGCAGAACGAGTCCGCAGCGCGAACACCGCAGTGGAAATTGAAGAAGCGGCTGCGGGCGCCACTGTGGCAACGCTCGCAAGCAGGTACAGCGACACGGGCAAGGCAACTACCCATGCGCCTGCGCTCAAGGTCAATGTGGACCGCGAGAGAGCGCTCTTCGGCGCGTGGTACGAGATGTTTCCGCGCTCCTGTTCCCCTGTGCCCGGCTGCCACGGCACGTTCGCGGACTGCGAAGCACTCCTTCCGTATGTCGCCGGGCTGGGATTCGACGTTCTCTACCTACCCCCCATCCACCCCATCGGCGTGACCGCTCGCAAAGGGCGGAATAACTCGGAGGTGTGCCTGGAGGGTGACCCGGGGACGCCGTGGGCGATAGGCTCCAGCGATGGCGGCCACAAGGCGATACACGCCTCTCTGGGCTCACTCGACGACTTCCACTCGCTAATGCGACGAGCCGCCGACCTCGGCATCGAGATCGCCATGGACATCGCTTTCCAGTGCTCGCCGGACCACCCCTACGTGCGGGAGCACCCTCAGTGGTTCCGGCGGCGGCCGGACGGCACGGTCCAGTACGCGGAGAACCCGCCCAAGCAGTACCAGGACCTCTACCCGCTGGAGTTCGAGAACGACGATCGGCAGCATCTGTGGGAAGAACTGCGCAGCATCGTACGTTTCTGGATGGCCCAGGGAGTGCGCATCTTCCGCGTGGACAACCCGCACACGAAGCCCTTTGAGTTCTGGGAATGGCTCATTTCGTCTCTGAAGACGGAGTGTCCCGACCTCATCTTCCTGTCTGAAGCGTTCACGCGACCGAAAGTGATGCGCCGTCTGGCGAAGCTGGGATTCACCCAGTCATACACCTACTTCACGTGGCGCCGCACGAAATGGGAGCTGATCGAGTACCTCACCGAGCTGACCCACACCGAGGCGGCCGAGTACCTACGCCCCAACTTCTGGCCCAACACACCCGACATACTGATGGACTACCTTCAGGCCGGGGGAAGGCCGGCCTTCGAGGCGCGCCTTGTGCTTGCGGCAACGCTGAGTTCCAGCTACGGCATCTACGGGCCGGCATTCGAGCTGTGCGTGAACACGCCGCTGGCTGAAGGGAGCGAGGAGTACCTCGACTCGGAGAAATACGAACTGAAGCACTGGGATATCGACTCTCCCGACAGCATCGCCGAGCTGATTGCGCGCGTGAACCACATCAGGCGCAACAGCAGGGCACTACAGCAGACGAACAACCTGTGCTTTGAACATGTCGACAACGACATGCTCATTGCCTACACCAAATGGGACACGACCGGTTCCGACCGGCTGCTCGTCGTCGTCAACATGGACCCGAAGCACGCTCAGGGAGGGTGGTTGACGCAGGCGCTGGAAACCTCCCCCCATCATGCCGGTGGTCCGTACATCGTGCGTGACCTGCTGGACGGTCGGGAGTATTCGTGGTCCGGGACTCACAACTACGTGCTGCTTGATCCGTCCGAGGCGGTGGCACACATCTTCCGGATACCTGCGTCCGTCGGCGCAACACATGACGTCGCGAATGCCCCGGGTGGTGATGCATGAGACAAACGCAGTCGACGTACTTCTGGCGAGACGACGACCCTCTGTGGTACAAGGACGCGGTCATCTACGAAGTCCACGTACGTGCGTTCTACGACTCGAACGGCGACGGCATCGGCGACTTCCCCGGATTGACGCAGAAGCTCGACTACTTGCGCGATCTGGGCGTGACCACAGTCTGGTTGCTCCCTTTCTATCCTTCGCCGTTGAAGGACGACGGCTACGACATCTCGGACTACACGGACATCCACCCGTCATACGGAACGCTGAAGGACTTCAGGGCGTTCATCCGGGCCGCCGACGAGCGCGGCCTCCGGGTCATCACCGAGCTGGTGCTCAACCACACGTCCGACCAACATCCCTGGTTCCAGCGTGCAAGGCACGCTCGGGCGGGCACGAGAGCCCGCGACTTCTACGTCTGGAACGGTGACTCGCTCAAGTACCCTGAGGCGCGCGTCATCTTCAAGGACTTCGAGAGGTCGAACTGGACATACGACCCCATGGTCGGCGCCTACTACTGGCACCGCTTCTACGCCCACCAGCCGGACCTCAACTTCGACAACCCCCGAGTGCGCAGCGCAGTGTTGCGTGTGATGAGCTACTGGTTCGGATTGGGGGTGTCCGGGCTGCGCCTCGATGCCGTCCCGTATCTGTACGAGCGAGATGGCACCAACTGCGAGAACCTGCCCGAGAGCCATGCCTTCCTCAAGGAGCTGCGACAGCAGGTCGACAAGCGATTCCGCAACCGCATGCTTCTTGCCGAAGCGAACCAGTGGGCCGAGGACGCCGCAGCGTACTTCGGCCAGGGAGACGAGTGCCATATGGCATTCCACTTCCCTCTCATGCCACGGCTGTTCATGGCCATCCGGATGGAGGACCGCTTTCCGATTGTGGACATCCTCGAGCAGACTCCCCAGATCCCGGACGCCTGCCAGTGGGCGCTCTTCCTGAGGAACCACGACGAGCTGACGCTCGAGATGGTAACCGACGAGGAGCGCGACTTCATGTACCGGGTGTACGCGCACGACCGCCAGTCACGCATCAACCTCGGCATACGGCGGCGGCTCGCCCCGCTGCTCAACAACGACCGGAAGAAGATGGAGCTGATGAATGCCCTGACTTTCTCGCTCCCCGGCACGCCGGTCGTCTACTACGGCGACGAGATCGGCATGGGCGACAACGTCTATCTGGGCGACAGAAACGCGGTCCGCACGCCGATGCAGTGGAGCGCCGACCGAAATGCGGGGTTCTCGGCGGCCAATCCGCAGCGGCTCTACCTGCCGGTAACCATCGACCCGGAGTACCACTACGAGACGATCAATGTCGAGGCACAGCAGAACAACCCTGACTCATTTCTCTGGTGGATGAAGCGCCTCATCGCCGTGAGCCGTCGCTACCGTGCCTTCGGCCGTGGCAGCACCGAGTTCCTCCGTCCGGGCAACCGAAAAGTACTCGCATTCATACGTCGCTTTGAGAATGAGACAATCCTCGTCGTGGCGAACCTCTCCCGGCACGCGCAGCACACGTACCTGACCCTCGCCGGCCTTACGGGGCGTGTGCCGGTTGAGCTCTTCGGGCGCAACGACTTCCCCGCGATAGCCGATTCTCCCTATCTCGTGTCCCTCGGCCCCTATGCGTTCTACTGGTTCTCACTCGAATCGAGGGTTGTGCAGACTGAAGAGACGGCTCGTTCCAGCGACACGACGCCTCCCGTTTCGCTCGTCGTCCGCAGAGGTCCCGATGACCTGCTGAAGAGGACCTACCGGTCCCGATTCGAGTCTGCCCTGCTCCGACACGCGCGCCGTTCGAGATGGTTCGGTGGCAAAGCGCGCCAGACGAGAAACGCGACCGTTGTAGACTCCGTTCCCGTCCCCATGAACGACCACCCTGGTTTTCTCACTATCCTCCGAGTCGAGTACACCGAAGGTGAGCCTGAGTCCTACCTCATTCCGGTTGCCTTCGCCCGGGGCGAAGCCGCCACACAGGTCATGAACGAATCCCCCTGGTCGGTCATCGCCACCGTGGACTCCAGGGGCGCGCCGGCGGGGACGGGATACGTCGCGTATGACGCACTCGCGTCGCCCGACTTCCGAACCGCCCTCATTGAGACGGTCGAGCGTCGCCGCTGCTTCAAAGGCCAGCACGGCGCAGTGACCGGGCACCGCACGAGAGGCGTATTCACCCGAACGCGTGGCTCTCCGCAGGAGAAGCTCGAATCCGTGCCCGTGCGGGCGGAACAGACCAACAGCTCCATCGTCTACGGCGACCGGTTCATTCTCAAGCTCTACCGGAGGCTGGAGGAAGGCACGTCGCCGGAGCTGGAGATTGGCCGCTATCTGACGGAGCGACAGCCATTCCCCAACGTCACTCCCGTGGCCGGGGCCATCGAATACCGGAGCGAGCCCCCGACTGAGTCTGTGGCGCTGGCGATACTGCACAAGTACGCACGAGCCGAAGGAGACGCCTGGGATTTCACTCTTGACGCCCTCGGTCGCTACTTCGAACACGCCCTGGCCCGGACGGGCGCCACCGCTCCGCTACCCGCTGTGAGGTCACCCCTAGCGCTCAGCCGGGAACCAATACCTCCCGAGGCAGACGAAGCAGTCGGGCCATACATGGAATCCGCTCGTTTGCTCGGACAGCGCACGGCCGAGCTGCACCTTGCGCTCGCGTCCGCGGTTGAGGACGAAGGCTTCGCGCCGGAGCCGTTCTCAGCCATCTACCAGCGCTCGCTCTACCACGGGTATCGCGCCTACACGGTCCAGGTGCTGGGAGAACTCAGGAACGCACTCCCTTCGCTCCCTCCCGGGGCGCGCGAGGACGCGCAGGCAACGATTGCCCGAGGCGATGCGGTTCTTGCGAGGTTCCAGGCCATCACCCGGCGTCGCATTGCAGCTATGCGCATCCGGTGCCATGGCGACTACCACCTCGGGCAGGTACTGCGCACCGGCAGTGACTTCGTCATCATCGACTTCGAGGGCGAGCCGGCGCGCAGTCTCGGCGAACGCAGAATCAAGCACTCCCCATTGAAGGACATCGCCGGCATGCTGCGCTCGTTCCACTACGCAACGCACGTAGCGATGCGAGGCCGGACGACTACGGTGATACGAGGCGAGGATCTGCCCGTCCTCGAGCAGTGGGCGCAGGCCTGGCAACTGTGGGTATCCGGCGCCTTCCTGCACGCTTATCTTGACCTGATGGCGGACACGCCCGTGCTTCCGGCGAAGCCCGAAGACATTGCCGTCGTGCTCGACGCCTACCTGCTGCAGAAGGCTCTGTACGAAGTGAGCTACGAACTCAACAACCGTCCCGACTGGCTGAGAGTGCCCCTCCAGGGCATCGCGCAGGTGCTCGAGTCGACGCCATGAGGCACGAACAGGGCACGCCCGGCCTGCACGCACTTGCGCGCCTCCACGGAATCCAGACGGCGTACCGGGACGTGGCCGGGCGGCACGTCTCGGCTTCCGACGCAACTCTGACGGCGTTGCTGCGCTCCCTGGGGGTGCCGGTGGAGAACGCAGCCGACTGCCGAAATGCCGCCCGAGACGAGCGCCTGCGGCGTTGCGAACAGCTCATCGAGCCCGTGCTCGTCGCATGGGACGGTTCGTTGTCCCCCTTCAACCTGTGGTTGCGCGCCGATGAAGCGAAGGCCGTGAATCTGTCCATCACGGGCGAGGACGGCGCCCCGATGCCATTCGAAGGCACGTCGGTGAACTTGCAGGAAACCGGCTTCATCGAGTGCAACGGCCAACAGTACCGTTCGCTCCTGGTCCACATCCACACGGTTCTCCCGACCGGTTACCACAATCTGCTCTGCGAAGCTGGCGCCAGGAGCGCTCATGCGCACGTTCTCTCCGCGCCGTCCCACGTCTACCAGCCGGCCGGAGCACCACAGCGGCAGTGGGGGGTATTCCTTCCCCTCTACGCACTGCGCACCGCAGCCGACTGGGGCGCCGGCAGCTACGCCGACCTCGCACGGCTCGTGGAGTGGACAGCCCATGAGGGAGGCAGCCTTGTCGGCACGCTCCCACTCCTGCCGTGCTTCCACGGCCCCTCCGATGAAGCCAGCCCGTACCTGCCGGTGACGCGTCTCCTGTGGAGCGAGTTCTTCGCGGACATCGAGTCGGCGCCGAACCTCGCCGCATGCCCTGAGGCGCTCCATCTGCTGCAATCACGCCAGGGAGCACAGGCAAGAGAGGCGCTTCGCCGCTCCGGTCTCGTCGACTACGCCGAAGTGTGGAGACTCAAGA
>JALNYR010000019.1:0-12840 GCA_023229725.1 Dehalococcoidia bacterium | reverse complement strand
GGACACACGACCTCGTACGCGACTATGCAGAGTTCCGCGCCGCCGTCGAGAGTCAGGCCCGACCGTGGCGCGAGTGGCAGTCATCCGCGTCCGGCGGCGACCTGTCGCCGGACGACGTCGACCCTGATGTCACGAGATTCTACGAATACGCGCAATGGGTCGCCCACCGGCAGATGTCCTCCGCCGTCACCCGGACAACAGACTCCCCGGCCGGACTCTACCTCGACCTGCCGCTTGGCGTGCATCCGGATGGCTACGATGCGTGGCGCTACCGGGAGTGCTTCATACCCGAGGCGTCCTGCGGAGCACCGCCGGACGTGCTGTTCACCACGGGACAGGACTGGGGCAGTCCTCCGCCCCATCCGGAGGCTATCAGACGGCGGGGCTACGACTACGTCAGAGCCATCCTCGCCCACCACATGGGCAGCGCCGCGGCGCTGAGAATCGACCACGTCATGGGCCTGCACCACATCTTCTGCATCCCCGCGGGACATACCTCCGCTGAGGGAACCTACCTGCGCTACCACCCGGATGAGATGTACGCCGTCATCAGCATCGAGTCACACCGGCATCGAGTCTCCCTTGTCGGCGAGGACCTCGGCACCGTGCCGCACGAGGTTCGGCGGGACATGAGGCGTCACCGTCTCAACCGGATGTTCGTGCTCCACTACGAACTGGAGGGGATGACCGGTGAGCACCGACTGCGCGTGCCTCAGGACTGCCTGGTTGCGCTCAACACGCACGACATGCCCCCTTTCGCCTCCATGTGGCGTGGCCTTGACATTTGTCAACAGGCCGATCTCGGCATCGTGGCGAAGGGTGATATCGATGCCGCGATGCGGAAGAGGCAGCAGTTGCGGCAGTCACTCCTGTCACTGCTGCCGTGCTCGCTGAACAGGGAATCGGCGGATGTACCTGACGTGCTACGATGCACTCTGCAGTGGCTCGGCGCACAGCGGGCACGCTACGTGCTGGTGAATCTTGAGGACCTGTGGCTTGAGACGCGCCAACCGAACGTGCCGGGCGTGGGCGCCGCCTACCCGTCGTGGCGGCACAGGGCCGCAAAGTCCATGGAAGAGATACGCAACAACGTCGACGTGCACAGCCTCCTGGACATCGTACGGCGCGCGAGGCGAGGCGCCGACGGAGTCCCCCGGGAGCGACTGTAGATGACCGGCGCCGCTGGACGGATGCAGTACGGTCGGTCTCTGCTGACCGACAACGACATCTACCTCTTCAACGAGGGGAGCCACTTCCGGCTGTACGAGAAGCTGGGCGCGCACTCGGTGGACGCCGACGGGCAACCGGGGACGCACTTCGCCGTCTGGGCGCCGAACGCAGAACACGTTTCGGTGGTCGGCGACTTCAATTGCTGGGACCCTTCAGCGCATCCGCTCCGTCCAAGAGACTCGTCCGGCATCTGGGAGGGATTCTGCGCGGGCATGTCCAACGGAGGCCTCTACAAGTACCACATCCGCTCACGCCACAAGGGCTACACGGTCGACAAGACCGACCCTCTTGCCTTTCACTGCGAGATTCCGCCGAAGACCGCATCCGTCGTCTGGAACCTCGACTACACGTGGGGCGACCGGGACTGGATGAGCCGGCGGGGGAAAGTGAACTCCCTCGGGCAACCACTCTCAATCTACGAAGTGCACCTCGGTTCCTGGCGCCGGGTGCCCGAGGACGGCTTCCGCTCCCTCAGCTATCGCGAGATGGCTCCGTTGCTGGCAGACTACGTCTGCGAGCTGGGCTTCACACACGTCGAGTTCCTGCCCGTCATGGAGCATCCGTTCTTCGCCTCGTGGGGCTACCAGATCCTGGGATACTTCGCCGCATCACGCCGCTACGGCACCCCCCAGGACCTCATGTACCTCATCGACTACCTGCATCAACGCGGCATCGGCGTCATCCTGGACTGGGTCCCGTCGCACTTCCCGACCGATGAAGCGGGACTCGCGTACTTCGACGGCACGCATCTCTACGAACATGCCGACCGGCGTCTCGGGTTTCACCCAGACTGGAAGAGCTACATCTTCAACTACGGTCGCAATGAGGTGCGGAGCTTCCTCATCAGCAGCGCCCTCTTCTGGCTGGACCGGTACCACGCGGATGGCCTGAGAGTCGACGCCGTCGCATCGATGCTCTATCTCGACTACTCGAGAAAGCTGGGCGAGTGGGTGCCGAATCCGCAAGGTGGGCGCGAGAACCTCGACGCAATCACCTTCCTGCGACGACTCAACGAAGAGGTCTATCGCAGCTTCCCGGACGTGCAGACCATCGCCGAGGAGTCGACCGCCTGGCCGATGGTCTCGCGCCCGACCTACCTGGGCGGACTCGGCTTCGGTCTCAAGTGGGACATGGGCTGGATGCACGACACTCTCGAGTACATGGGGAGAGAATCCATCCACCGCAAGTATCACCACAACCTGCTCACGTTTCGCATGTTGTACGGCTTCAGCGAGAACTTCATTCTCCCACTCTCTCATGACGAGGTTGTCCATGGAAAAGGCTCACTGCTTCGCAAGATGTCCGGAGACGAGTGGCAGAAGTTTGCCAACCTGAGGGCCCTCTTCGGCTACATGTACGGCATGTCCGGAAAGAAGCTCCTGTTCATGGGAGATGAGTTCGCCCAGTGGAGTGAGTGGAACCACGACGCAAGCATCGACTGGCACCTGCTGGACCAGGAGCGCCACGCACGGATGAAGACGTGGGTGGCCAGACTGAACGAGGTCTACCGCACTGTCCCGGCGCTGCACGAGCTCGACTGCGAGCCTTCGGGATTCGAATGGGTGAGCGGCGACGACGTGGAGCAGAGCGTCGTCGCGTTCCTGCGGAAGAACCGGGGAGCGAGCGACATCGTGCTCGTGGTCTGCAACCTCACGCCGGTCCCCCGGCATGGCTACCGGCTCGGCGTGCCGCGTGGAGGCGAGTGGAGCGCGCTGCTGAACAGTGACGCCGCGGAGTTCGGAGGCAGCGGCTTCGGGAATGGTCCAGCGGTGATGGCGGCGCGCCAGACCTGGCACGGAAGGCCATTCTCCTTCGAGTTGACACTGCCACCGCTTGCGACCGTGTTCCTGCGGTCCCGGTCAGGCGGCTGAGCACGGCGCGAGCCATGCCCGAGACAGCGCTGCCAATCTCGAACAAACGTGCGCGAACCCATCTGCGGACGAAGGCGTTATCGGCGCCGGAGCCGGACGCCGACGGTGTTACCATAGACTCAAGGAGTTGAGCAGCGTGGAGCGCTTCGTCTGTATACACGGGCACTTCTACCAGCCGCCTCGCGAGAATGCGTGGCTGGAGCAGGTGGAGATCCAGGACTCCGCCTATCCGTACCACGACTGGAATGAGCGGATTGACGCCGAGTGCTACCGGCCCAACGCCGAGGCACGCATCCTGGACATCGAAGGCTACATAACCCGCATCGTGAACAACTATGCGAGCATCAGCTTCGATGTCGGCCCGACGCTGCTGTCGTGGATGGAGCGCAGCGCACCTCGAACGTACCAGGCGATACTGGCTGCCGACGGCGAGAGCCGCGAGCGCTTCTCAGGACACGGGTCGGCCATCGCCCAGCCCTACAACCACATGATAATGCCGCTCGCCACGCGACGCGACAAATCCACGCAGGTCCGCTGGGGTATCGCCGACTTCCGCCGCCGCTTCAACCGCGAACCCGAAGGGATGTGGCTTCCCGAGACGGCGGTCGACATCGACACACTGGAGGTGCTGGCCGAGCACGGTCTCAAGTTCACCATCCTTGCGCCGCGACAGGCCGCGCGGACGAGAGGCGCCGGGTCGACCTTCTGGACGGACGCCACCGGAGAGAAGGTTGATCCCACCACGGCGTACATGCAGGAGCTGCCGTCCGGGCGCAGCATTGTCATCTTCTTCTACAACGGCCCCATCGCCAGGGCCGTCGCCTTCGAGCGACTGCTCGAGAACGGCGAGACCTTTGCCCGGCGCCTTGTGGATGGCTTCAGCGACGCACGACGCCGGCCGCAACTCGTCAACGTCGCCGTCGACGGCGAGACCTTCGGGCATCACCACCGGTTCGGCGAAATGGCGCTCGCCTACGCGCTCCACTACATCCAGCAGAACGACCTCGCCCGGGTGACCAACTACGGCGAGTACCTCGAGAAGCACCCTCCCGTCGAGGAGGTGCAGCTCCTTGAGAGAAGCTCGTGGAGTTGCCCCCACGGCGTCGAGCGCTGGCGCAGCGATTGCGGCTGCGACACAGGACAGAACCCCGACTGGAGTCAGGCGTGGCGTGCTCCACTCAGGGAATCCCTCGACTGGCTCCGGGACACGGTCGCACCATCCTTCGAGGAGCGCGCCGGGTTGCTGGTCAACGAGCCATGGCTGGCAAGGGACGAGTACATCAACGTCATCTTCGACCGGTCGCCGGAGAGTCTGGCGACATTCATCGCCCGACAGGCGAGACGGGAGTTGAATGCGGACGAGCGCGTCACGCTGCTCAAGCTGATGGAACTCCAGCGCCACGCGATGCTCATGTACACGAGTTGCGGCTGGTTCTTCGACGAGGTCTCCCGAATCGAGACCGTCCAGGTGATGCAGTACGCCGGCAGGGTGGTCCAGCTCGCCCGGGAGCTGTTCGGGAGCGACATCGAGCCTCGGTTCCTGGAGTCACTTGGACAGGCAGTCAGCAATCTCGCCGAGCACGGCACCGGCCGTCGCATCTACGAGCGATTCGTACAGCCGGCAATGGCCGACCTCACCACGGTGGCCGCGCACTTCGCGGTCAGTTCCCTGTTCGAGGACTACGGGAAGGAAGCCGAGGTCTTCTGCTACAACGTCGCCGTGGAGGACCTCCGCCGCCGTCAGAAAGGACGGGCGCGCCTCGCGGTCGGCAAGATAGCGCTCAGGTCCACGATTACAGCGGAGTCAGGTTCGTTCGCCTTCGGCGCGCTGTACTTCGGAGAACACACAGTCAACGCCGGAGTCGCATCCTTCCAGGATGACGACGCATACGGGCACGCAGCCGCGGACCTCACGGAGCGATTCGAGGCGGCCGACTTCGCCGGAATCATACGCAGCCTCGACCGCAGCTTCGGCACGTCGGCATACTCCCTGAAATCGCTGTTCAGGGACGAGCAACGCAGAACGATGGGGCACATCCTGGAGGGCACGCTTGCGGATATCGAGAAGGTATTCAGGCAGCTCTACGAGCACCACTACCCTCCGATGCGCTTCCTCACCGAGATGGGCAACCCCCTTCCGAAGCCATTCAAGGATGCCGCCGAGTTCATCATCAACACGGACCTGCGCCGGGTCCTGACCGCCAGGGAACCCAATCTCGCACGTGTGGAAGCGCTCGTCTCGAGTGCGGCCACGTGGGGCGCCGAGCTCGACACCGAGGGGCACGGACACCTGCTCCGGCTCTTGATTGGCCGCATGATGGAGTCGTTTGCGAGCAATCCCGACGAAGGCGAAGCTTTGGCGAGGCTCACGGCGGCGGTGGCCATGAGTCAGCGGCTGTCCCTTCCCATTGACCTCGGCGAAGTGCAGTACCTCTACTACCGCCTCATCCCGACCTCGAGGGAAGAGCACAGGGCCAGGGCTCAGGCAGGCGATGCCTCCGCGGCAGCCTGGCTGACGGCCTTCGACGCGCTGGGAGACCGGTTGAGAGTCCGGACAGGCTAGCGCTCACACGCGCCACAGACAGCCGGCGCTACTCATTCGTGGCAAACCTGTACCCCACGCCCTGTTCCGTCAACAGGTGCCGGGGACGCGCCGGTTCCGCTTCAATCTTCTGGCGCAGATTGGCCATGTGAACGCGCAACTGATGTACCTCTTCGGAATAGCCGGGTCCCCACACTTCGCGCAGCAGGAAACGGTGCGTCAGCATCTTGCCCGCGTGGGCGATCATCGTCGTCAGGAGCCGGTACTCGATGGGCGTAAGGTGTGCCTCCTCCGTGCCGACGAATACTCGTCGCTCCTGCAGGTCGACACGAAGATCACCTGACTCGAACACGCCGGCTGTCTGATCGTCACCGGCGATTGCGCGGGCGCGATGGCGCAGAGCTACCCGCAGCCTTGCAGCCAGTTCGCCGACCGCAAACGGTTTCGTCAGGTAGTCGTCGGCACCGCGATCCAGCGCGTCAATCTTGTCCTTCTCCCGATCGCGGGCAGTCAGCACAATGATGGGCAACTGCGACCACTGTCTTACGTGATCGATGATTTCCACACCATCCATATCAGGGAGTCCCAGGTCGAGGATGATGAGGTCGGGGAGATGCGCCTCAATCATCGCGAGAGCCTGTGCACCTGATTCCGCCGTCGCGACGCGGTAGCTCTGTCCACTGAGTGAGGCCGTGAGGAACCGGAGAATCGGCTTCTCGTCTTCGATGATGAGAATGAGTGGCGCGTCAGGCATCTGACTTCCTCTCTCGCGATGCGGGGGCTTCTTCGACCGGCGGCGTCCCCTCCACTGGTAGCACGAACTTGAAGCACGAGCCGCCGCCGACACGGGGTTCGACCCAGATGCGGCCGCCGTGTGCCGTCACAACGGCGCGGCAGATTGCCAGACCCATCCCTGCACCCCGGCCGCGGTCGCTGCGGACTGCGGTACCGCGATAGAATCTCTCGAAGACGCGTTCTTGTTCCGCCTCGGCCAGCCCTGGACCACGGTCGGCCACGGTGACCTCAACGCCTGCCGACGCCAGCCGGGCCACGAGGTCGATAGGTGAGCCCTCACCCGAGTACTTGGCGGCGTTGTCCAGGAGATTCACGAGCACCTGCTCGACAAGAAGGCCATCCATGGGAACCAACGGCAAGTCGAAAGGAAGGTCTAGTTGGACTTCGTGGCTTCCGAGAGCCGTCTCGACGCGCCTCAACGCCGAGCCGACGACCTCCTCCAGAGGCTGCCACTGCTTCTCGACCTTCATAGCGCCGGACTCGATGCGAGTGAGGTGCAACAGGTTCTCGACAAGTCGCGTCAGGCGGTCGGCTTCTTCGTAGATTGTCCTCGCAAGATCCTCGCGAGTCTCTGCGTCGAGCTTGTCCACCACGAGGCTGCTGGCCGAGCCGGCAATCGCTGCCAGCGGAGTCCGCAGGTCATGCGAGACCACGCTCAGCAGGGAACTGCGAGACCTTTCAGCATCAGCTTCAGTCAGCACGCGTTGAGTCTCTTGCGCCAGCCAATCCCGTTCCAGCGCCATGGCGATCTGCGTGGACACCGCATCAAGCAGTTGCCGCTGCGCAGGATTGACGAGGCACGACTCGTCCTCAGGCTGCCAGGCCAGAACTCCGACGGTCGACTCCGAGCCATTCAGTGGGAGGTAGAGGGCCTGCGCGCCCGGCAAGACGTCGGTACCTCGGCCGGCCGTGCGCCGGTGCTCAAAAGCCCAGAGCGCAGCATCCGCCTCATCGGGCGTTTCGGCGAGGGTATTGCCGCGACGAAGTACCGGCCGCAGCGAGTCTCGTTCCGGGACGAACACAGCAACCTGACCACCGAAGATGGTGGTGAGTTCTTCCTGGGCAACGGCGACCAACTGCAAGCGACCTGAAGTATTGGCGAGGGCATGGCTGACGCGATAGAGGGCTTCCGCACGATGCTCACGCTCGACCGCTAGATTCGCCTGCTCTCTGACGCGGGATGTGAGTTCGCTCACGATGAGCGCGATGGAGAGCATGACCGCAAACGTGTAGATGTTCTGGGGATCGTCAACAACCAGCGTGAAGTAGGGCGTCGTGAACAGGAAATTGTAGAGGAGTACGGATGCAAGCGAGGAGACAACCGCGGGGCCGCGTCCCCACCACATCGCGACGAGGGCGATTGCCAGGAGGTATGTCGTGACGAGGTTGGCATCGGTGAGTCCTAACCTGTCGAAGCCCGCCGCGACCGCAGTGGCAAGGAGAAGCATGGCGAGAGCCAGCAGATAATCGCGGACGTCATGGCGGATCCCGGAACCAGTCCGTAAGCTGGGAGGTTGTTCATCCACGGCGTGGATGACATGGACATCCATGTCGCCGGCAAGTCCGATCACTCGATCTGCCACCGGGCGTCTCCAGAAGCAGTACAGGGGAACCGCACCACCGGTGCCGATGACCGTCTTTGTCACGTTGTGAGCGCGCGCATAGCGGACCACTTCCCTCGCAACGTCCGCTCCCGAGACGGTAACCGTCTCGCCTCCAAGGTGGTCCGCGAGCCTCATATTCTGCGCGAGCATGCGCCGCCCTCGTTCATCCAGCCGGTTCTCAGCCGGAGTCTGTACATGAATTGCGGTCCATGGCGCGTGGGTTGCAGAGGCCATACGCCTGGCGGCCCGAATCAACCTGGCCGAGCCCGGACTCGCGTCAACGCAGACGAGGAGTCGCTCAGCAGTGGCAGGACCGTGTGTATGGGCGTCACCGAGGCGAACCGCCTGGACATCACGTCCCACGCGGTCCGCCACCCGGCGCATCGCCATTTCGCGGAGAGCAACGAGGCTGCCCTTGCGAAGCGGGCGTACAACCGACCGGCTCACGCGCTCCGCCAGGTGCGCTTTGCCTTCACGAGAGCGCTCGAGCAGTTCGTCCGGAGGCAGGTCGACCAACTCCACCTCGGCTGCCTCATCGAATACATGGTCCGGGAGCGAGTCACGAACGACCACGCCGGTGATCTGAGTAACCACGTCACGGACAGACTCGATGTGCTGGAGATTGAGCGTGGTCCAGACATCGCTTCCCGCTTCGAGCAACTCCTGCACATCTTGCCACCGCTTGCGATTTCGACATCCCGCCGCATTGGTGTGAGCCAGTTCATCCACGACGACCAGATCGGCTTTGAAGTTGAGGGCAGCTTCGAGGTCGAACTCGGCCAGCCTCGCACCGCGGTAGTCGATCTCCTTCAGCGGGAGGACTGTAAGGCCGACCAGCAGCGCCTCGACTTCAGGACGGCCGTGGGTATTCGCGTATCCCACCAGGACAGACCGCCCGCCTGCTACGGCGACCCGCGCCGCCTCCAGCATCGCGTACGTCTTGCCCAAGCCGGGAGCATAGCCGAAGAACACCTTGAGACAACCGCGTTTCACCGCGTCGCACTCCATGCCAACCACACGATCCCATTCTCTGAGGAAGAAGTCCCCCCCTGCCTCGACTCTGCCGCTTGAACCGCCAAGATGATTATCCGCAGGTAATTGTCCGCCATCGGATGTGACTCTGTCGAGCGCAGCTCGCGACGCCGGACTGCGGCCCTGCGATAAGGTATGGGCACCGGCAAGGGAAGACCAGAGACGGGCACCGAGAGCGAGCACCAGTCCCGTTTGTGCACGTGAAGAACGACACTCACAGCGGGATTCCTCAGCGCCAGTGCCAGAACATCGGATGGAAGAGGGCCATCACCGTCACGAACTCAAGCCGTCCGATGAGCATGAGCCCCGTGAGCACAAGCTTCCCGGCATCGGGGATGAAGGCAAAGTTCTGGCTCGGGCCAACAGGACCGAGGCCAGGGCCCACATTGCCGAGCGTTGTTGCCACCGCCGACAACGCTCCGATGCCCTCGAGGCCCAGTGCCGTCATCAGCAGAAAGCCTCCCACGACGGTGAAACCATAGATGCATGTCACGCCGACGATTGCGGAAACAACAGGTTCCGCCACCGTCTGGTCTTGGAGCTTCACAGAGGCCACCACGCGCGGACTGAACGCACTCATGAGGTGGCGCGCAATGTACTTGAGGACCACGAGCAGCCGCACCACTTTGAGGCCGCCTGCCGTCGAACCCGCACAGCCCCCGATGAACATGAGTATAAGCAACACTCCCTTCGAGAGGGGCGGCCACAGATCGAAATCGGCTGTCGTGAATCCGGTCGTCGTCTGAATCGAGGCAACCTGGAACGTCGCATGCTGGAGCGCGCTTGAGGCCGGCATCGAACCCACCCTAAGGAGGTCCACCGTAATGACCAAAGCCGCCGCAACGAAGATGCCGGCGTAGAGGCGGACCTCCGGGTTCCGGTAGAGCACGGCGCCGCTGCGCTGACGGATGGCGCGGTAGTAGAGCGAAAAGTTCATCCCGGCCGCCAGCATGAAGACCGTGACCACCGTGGTGATGAAAGGGTTTGCCGCATACGCACCGATGCTTTCCTGCAAATGAAGGAAGCCGCCCGTGGCGACGGTCGCAAACGCGATGTTCAGCGAGTCGTAGAACGGCAGGCCCCCCCCAGCCATCAGCAGCACGACCTCGGCAACTGTGAACCCCACGTACAGCAGCCACAGGGCCCGTGCGGCGTGTGCGGTGCTCGCCTGCAGCCTTTCCTTCTGGGGCCCCGTCATCTCCGCTTCAAGGAGTCGCGCGGCTCCAATGCCGAGCACCGGGAACAGGGCCACGAAGATAGCGACGATACCCATGCCACCCACCCACTGCAGCAGGTTTCGCCACAGAAGGATGCTTGGCGGCTGGTCACCGATGTACGTGAGAACGGTCGCGCCCGTCGTGGTGAGACCGGACATGGCCTCGAACACGGCGTCGACGTAGCGAGGCAACGCGCCCGAGATGGTGAACGGGAGGGCGCCGACGAGGGACGCGGCGACCCACGTGCAGGTCACGAGGGCCAATCCCTCCCGGCGCGTCAGGCTGCGGCCGTTGCGGGGTGCGAGCCGCCACATGGCGGTTCCCGCTGCGCAGGCGATAGCAGCCGGGATGACGAAGCTCTTGTCCACACCATCCTGAACCGCAAGAGACCGTGCAAGAGGCGCAGCGAACATGGCCCCGTACATCAGAAGTGCGAGACCGAGGTACCTCAAGACATTGGCTACTCTCATAGGCCGCGGGACGGATCAGTGGCTCGCGGACGCAAGAGGCAGGCGCCGGACCGGGAGGAGGTTACCCGCGGCGTACGATAGCCGAGGCGGCGGTCCTCGCGAGGGAACCCGTTCAGCGAACGTCCTGCGGCCGCATGACAAACGCAGTTCCGCATGGCCAGATTGCAGCACGGAATCCGTCAAGTTTGCGTCAAGAACCGATTCGGGCCGTCAAGACCGCGTCAAGATACCAGGCGAGTTGCCCGACCTGTGCCGCCCTGCCGCAGCAGAGCGCTGACGGTCGACGGATCCAGGTCAGTACAAAAGGAAAGGGGCACTGTTTCCAGTGCCCCTTGAGGGATGCGAGTGGTTGGTAGCGGGGGTTGGATTCGAACCAACGGCCTCCGGGTTATGAGCCCGACGAGCTTCCACTGCTCTACCCCGCGACGGATGCGCGTCTGCGCTTCCGGAATCGTTTACGTTTTGTGTCCTACTTGACGTAGGTCAAGGCCTCGGTCATTAGTACGGCTAAGCTAAGCACATTGCTGTGCGTACACACGCCGCCTATCAAGCAGATGGTCTTTCTGTGACCTTACCTGGTTGACCCAGTGGGAGATCTCATCTTGAGGCGAGCTTCGTACTTAGATGCTTTCAGCACTTATCCCAACCAGACATAGCTACCCAGCGTTGCCCCTGGCGGAACAACTGGCACACCAGCGGTCTGTCCCTCCCGGTCCTCTCGTACTAGGGAGAGCTCCTCTCAAATCTCCGGCGCCCACAGCGGATAGAGACCGACCTGTCTCACGACGGTCTGAACCCAGCTCGCGTGCCGCTTTAACGGGCGAACAGTCCGACCCTTGGGACCCTATCCAGCCCCAGGATGCGACGAGCCGACATCGAGGTGCCAAACCTTGCCGTCGATATGAACTCTTGGGCAAGATAAGCCTGTTATCCCCGGAGTAGCTTTTATCCGTTAAGCTACGGCCTTTCCACACAGAACCGTAGGATCACTTTGCCCGACTTTCGTCCCTGTTCGACTTGTAGGTCTCACAGTCAAGCTCCCTTATACCAATATACTCTACGCACGATTTCCATCCGTGCTGAGGGAACCTTTGGACGCCTCCGTTACTCTTTGGGAGGCAACCGCCCCAGTCAAACTACCCGCCAGACATTGTCCCCGCTACTGCGGGTTAGAACCATAACTGAGCCAGAGTGGTATTTCACCGGTGGCTCCACCGAGGCTGACGCCCCAGCTTCATAGCCTCCCACCTATGCTACACAAGCCCAGTCAAAGTTCAATGCCAAGTTATAGTAAAGCTTCCGGGGTCTTTTTGTCCAGCTGCGGGTAGAGGGCATCTTCACCCTCAATTCAATTTCACCGAGTCCCCCGTTGAGACAGCGCCCAAGTCGTGACACCATTCGTGCGGGTCGGAACTTACCCGACAAGGGGTTTCGCTACCTTAGGACCGTTATAGTTACGGCCGCCGTTCACTAGGGCTTCAGTTCAAAGCTTTGGGCTTGCGCCCTCACCTCTCCCTTTAACCTTCTAGCACCGGGCAGGTATCAGCCTCTATACATCAGCTTTTTCGCTTTAGCAGAGACCTGTGTTTTTGTTAAACAGTCGCTTGGGCCAATTTTGTGTCCCCGCCTCAAAGAGGCGGGCCCTCTTATCCCGAAGTTACGAGGTTAGATTGCCGAATTCCTTAACGGGGGTTATCTCGAACACCTAGGGACCCTTATCCCCGCCTACCAGTGGCGGATTGCGGTACGGGCGCCAGATACTCTAGCAACGAGGATTTTCTTGCCAGTGTGGAATCAGTTGAGTCTTCTCCGGTTGCCCATCGAATTCTCCCTTTCCTCAGCTTAACGCCGGAGTGGATTTGCCTGCTCCAGCACGCCTAGAATCGGGAACACACCATGTCCAATAGGGATGCTCAACCTATCCTACTGTGTCCCCCCTTTGCCTTAAAACGATTACCTGGCGGTGTAGGAATATTAACCTACTGTCCATCGCCTACCCAATGAGGGTTTGGCTTAGGGCCGACTAACGCTATGCCGATTGAAGTTGCATAGGAATCCTTAGGCTTACGGTGGGCATGG
>JALNYR010000018.1 GCA_023229725.1 Dehalococcoidia bacterium | reverse complement strand
CATCATAGTCATGGACAATCATGAAGAGGTTCTCTACATTCCACAGGCGCAAGAATGCGCCCAGAGCCATGAAGGAAGCCACTGCAACGGCATCACTGGTTCTCAGCCGCGCTCGGAGCGCACGCAGGTTACGCGGGAAGCCCTCAGTCACAGATGACGCCATTCGCATCGGCCCTCACTGACGCCGGAGCAGAACGCCGGTCGGAGTATAATCGACGCACTGTGATTGTTGCCGCTCCAAGTGTATCCGTAATCATACCCTGTCACAACGAGGCAAAGAACCTCCTGACTCTGCTCCCGGAGGTCGCCCGCGTCCTCGATGACGCCAGGCTGCCTTGGGAGGTTATCGTGGTGGATGACAACAGCGCCGACGACACATCCGAGGCGGTACGGAGGCTGTCTCCGCAGCATACGTCACTCAGACTTGTTGAGCGCCGCGACGGACACCCGGGCGTGGGACGAACACTGAGGGCCGGCTTCGCCGCCGCCACATCTTCGATTGTCATCACCATGGATGGAGACGGTTCACACGCCCCTGCCGACCTGCCGCGACTCATCCAAGCCATCAATGAGGGTGCGGACCTCACGATTGGCTCGCGATACGGCGAGTGGAAGGGTGATCGACACATGGCTCTGTCGCGTCGTATCATCAGCGGCGCATACAGCGTAGCGGCGCGCGTCTTGCTCGGAACCCCTGTGGCCGATCTCACCTCAGGCTACCGAGCCATTCGTCGCGAAGCGCTGGACCGGCTTGCTCTGAAGGCAGATGGGTTCGAGATCCATGCCGAGATTCACCTGAAGGCGATTGACGCAGGACTCAGAGTGACGCAAACACCCATTGTCTACTTGACCCGAGAAGGCGGCCAATCGAAGCTCCGGTACGTGCGGGTCGGAGGACCCTATGCTTCCCAGTTGGTTCGATCATTTGCCCGCAGACTGAAGCGGAGACTCTCCGGACCCTAGATCCGGCTGCGGAACCAATCCAGCGTCATGGCCAACCCCTCACCAAGTCTCACCTTGGGCGAGTAGCCGAGAAGCTTCTTCGCTCGCGAGATATCCGGACACCGTCGAAGCGGTTCGTGCTCGTACAGCTGCCCGGGCTCAGGAACGACACCGCCCATTTCGCTGACCAGAGAACGCATGAGCAGAGCAAGGTCAGTTATCGTCACTTCATCCGAGTTCCCGATGTTGATCACGGTGCATCCAGAGACACGCCTGGAGGCCAACTCAATGCCTCTCACCATGTCTTCAACATACGTGAATGAACGAGTCTGTTGTCCGTCACCAAATACGACGGGCGGCTTGCCACGCAGAAGTCTCTCGGCGAACATGCCAACCACCTGTCCGTAGCTACTCGAGACCTGCCGAGGTCCATACGCATTGAACAGCCTGAGGATGGCCACATTGGCGCCACTCTGTCGAGAATGCGCCGCGCACATGTGCTCATCGAGGAGCTTGCTTACGGCATAGCTCCAGCGAACGCTAGTGGACGGCTCGAATACCGACGGAGCGTCCTCGGGAGTGGGCACCACCGCTGGTTGCCCATAAACCTCAGATGACGACGTGAATACCACGCTCTTTACGTGGTTGACAGCGGCTGCTCGAAGCACATTCTCGGTTCCCTGAACATTCGTGTGCATCACCAGTTCTGGACACTCGTAGAAATACTTCGTTCCGTTGATGGCGGCGAGATGGAAGACACACTCAACGCCGGCTGCCAGCCGCTCGACCTGCGGCGCGTCGAGCACATCACACTCGTTGAAGCAAAACCTCGGACTTCGAAGCGCATCAGAGTGGTTCGCAATGCTCCCACGGAAGAGGTTGTCAATGCCAACCACCTCATGTCCATCAGCGAGCAGGAGGTCAACCAAGTGGCTGCCGACGAATCCCGCGCTGCCGGTCACCAAGGCACGCACTGCTAGGCCTCCCCTTTTCGGAAGAAGCTCGCCGGTCTCCCCACACCTCGATAGACGAACCCCGCGTGCATGACCGCGACCGGATCCACGACGTGCCGTGCATCTACCAACGCGCAGGGCGTGGCCATTGCGGACTTGAGTGCTGTGATGTCAAGCGCTGAGAAGTCACGATGATCGGTCGCCAGACACACTACCGACGCGCCCGCCACAGCCTCCTCCAGCGTAGGGCTCTGGGCCACCTGCACTTCTCTGGTCACCACGCCCGCAGAGATAAGAGGGTCGTACACAACGACATCAACTCCTTGCTCACGCAGCCATCGCACGTACGGGCGGACGGGAGTACCCCTCACATCATCCGTCCCACTCTTCATCGCGTACCCCAGCACCGCCACACGCGCTCCCACGAGAGTCTTCCCCATCTCAGCCAGCGCATCGCGGGTCAGCTCAGCCAGATGTCCAGGCATGCCGTCATTAATGCGACGCGCTTCCATCATGAGGCGCGGGGAGCACCCGTTGTCGCTGAACGACGCAGCGAAGATGTACGAATCCTTGGTGAGGCAAGAACCTCCCACTCCAGGACCGGGCATCAGCAGATGCGTGCGTTCGTAGCCTTCATTCGCAGCACCAATAGTCTCAATTGCATCGACTCCCGCCGCTTCACAGCAGACTGCAAGCTCATTGGCTAGCGCGATGTTGACGTCACGGTAGATGTTGTCGAACAGCTTGGCCATCTCGGCCACTTCCGGGCGGCTCACCGTCACAATCGGCCCACCCACCACCGAGAACACCATAGCAGCCGCGCGCGAACTTCGCTCACCCAATCCGCCGACGATCTTCGGCAGTCGCGGAAGTTCATACAGCGCCTTGCCCTCCACAGTGCGCTCAGGAACGAATGCCAGGCCGAAGTCACGCTCCGCCCGCATTCCCGAGATGCTCTCGAGAATAGGCTCCACAGTGTTCCGTGTCCCGCCAACGGCCATGGTGCTCTTGAAGACCACAAGGGTTCCCTGACGCAGGCCAGCCGCAATCCCAGCGGCGGCAGCCCTCACACCAGTCAGATCAATCTGGCGCGACTCAGTGAGAGGAGTCCCAACCGTCACGACAACAAGGTTGGACCGGCGCACCGAACCCGCCAGATCATCGGAGAACTGAATACGTCGTGCCCGAATGACGCCGCCAAGACGCTCGCGAAGACCCTCCTCGTGGATTGACGGCAATCCCGCTTCACACGCATCAAGAACGCCCCTGTTCTGGTCCACTCCCACAACGCGAAAACCACGCTCCGCCAGGATAACCGCGAGCGGCAGACCGACATAGCCGAGTCCAACGACGCATGCTGTCACCGCTCCTTCTTCGAGTGCCCTCCCGAAATCGGATGCCTCAATACCCAGAATGTCAATAATAGGCTTCATATCTTGCTCGATTCCCGCCGTTCGCCAATACTGTGTGACCCTTGCGGTGCTTGCTGGGACAGGTCTGCGACAACCAGGCTCGCGGCTGCCAGCTGCCCGACAGTGGCAAGATCCAGCCAGTTCCTTAGCCGCAATCGACAGGCTGCCAACCGCCCGAGTCCCTGTTCAGATAGCCGCTGCAGCATCGTGAGTTCCAGGGCAGAGTCCGGTCCCTTCGGAAGATACGTATCCCGCTCAGGAAGCACGATGTCGCCTGACACGACATACACCCCTGCGTTGATCCAGCCGTCACCTAACACCCGGGAAGCCGGCTTCTCCCGGAACGACAGAACGGCCGTGGCAGAGCCTTGCTCGGATAGCTCCACGTTTCCAAAACGAGACAGGTCTTCACCGTTCACGCGGATGACCCCAACGGTGCATGCGGTTCCAAGACTCGCACGGCAGCGACGATGGTACGCCACGATGTCGTCCACGGGTATCGCGGACGTGACGTGTCCCGTCGGTGTCCAGGCCAGAGTGAGATAGTCAGCGTTGCAGACAACGAAATCCTCCGTCGACTTCGACCGACCCACGGCTTCCAGGGCAGTGCGCAGGTCACCCCCAGTTCCGTCCCCGTGCGCCGCGACGACGTCGACAGCCACTGGCCGATGCCCCGAACCGACGTCTATCCCCAGAGACGCGAAGACACCGTGGATCTCGACCAGGTGGCTGCGTCTGTAGTCAAGATAGCACTCCACCCGCCCGATCACATCGCTCCAGGTGTCATTCAGCACGAGATGCACGTCTGATACCTCTTGCGATGCGTCAAACCACGTGAGCATGTACTCCAGAACGGGAAGACCGCATATCTGGAACAGCACCTTCGGGTACAAGAGGCCGACCGGGTACGCCCGTGTAGCCCTTCCTGCGGCAAGCATGAATGCGTCCAAGGCTAACGCTCCTCAGCGCCCAGCCTCGGGGGACGCTCCGTCCTGGACAGGGCCCCGAGTGGACAGGCTATCGCCCGTCCGCGCCGTCCCTGCAACACCTTCTCCAGGCACTGCGGATCCGCGCCCCGGCTACGCCGCTCCTCGCCGAAGCGGTATCGTTCGACAGCAAATGGCTCCCAACGTTCGTGCTCCGACGCGCTCGGAGCGCCCGCATGGTCGTGATGAAGAACCACGAGCATCTCGCCTCCTTCGCTCTTGCGGACATTCACGGGCGTGGAGGCCCCGCGCCCCACGTCCATCTTGAGTTCACCAAGAAGTTCCACATGGTTGCAGCCGCGATACCGATGAGGTTCGACAGCAGATAGTAGACACCTAGCCGCTCCGTGAACAGCCAGAGGAACGCAACGTTGATGCCAAGTCCGGCGAGAACAAAGACATTGAATCGCGCGAACCGGCCGAGCCGCGCCCGCCAGCCGGCGGCGCGCCGGTCACGGAACGTCCAGACATCGTTCCAGAGGAAGTTGTTGAGGATGGCGCACTCGACGGCGACCGCCGAAGACACGAGATAGAAGAGACCTGCCACCTCGGTCAGCAGCCATAGCAGGCCCATGTTGACCAGCACACCGCTGCCGCCGACCAGGCAGAACTTCAGGAAACGCCGCAGACCTTTGTCAGCCGGCATCAGGCGGGCAAGGTGGC
Source organism: Dehalococcoidia bacterium (assembly GCA_023229725.1). Lineage (GTDB taxonomy): Bacteria > Chloroflexota > Dehalococcoidia > GIF9 > AB-539-J10 > SKVJ01. The sequence goes on along the minus strand of JALNYR010000018.1, from coordinate 19,587 downwards.
GAAGGTAGTTCACCTGCTCGCGCACCCCGTACTTGCTCTGCCCCGCCTCGCGATCGGCGAACGAGAACGGCACGGAGGCGACGCGCCCCACGTGCCCACGAACCAGTATCTCGAGCAGTATCTTGTAGCCGACGGGACGAAGGTCCACGCCTTCGATGGCGGACCGGCGCAGCAGGAAGAAGCCTGACAGCGGGTCGCGCGACCGGCGGGAGGAAGGAGCGAAGACGTACGCCAGCAGCCGGGCGCCGCGGGAGACAACCTTGCGACCGAGCGTCCAGCCCTCGATGGCGCCGCCGGACTCGTAGCGACTGGCGACAACGATGTCCGCACCCTCTCGCACTTTCTGCAGCAGCTCGGGCAGCTTCTCCGGTGGGTGCTGCAGGTCGGCATCGATGGCGCCGACCACCTCACCTTTCGCCTGCCGGAAGCCCTCGATGACGGCCGAGGCAAGTCCCCGCTCATCCTTCCGGACAACCACGCGGACCGGATACTCGCCCTGCACGGAACGTACGACATCGGCTGTCCCGTCAGGGCTGTTGTCGTCCACAACGACCACCTCATAGTCGACCCGGCCTACCAGGGCCCCATCCACACGGCGCAGCAGCGCGGCAACGTTGGGGGCTTCGTTGTAGGTGGGGACGACGACTGTCAGCTCTGGCACGGCACTCGTACCTTACACCATTCAAAGAGGAAGAGAGAGCCCCCCCACCGGCTTGAAGACCGAGCCCGGGCCGCTGTGCCATTGGGCGTCGCGAGGGCCTGCAACGCCCCGACAGCATTCAGAACCGGGAAGACAAGGGGGAGGCGGGCAAACGCCTCGCCTCCCCCGTTCATTCACGTGTTAGAGGACTCTCACGTGTTCGTCAACGTAGACTACGGGCAGGACCATGCGCCAAGAGAGAACGTGCACGTATCCCACTTGCCACCCGACGTGGGGCTGGCAGCAGAGATGGAACCGTCCGTGATGGTGTAGGTAGCCTGCAGCCTGGCCTGGTTCAGTAGGTACTGCTCCGGACCCGTGGTAGTAGCGGGGCCCACCGCTTCGGTGAAAGTGGTCAATCCCTCGGCCGTCATGTACGCGATGACGGCGGTCTGCACCTGGTGCGCCTCGGTGTTGGCGGACTCTTCCGCGCCCGAACCGATGAAGCTACCGATGTTCAGGACCACGACCGCGGCAATAATGCCGAGGATGGCGACGACCACCAGCAACTCGATGAGGGTGAAGCCACGCTCGCCCTTCATCACCTTGGAAATCAAACCCTTCATATTCACTCGTATCCCTCCTCTAAGCTCTGAGACTCCGTATGCTCTTCACCCGAACTCCGTAGTATCGAGTGTTCGTTACCAAACGCCTTCAGAAGACCTGTATCGACCTACCAAATCCTCTCACGTTTTTACTGCACCACCAATAGTAGATGCCCGCCAAGCTACGGGTCAATGAGTTCGCGTCCCCAATTAGTACCGTGTCAACACAGGACCTTGATGCGGCGCCGCCACCCAGTACTACGGTCACCTCTGCCGGCCGCAACATAAGGTCTCACCTCAAAGTGTAGCGTCGGAGCCCGTTGCGCGCAACAGAAAGCTACGCCAGGTCGCCCCTGCCAACACAATGATAACGCTAATCATAATGATAATCAACATTAGTAACATCGTGAACGGTCATTCGAGGTTGGAAATCAGGCGAGGCAGCAGAAGACCCACCGCGCGGCACAAGCACTGCCGCCACAACCATTCGCATGCCTCGTAGGGGCCGTTCGAGAACGGCCCGGTCTACGCCAGGAATCACGGTGGCAACCAACCACCCATGCATGTTTCCGCACCCGGCAGGCATCAGGGTATCTGCAGGCGTCAACCGTGTCGCGCATTCCGTCACCGGGCCGTTCACGAACGGCCCCTACAGCGGACCACACCTCTCCACCCTGGCCGACACGGAGGCACGCTCCAACAGGACAGACACTGCCATCACCCGTTGACAGGCGCTGTCAACACAGCCACAATGCCGGGCGATGGATGCGTTGCTCGCTGTGATTGCCGGCGTCCTCGGCTTCACTGTCGGCAGCTTCCTCAACGTCTGCATCGACCGTCTCCCGAGGCACGAGTCCATCGTCACCGGCAGGTCCCACTGCGACAGCTGCGGGCGGCAGCTCGCCGTGCAGGACCTTGTCCCCGTGCTGAGCTACGCCGTGCTCGGAGGTCGATGTCGCGCCTGCGGCGCAAGCATCCCCCGGAGGATTGTCGCCGTCGAGTCAGCAACAGGGCTCACGTTCGCTGGACTGTCCCTGTGGTACGGAGCAACGCTCACCTTCGCGCTGCTTGCCGTCTACGCCGCCGTCCTCATCGTCGTCTTCGTCATCGACCTTGAGCACGGGCTCATACTGAACGCAGTCGTCGTCCCCGCGCTGGTCTTCGCCCTGGTGGTCGCCGCCACCGTGGCGCCGGCCTGGCTTGGCGACCTCTTTCCTCACCGGGTGCTGAGCGCCGCGGCGGGCGCGGCCACGGGATTCGCCCTGCTCTTCCTTGTCGCGCTGCTGGCCCGCGGGGGAATGGGATGGGGTGACGTCAAGTTCGCGGCTTTCATGGGAGCGGCCACCGGCTTCCCGCTCGTCTTCGTGGCGCTGTTCTGCGGCATCATCATCGGGGGTGCGGCGGGAGTCGTGCTGCTCGCCACACGGAAGAAGGAACGGAAGCAGGCGATGCCGTTCGGCCCGTTCCTCACGCTCGGAACGATGGCGACGCTGCTGTGGGGACCGCAGATGCTGGCCTGGTACGTTGGTCTTATGTAACGCAGGTGGCCCCGCAGGGCATCACTTCTTGAAGAGCGAGAGGAACCGGTCCTCGTACTCGTCGTACAGGCCCCAGCGATTCAGCTCCGTGACCAACTCGGACGCGCGGGAGCGGTCCTCCCTGACGGCGGCGAACAACGCTTCTATCTCCTGCCTTGCCGCGGCCGGGACACCCGACGAGTCCGTGGTGAGCAGGCCGCGCCGCCGGAAGTCGGACACGTTCCCGCCCACCGCGCGACGTGTGAGGTCGTAGATGAACATCATGACCGCCAGGTCCCAGACGTCTTCAACACCGCGGATGACCGCGCTGAGCGGGCTGTCCTCGGCGTTCAAGCGCGATGTCAGGTTGCCGAGGACGACGGCCAGCGGCTCGGAGACGATGTTCATCGAGTGCGGCTCGTTGCGATAGGTGTAGAAGATGCCGGGCTCGTGTGCGCCCTCCTCCGCCATCATGCCGAGGTACCGGCGCGCCCCCTCGCTGAATCCCTCCACCCGCAGCAGGTAAAACGGCGTCACTATCCGCGGCCGCTCCGCAACCACCCTGCCGTCGCGCACCACGCTCATCTCCTCGCTCAGGTCGGTGACGACGTAGTAGTCCATCGTCGTGCTGCCGAAGGTGGCAAGCCGGCGCGTGGGCGGACGTACGAGTTCCGTCCGCTGCATGGCATCGCGTATCCGTTCGTCCATATCCATGGGAGATACTCCGCCCGGGAAGCCCGCCGCCTAGAAGAAGTACGCCCGCACCATCTGGAAGTTGCGCACCACGTTGTCCTTGCCCGCCACGAGAGCCTCCCCCATGCTGCTGTGGCCGGGAAGGATGTAGTCCACGTCCAGCTCTGAGAGCCGCGCGATACTCCGACGCATCTGCGACATGCTGCCGCCCACGAAGTCCGTGCGGCCGATGCTGCCGGGAAAGACGACGTCGCCGCTCACCAGCACCTTCAGGTCCGGCAGATAGAGACAGGCCGAGCCGGGCGTGTGCCCCGGGGTGATGAGGACCTCCGCACTCAGGCCATCCCCCGCGCGAAACTGCAGCGGTCCCTCCCGCAGCAGGAACGTCGGCTCGGATGACGGCGCGTCCGCGCCGAAAGAGCCGTAGAAAGTCCTGCCGTCGCCGGACCTGAACTGCTGTTCAGTCACGGACAGCGCCACCCCCGCTCCGCTGCGGCGCACGACCTCGTCCACGGCTTCGAAGTGGTCCGGGTGACAATGAGTGCCAATCACAAGGCCCACATCCTCCAGCCGCAGACCGTCGGCCGCCATGGCCGCGGACAACGAGTCAAGCGCAGGCTCGCCCATCTCGCTCCCGGTCATGCCGGGGTCGATGAGCACGTGCGGCTTCGCGCCGTCCAGTGCGTCGGCCAGCACCACTGAGTTCGAGTTGATGCCCCGTCCGACCCAGAGGTAGAACTGAACTCCGCTCGCAACCGCCAGAGACCTGTGCAGCATCGTGCCTCTCTCCTGCAATGCGTGCATCCCGACCCGGTGAGCACACTGCCGAATTCCGTTCGTATTGTAGGCCATTGCCGCAACGGTGTCGAACGTGAGTCGGGCCGTCGCGGGTACGTCCCCGGTCGGTCGCACCGCTGCTGTTGAATGCTGGAGAGCACGTGATACACTAGCAGTCAGGTACCTAAGTCGCGCGACCGGAGGAGGACTCGATGGCGAAGGTATTCATCGTTGACGAGCAGCCCATGTACCGGCAGGGCATCCGCGCCGCACTGGGTCGGATGGCTGACGTTGAGATTGCCGGGGACGCCGACCTGACCGAAGCCATCCTGGCGCCCATCGATTCGGTTATGCCCGACGTGGTCATCATGGGTGCGGACACCGCCTTCGCGGAGTGCCTCCGACTCTGCCGCGCCGTCAAGGTGCGTGCGCCGAGCGTGTCCATCATCGTTCTGTCCGGCGACGGACAGCAGGACGAGCAGGCATTCCAGGCCATCAAGGCGCAGGCCTCGGCATTCCTCGGCAGGAACGTGAGTCCCGATGAACTGTCACGGGCGATTGCCCGCTGTGCGCGCGGCGAACACCCCATCAACGAGACACTCGCCACGAGGCCCCGCGTCGCTGAGCAGATACTGAAGCAGTTCCACGAGCTTTCCCGCGAGAAGGAGACGGCCAGCTTCATGTCTCCGCTCACGCCGAAGGAGATGGAGGTCCTGCAGTACATGGCGCAGGGCTTCCTCAACAAGCAGATAGCCGACAAGCTGGACGTCACCGAGCAGACCATCAAGAACCACATCACGTCCATCCTGCGGAAGCTCAACGCCAACGCCCGCACTCAGGCGGTCGTCATCGCCATCAAGAAGGGCCTCGTCGTCCTGACGAAGGACTAGCAGCCGGGTCCCGCGCCACGCCCCGACTCAAGCTCGGCATTTCGGGTTGTGTGTCGGCGCCCCGGATGACATCAAGTGCCCTTCCCCGGCACTCTCACGGCTCGCCTGCCGGTTTGTCGCTGACGACTGCAGCGTCGGACTCGCTCTCCCGAATGCGGGTCGAGATGAGGTGCATTCCACACCTCCTTCCGGAATCGCTCGTTGACAGTTGTCATTCCGGCAGGTTGACGCCCCCTCGTACGTGTGGTAGGCTGAAAGAAGGATGGTCACGAGCGCAACGCTCAACGGCCCGCCGTCAGGGGGTTCCCCCCTCCCGTCCAGAAGAAATCATGTGGCCACCATTTACCTCCAGCGTTGTCCCACGTTGTTAGTAGTGAGCCACATACTTGAGGAGGACTGTCACACATGAGAGTGGTATCCCGTTTACTTGGTGCACTACTGATAGCCGCACTGGTGCTGCCTCTTGCCGCCGCGCCTGTGCTGGCAGAAGTTGATATTGCGAGTTTCGTGGCCAAACCCGCCAAAGGCCCTGCGGGTACCGAGGTGTACCTCGACGGCACGGCCAACGAGAACGACGACGCCTGGGCCTACTTCGAAGTCATCCCCGATGGTGACGAATGGGTCAAGGTGCTTGACGACAGCGACGACTGGGGATTCGACGAGGTAATGACGGATGACGACCCGCCTGAGGTGGACTACTACGAGTTCGTCACCGACAAGTTCGAGGTACCGCAATGCCCCGGTGGCAAGCACCGTATCGTCGTCACCAACGACGATCTGGACAACAGCCCGGACACAGACGAAGTGGAGGATGCAGCCGAAGACGAGTACGAGTTCACCGTCACCCCTACCATAGAAGTGACGAAGGTTGACGGCGACACCATCAGCTCGAGCGACGATGCAGAAGGGCCCGCCGGCACCGAGGTAGAGGTCAAGGGCTACGGTTTCGGTGAGGACGAAGAGGATATCGTCATCTTCTTCGACGACGATGAGGTTGACCCGGTCGACGACATCACGGCCGACGAGTTGGGCACGTGGACGGGCACGTTCATCGTCCCCGCCGCCAGCGCCGGCGAACACGAGATTACGGCCGAGGGCGACTACACCGACAAAGGCGACGTAGACGACCCGGCCGTCTTCAGCATGACGGCGGGCATAACGGTTTCGCCCCTGAAGGGCATTGTCGGCAGCGCCTTCACCGTCTCAGGCAGCGGCTTCGCCGCTGACGAGGATGGCATTGAGATTCTGCTCGACGGCAAGACCATCAAATCCGCATTCGATGCCGGCAGCGATGGCGCCTTCGAGGTAACGGTGACGGTTCCCGACGCCGCGATGGGCACGCACAAGATAGACGCCGAGGGAGACAAGACCACCAAGTCCGAAATCGACGACGTATCATTTGAGGTTGAGCCCTCCGTCGTCGTTGCGCCGACAAACGGCGGCGTTGGCACGCAGATAGAGGTCAGCGGCAAAGGCCTGCCGGCGGGCAAGCCGGTCACCGTGACGTACGATGGTGTGACCAAGGGCACCGGAACGACCTCGTCGACCGGTACGCTTTCCGCAATCAAGTTCGCCGCCGCTCACACGCAGAGCACGCACACCGCGGACCACTCGATTGCGGTAACGTTCGACTCATCCACCGTGACAGCCACCTTCGCGATGGAGTCGACCGCGCCGGCGAAGCCTTCGCCACGAACTCCGCTGAGCGGCGCGCGTCTGGGCGTTCTCGGGAAGCAGAGTCCCACCCTCACCTGGACCCTCGTCGATGACCCGAGTGGGGTGACATACGGACTGCAGATATCCGCCACGCCCGACTTCAGCCAGGTGCTCATTTCCAAGAGCGGACTCCAGGCACAGGGCAGCGCGCTCATCGTGTCGTCCGCGGGTCCGGAGATGAGCTACACGCTCACGGACAGCGAGGCATTGCCATTCGGCACCTACTACTGGAGAGTCAAGGCGGTTGACGGCGCGTTGAACGACAGCGGCTGGAGCGGCTCCAGCAGCTTCAAGGCCGGCCTGCTGCCGACCTGGGCGCTCATCGTCGTCATCGTTCTTGCGGTCGTCCTGATAGGCGCACTGGTGTACGTCCTCATCATCCGTGACCGCGTGGGGCTCTACGACTAGAGCCACAGCAAGCCAACAAGCCGACTGAACGGAGGGATTATGAAACTGGCGGTTATCGGACTGGGTCAATGCGGATGCCGCGTTGCCGACCACTTTGCTCGACTCAACCTCAAAGCACAGTCCGAAAGGAAGGCGACGATAGCCCCGATCGTCGTCGCGGCCAACACGGACCAGGCGGACCTCACCGGTCTGCGCTTCATCAAGAATGACTACTCGCACAGGATACTCATGGGACTCCGGCAGACCCTGGGCCACGGCGTGGGGAAGATAAACGAGCTTGGCGCACAGCTCGCCCGCGAGGATGGCGACAAGATCCTGGAGGCACTGAAGAGCGAGCGGCGCTTCTACGAGACGCACGCCTTCATGGTCGTTGCCAGCACCGCCGGCGGCACCGGCTCCGGCTCGCTGCCCGTCATCGTGAGGATGCTGAAGGAACGCTACATCAACAAGCCGGTCTACGCCCTTGCCGTCCTGCCCTTTGAGCACGAGCAGTACAGCGAAGCGAGGACCGTCTACAACTCGGCCACGTCACTGAAATCCACGTACGAGGCGGCGGATGCCGTCTTCCTCGCCGACAACCAGCGCTATGTGAAGAAGGACTCGAGCCTGGCCAACAACATGGAGAAGATCAACCGCGTCATCGTGGAGCCGTTCTACGACATGATGTGCGCGGGCGAGGTGACGACGAGGAAGTTCGTGGGCGCGCGCACCGTCGACGCCGGCGACCTGATAGCGTCCTTCGAAGGATGGACGGCGATAGGCATCGGCAGGACGGAGCTTCCGGCCTTCCGCTTCCCATGGGAGATGGTCAAGAACAAGTTCCGCGACAAGGCGGCGGAGAGCTTCAGGGGTTCGCAGGCGCTCGAGGCCGCAATCACCGACCTCTCCATCGCCTGCAGCCCCCGCGATGCCGCGAAGGCCATCTACATCATGTCCGGCCCGGCCAAAGAGATGAACATGGACATGGTGAAGGCCATCAGCGACCACATCGCCGAGATTGCGCCCACCGCCCTCATTCGAGGAGGCGACTTCCCCGGCGAGGAACACTTCATCGACCTGACGCTCATACTCTCGCAGCTCTCGAACATCCCGCGCATCGCCGAGATGTACGAGCAGGCGACGCGCTACGCGGAGGAGCACAAGACGCAGCTGCAGGAAACGAACACCAAGATTCAGCAGCTCTCCGACATCGGCAGGGAACTGCCACTCCTCTAGACGAACCGGATACGAACGGCCGGGCTTCCGCTTCCGCGGGGCCCGGCCTTCTGTTCACGCGACAGACCGCAGTAGCAGCCCGAGAACAAAGCCCAGCATACCGCAGCCCGGGAAGGTGAGCACCCACGTCAGGACTATCCGCTCGGCAACACCCCAGCGCACTGCCGAGAGACGGCGGGCGGCTCCCACTCCCATGATGGTGCTGCTGATGCAGTGCGTCGTGCTCACGGGGAGTCCGAGGCGCGATGCTATCTCTATGAGGGTCGCCGCCGACGCCTCCGCTGCGAAGCCGTTCTCCGGCTTCAACGTCGTCAACTGCGAACCCATGGTCCGGATGACGCGCCTCCCGCCAATTGCCGTGCCCAGGCTGATGCTGGCAGCTGACAGCATCACCGACCACATCGGGAAGTCGAGTGTCGTTCCGCCGCCGAACGCCATGAGCCCCATGGCGATGAGCGCGATAGGCATCTGCCCGTCGTTCTTCCCGTGGCTGTAGGCAAGGAAGGCCGCCGAACACACCTGCAACCTGCTGAAGACAGTGCGCACCGTGGCCGGCTTCCACCTGCGACACAGCCACAGGATAGCCAGCATCAGGGCAAAGCCTCCCGTCAGGCCGAGCACCGGCCAGGTGACCACCGCGCCGAAGATACGCCCGAGCACCCGCAAGTTGATGATGGACAACCCGCCCTGGGCAAGCGCCGCACCGACCAGGCCTGACACCAGCCCATGATGGAGGCTGATGGGCATGCCCTTCAACGTCGCTACTATCGCCCACACGATGATTGCGCCGACGCCGGAAAGGATGATGCCCATGGTCAGCGCCTCAGGGTTCACGATGCCCTTGCCGATGGTCACAGCGACGGCCGTGCCGCTGGCGGCGCCGGCAAACTCACAGAAGGCCGCCATGACGAGCGCCGTGCGAGGCGCCAGGTTCCGGGTGCCGATGACGGTGGCGATTGAGTTGGCTGCGTCGTTGGCGCCGTTGACGAAAGCGAACACTATTGCGGCACCGACAACCAGGCCCAGCAACACGTAGGACTCAGGCATGCTTCAGCACGATGCCTTCAAGTATGTTGGCAACGTCCTCGCCAAGGTCGGTTGCGTTCTCCAGGTGCTGGTACAACTCACGCCACTTGATAAGGGAGAAGGCATCTTTGCTGGTCTCGAACAGCTCCGCCTGCGCCGCGTGATGCACATCATCCGCCTCGTTCTCGAGGCGGTTGACGTCGACGCAGCCTCGCAGGATGCGGGCGAACTGCTTGCGGTCACGCAGAGAGGGCATAATCTCGTTCAGCTTCTCCGCAACACCAAGCACGATGTGGGCCAGCTGGCAGGCATACGGCGTCGGCTCAGTCATCTTGTAGAGCACCAGCGTCCGCGCGGCCGCCTCGACGAAGTCCATGACGCTGTCGAGCGTATGGGCAAACTGCGCGATGTCCTCACGGTCGATGGGCGTCACAAACGTGCGGTGCAGGCGTTTGATAATCTCGTGGGTGAAGTGGTCTCCACGCTCTTCGTACGCCTTGAACATCCGCGCCTTCTCCTCGCGGTCATGCCCGCTGTCGTTGAAAAACGCCACGAGGGCCTGCGCGGCTTCGAGCAGGTTCGCCGCATCCTGCTCGAACAAGTCGTAGAACTGGGTGTCCCTTGGAGCCAGGAAGAACTTCACTGCTGCCTCCCCTTCCTTCGCCGGGTGTTCCGGCCGGAAGACCCGTCAGTGGTAGCGTCTCACTTCGAAGCGATACAGCTTGACCGGCTCGTCCGGTCCGATGCCGGCCTTCATGCGACAAATCTCTATCTGCTGCTGCGGAGAGTCGACTCCGTCCAGCGCCGGCAACAGCAGGCCCCGTCGCCAGCCGCTCTCCACGATGACCCCGTATCGCTGAGCGTCAAGCTGACTCACATCCTGTACCGGCTCCGGGTGCGTGAGGATGTCGACACTGTAGTCGAGTTCGTCCAGTTCACGCACGCCGACGGGCCGAAAGCGCGGGTCTCTGGTGGCCGCGCTGATGGCGTTGGAGACCGTCTCGTGAGCCACGTCAGCCTGTGTCGGCTCGAACGTGCCGATGCAGCCCCTGAGCTGCCCCCGCTTGTGGATGGAGACGAAGACTCCGGCGCGCTCGCTCATCTCGGGGGTCGCCGGCTCCGCAGCCGTCACCGCGCCATTGCGAACGTAGTCCTCGACCGCTCTCCTCGCGAGCGCCACGACAGGATGAAGTTCGCCGGTCACGTTGCACCTCCCCTCAAACAAGCTCTCACGCCTGCACTGTCCCCCGGACGGCGCCGGATTCTTCCGCAGGGCGGAAATTCACATCAGCCCCGCAGTGCGCGCAGACGGAGCCGCGCAACCCCAACACTTCGGTATGGTAGCCCATCCGGCGGACAATGACACGACCGCAGGAGTAGCAGACGGTGTCTTCTCCTTCCCCCTGTACGTTGCCGGCATACACAAACTTCAGCCCGGCGCGGCGGCCGCGCTCCATGGCGCGGTGAATGGTCGACACGGGCGTGGCCGGCACATCCTGCAGGCGATGCATCGGGAAGAACCGCGTGACGTGCCATGGCGTCAGCTCCCCGAGTTCCGACGCAATCCAGCCGGCAATCCCATCCAGTTGCCCGTCGTCATCGTTGAGCGACGGGATCAGATTCGTGACAACTTCCACGTGCATGTTCCAGCGCCGTCTCGCGCGCACGGCAACATCGAGGATGCCCCGCCATTGCCGCACGTTCGCCAGTCGCTGGTAGACCGGGTCGGAGAACCCCTTCACGTCGACCCGCCAGGCATCCAGCACGGGCCCCATGAGGTCCAGCGCTTCCGGGGTCATGAAGCCGTTGGTGACATACGCCGTGTACAGACCATGCTTGCGAGCGAGCCGGGCCGAGTCAAGCGTGTATTCGAGCCAGATGGCCGGCTCGTTGTAGGTCCAGGCAATGCCGGCGCAGCCCTCGCGCAGGGCAAGCCGTGTCGCCTCTTCGGGGGAGAGGTATCCTTGGCCGCCGGGAAGGTCCGTGCAGGCAATCTCCCAGTTCTGGCAGTGGAGGCAGTGGAAATTGCAGCCCCATCCCCCAAGGGAGAAGACGCGCGTGCCGGGATAGAAGTGGAACAGTGGCTTCTTCTCGATGGGGTCCACGGCCACGGAGGAGACGGCGCCGTAGTTTGCAGCCATCAACACGCCGTCTCGATTGGTCCGGACCGGGCAGACGCCGGACCTGCCGGGGTTGATGGTACACCTCCACTGGCAAACGTGGCAGCGTACCCGGGTCCCCGGGAGTCGCTCGTAAAGGAGCGCCTCTCTCTCCATACCCACAGGAATTATACATCCCCGCCGGGCACTTCTCAGCCACCGCCATGCCCTGCCGGCTGCACCTCAGGCCCGGGCCGCCTATAATGAAGCCGCGATGCTCGTCCTCGGCGTCACCGGAAACATCGGGAGCGGCAAGTCGACGGTCTGCCTGCTGTTGAGGCAGCTGGGCTGTCCGATTGTCGACGCCGACCTCGTCGCTCATCGCGTCTACCGCCGGGGAAGCCGCACGTGGAACCAGGTGGTGGAGACCTTCGGCTCGCACGCCGTGCGGGCCGACGGAGCGATAGACCGGGCCTGGCTGGGCGCACTGGTGTTCGCCGACGCCCGGGCACGACAGCGATTGAATGCCATCGTGCATCCGGCGACGCGACGCAGCGTGCAGCGACGACTGGCAGCTTTGCGGCGCGAGGGCCACGCCGTGGCGGCCATCGAGGCCACGCTGCTCATCGAGGCCGGCTGGCTCGACATGGCGGACCGGCTTTGGGTCGTCGCGGCCCCGGAAGACGCCGTCGTGGAGCGGCTCGGACGCGACCGCCGGCTGGATGAGGCGGAGGTCCGAGTCCGGCTGGCTGCGCAGATGCCCGCACGCGACAAGATGGCCCGCGCCGATGACATCATCTACAACGACGGCAGCCAGGACGCGCTGGCCGCGCGCGTGAAGCAACTCTGGAACGCGCTGCCCGGCACGAACGAAGCGGCGCCGGACTAGGGCCTGTCGACGCTGACGACACTCAGATTGGGCACTCCGAGCGGACCGACCTGGTAGCCGGACACGTACGGCTTCACCAGCACCTGGTTCGCCCCGAAGACAAGGGGCACGCAGGGGGCGTCATCGATGACCAGTTGCTCCGCCTGCCGGTACAGCGCCATCCGGCGCTCCCAATCGTCTTCGGCTGCGGCAAGGTCGAGCAACTCATCCAGTTCAGGGTTGGCATAGCCCGAGATGTTGTTCGCCTCACTTGAGCTGAAGAGCGTTCCGAGGAAGTTGTGCGGGGAAGGGTAGTCGGCAATCCACCCCATTGCGTACATCTCGTCGCGCTCGTCCTTCAGGTTGTACAGGAAAGCTTCCGTTTCGAGCTGTCGCACGGCGACCTCGACTCCCAGGTTCTCCCGCCAGTCCCAGATGGCCGCCGCGAGGTAGGCGTCCACGTCGTTGGCATAGCCGGACGTGGTGAGTTCGATGGGCGGCAGGGCCTCTGCCGAGCCATAGGATGACTGCGCCAGGAGGTCTCGCGCGAGAACAGGATCGAACTCGAAAGCGCGGAGAGAGGAGTCGAAGCCCGGCAGGCCGGCCGGCAGGATGCCGGTGGCTGTCTCCACGCCGTCCTTGAAGATGATGTTGACGATGCGTTCGCGGTCGACCGCATGGCTGAACGCCCGGCGCACGTACACGTCATCGAACGGCGGCTTCGTCACATCGAAGCCGATGTAGTAGAGGCTGAGTTCGGGCGAGGAGATGAGCTCGGAGTGCACGGGGTTGGCCGGGTCCGTGACCAGGTCCATGTAGGACGTGGAGACGTTCACAACGTCGATCTCCCCTTGCTCGTAGAGCGACATCGGTACCCCCGCCAGGAGATGGAACTGCACTGAATCGACCAGCGGAGCCGTGCCGTAGTATTGGCCGTTGCGCTGCAACTCAAGGAGACTGCCCTGCTCCCAGCGAACCAGCTCGAACGGCCCCGTGCCGTTGGGCCGGCGCCACCAGTCGGCGCCGTCATCCACGTTATCGCGGTCGACGACGCACGTGGTCGGATACGTCAGCTTGTCGAGGAAATACGAGCGTGGCCTGTCGATGCGGACCCGAAGCGTGTGGTCGTCCACGACCGTCACGCCGCTGATGTCGGTCGCGCGACCCTCCAGCACGTCACGCGCCCCAACGATGTCGCCGAGGTAGGTCTCAGCGGTGCGGGACCCGGTGGACGGACTGCAGGCGCGTTCCCAGGAATACTTGAGGTCGGCTGCGGTCACCTTCTTCCCCGAGTGGAATCGGACATCGGTGCGAAGGTGGAACTCGTACGTCGTCCCTCCGTCCGTGACGTCCCAGGAGGAGGCGATGTCCGGCGCGACCTTCATCTCACTGTCGAGCTTCACCAGGCCGCTGAACAGGTGCATCACGTAGAGGTGCGAACTCATCTCGCCGGAGATGGCCGGGTCCAGCGTGATTGGCCCTTCATCCCAGAGGTTCAGAACGGCCTCGTCTCCCGAATAGGGAAGGCAACCGGCCGGCACAAAGGAAAGGACACCGCACACGAAGAGAACCAGGGCGGCGGCCCATCTACGTGCGGCTCGTGCGGACACCCCGGACAACAGGCGACGTACCACGATGCTAGGCATTTGCCACCTGCTCCCGCAGCGATGCATGCCAGTCGGATTCAAGCTCATCAAGACCAAGGCCGAAGCTCAACATGAGGGCGTCGTCCATCACCGCGCCATCTCTGAAGGCCATCAGCAGCGCGTGCACCGCCTCGCTGCCGTACGTGTCCAGCAGGTACTCAACCACGCTCTGGCTCTCCGCGTAGGAGAGGTAGGCCCTGCCGGTGTCGGACGAGAACGGGCCCGTCAGCGTGCGTAGCGACAGCAGCGCCTCGTACTCGGCAGCCTGCAACAGCAGCCGTTCGAAGTTGGGATCAACGTCGCCCTCGTTGTGCATCGCCAGACCCTCGTCCACCCACGTCGGGAGGACTCCGAAGGGACTGAACGTTGCCGCATGAATGACGAGGTGCGTCAACTCGTGCCGCAGGGCGCGGACACCCCAGTCCATATCTCCCGGGCCGATGCCGATGGCCACGATGCCATAGTCAGTGAAGGCCACGCCTCCCGTCCACTCCTGCGGATAGACCATGGCCTGTCGCATGTCCTCTGACGACGCATAGATGTACACCTTGATCTGCCTGTCCACCCTCGTTCCCACATCCCGGGCGAGGTCCTCGACAGCGGTGTCGCAGATATCGAGCATCTGGGCGGCGAACGCCTCGTCTCCTTCGTACCACCTGAGAGATACCGAGCTTGACCCCGTCTCCTGCCAGGGATGGCGGTTGTCATCGAAAGTGAGGATGTGCGGGTCGGACTCAACAACCGCTCCGCTCTCGTCCCGCAGCCGCCACCAGTACGTAATGGTTGCGCCCGGGGGCAGGCTTGCCCGGCGCATATCCCACGTCCAGCTCGTGGCAAGCATCGTCGACGGCACGACCACCGGCCAGGCTTCGCTGGTCACGGGGGCGTAGTTCATCTTGTCAACCTGGTATAGAAGGCGCGCGTCGACGATCGGGCTCGAGCTCTCGGCTTCGATGCTGAACTCGAGGCTGAGGGGGAAGACGGCGCTCGCCCGGGCATCTACGATGTGCAGGTCGGCGGGGGCGGATGCGACCGGCGGGGCAGCCGCGACGACACAGAGGAAGAGCAGCGGCAGGAGTGCAAGTCGACTTCTCATGCCTCGCCCACCTTGGAGCGGAGATACGACGTGATGAAGTCGTCCAGCGCACCCTCCAGCACGGCCTCCGCCGCCGGCGACTCGAAGCCGGTCCGGTGGTCCTTCACGAGCTTGTAAGGCTGCAGCACATAGCTGCGAATCTGGTTGCTCCAGCCCGCGTCTATCCTGGCGCCTTTCAACTTCGACCTGGCTGCGTCCTTCTTCTTGCGCTCGTCTTCGAGCAAACGCGCATAGAGTATCTTCAACGCCACATCCTTGTTCTGATGTTGCGACCTCTGGCTCTGGCACATGGCCACGATGCCGGTGGGCATATGCGTGATGCGGACCGCGCTGCTCGTCTTCTGCATGTGCTGCCCCCCGGGGCCACTGGAGCGGTACGTTTCCACCTTCAGGTCGTCCGGAGCGATCTCAAGGTCGAGCTGCTCTTCAGCCTCGGGGAGCACCTCCATGAGCGCGAACGACGTGTGGCGGGCGTGGTCGGCGTCGAACGGAGACAGGCGGACAAGGCGATGCACTCCGTGCTCGCCCCTCAGGTAGCCGTAGGCGTGGTCTCCCCGTATGTTGAGGTAGGCGGCCTTGATACCGGCCTCGTCTCCCTCGGCGACATCCAGCACCTCGGCCTCATAGCCACGGCGTTCGGCCCACTTCAAGTACATCCGCAGCAGCATGCTTGCCCAGTCCTGCGACTCGGTGCCGCCGGCGCCCGCGTGGAGGGCGCACACGGCGTTGCGGTCGTCATATTCGCCAGACAGCAGTAGCTGAGTCTCCTGCAGCTCGAATCGCGCCCAGAGCTTCTGCGCGTCCGCGGAGACATCCGCCTGCGCGGAGTCGTCGCCTTCCGCGATAGAGAGTTCGACGACCTCGAGAAGGTCCCGCGCCTCCCGCTCCATGTCGCGCCACGATTTCACGAGAGCCTTCTTGCCGTTGAGCGTGCGCATCAGCGACTTCGCAGCGCGGGAGTCTTTCCACAGGTCGGGGTCGCCGGTCTTCTGGTCGAGTTCCCCTATTTCTCGTTCAACGCCGGCGATGTCAAAGACGCACCATGACGTCTGAGAGTCGTCGCAACAGGGTCTCAAGGCTATCGCGCAGTTCGTGCATGGGACTCCTCCCGAAAGGAGATGGCGTCACCCCCCGCGCGTCCACGGGAGAGGTCTCCCGCCGGCTGCGAGGTGCGCCAGTCTGGTTGGCTCAGGCAACCGGTGCCTGTCCGTGCAATGTAGCACCCATTCGACTGCGCCTGCAAGGTCGGTCTTATGTCCGATTGAAACGTAGACCGGTCGGGCACCGGACCGAGTCCTGAGCGCGATGGCCACGACCTCGCCACGGTCGCAGACCTCAGTGCACGCGCCCGGTTCTTCACCGGGCGGGTCGCACACGCCGCAGAGCAGCGACTTCGCACAACCCGCGGTCGGCACGTCAAGGCACAGTCCGAGGTGACAGGCGAGGCCGAAACGTCGCGGGTGGGCGATGCCCTGGCCATCCACGAGAACGGCGTCGGGCTCCACGCTCAGATGGCTGAAGGCGTCGAGCACAAGCGGGCACTCACGAAACGAGAGGAAGCCCGGCACGTACGGCCAGGAAAGCGGCCCTTCGGCGAGTTGTACCTCGACAATCTCCATCGACGGGAGCTCCACGACGACCACAGCGGCCTTGCCGCGCCCGCGCAGACGGTCGACAGCCAGGTCGCACCCGGCAACGAGGCGGGGGGCGGAAATAAGGCAGCGCGACCTCACCACTCTCGAGGTGAGGTCGCGCTGGAGCATCGCCGCCTGCGCCGTACCGACATCCCAGTCATGGAGCTGCAGTACGCGCATGGTGAAACCGCGTCTACAGGAGCTTAATCTCCTGGAGCGCCGCCTTGACCTTCTGCACGACATCGAGGGCGACCGGCGTGAACGGCAGCCTCGGAACGCCTGCATCAACGCCACGGAGCTCGAGTATCGCGTGACAGGTCGGCACGGTCAGCCCGAACTTCGTGATTTGCCGGACCCTGAGGACCTTCATCTGGGTCTCCATCAGCTTCTTGCGATCGCCGCTGAGATAGTCCTGGTAGAGCTGTCCCACCAGGTCCGGATACACGTTGCCAAGGCCGGTCACCGCTGCCTGCGCGCCGGCGTCGAAGGCAGCCACAAGCATGGCCTCAGTGCCGATGATGAGGTTCAGGTCCGGGAACTCCTTCTTCAGCGCCATCGACGTATGGTAGTAGTTGACGATGTCGAACGTGCTGTCCTTGATGCCCGCGATGCCGTCCTTCGCCAGGCGCCTGATGGTGTCCAGCGACGGCGTGTTGCCCGAGAGCTTCGGGTTGTTGTAGAGGAACACCGGGATGCGGACGGAATCGAGCAGCGTCTTGAAGTGCGTGTAGATGCACTGCTGGTCGTACTCGTTATAGTACGGGGTTACGGCGCCGACGGCGGCGGCGCCCATAGTCTCGGCGTGCTTTGCGAGGTCAACCGTATTCTTCGTGTCCGAGCAGCCGACGTGCACGATGACAGGGACGCGACCTCTCACCTGGTCGATGACTATCTCGGCGGTCCGCTTGCGCTCCGCGATGGACATCATCGGGCCGCTGCCGTAGCTGCCGACCGGGTAGAGCCCGTGGACGTGGGGGACGATGAAGTCCACCATCTCCCGCGTACCCTTTTCGTATATCTCCCCGTCCTTCTTGAACGCGGTCATCATGGGCGGGATGACCCCGCGGAATTCCTTAGCCTTCATGCCTGGCATCGTAGCCTCCTTGCCTCAATTCGAACGCGCGGTCAGCGCGATACTTCCTCTTTGCCCGCGAGGTACTTCATAAGTTCGTCCATGCTGGGACAGCCGTGGAAGGGACCGTAGGCCATGGTGCTGAACGCGCCCACGCCGTGTCCCCACCGAACGCACGTCTCGAGCGGTTGCCCCCTGAGCACACCGGCCGTGAAGCCCCCCACGAAACAGTCGCCGGCCCCCATGGGGCTGACCGGCTTCTTGAGCGTGAAGCTGGGAATGCGCTTCAGCTCCTGGCCCGCCACCGCGAGAATGGCGCCGCCGGCGCCTGACTTGACCACTATCTTACCGATGCCGAGGGAGTGCGCTCTCTCGATGGCCGATTCGATGTCGGGGCGCTCCATGAGCATCTGCAGTTCGTCCGCCCCGGGCAGCACGTAGGTGGCCTTCTGCATCAGAGGTATATGGATAGCCCGCGAGTCCTCGACCGAGCACATGGTGAGCCTCAGATTCGGGTCGAAGACGATTGTCTGCTTGTGCCTGAGAGCGATGTCGAACATCTTCTCCACGGCCCGGCGCGCCGAGTCGCTGATGTAGGTCAGCATGGCCTCGGGGTAGACGACTCTCGCCTGTGATACGTAGTCCTCGTCGACATCGTCCGGGCACAGGTTCGTGGCCGCCGAGTTGCTGCGATAGAAGTAGCACCTGAAGTTGGACTCGGGAGTCCTGCGCTCAACGATGAAGATGCCGGTTGCCTTGGACCGGTCGGCCAGGGTCCGGGACACGTCGATGCCCTCTCCCCGTATCCAGCGGGTGATGAACCTGCCCAGCTCATCGTCACCGACCCGTGAGAAGAACCCGCACGAGAACCCGAGCCTCGCGAGCGCAATCAGGTAGTTGTCTGCGGCGCCTCCGACCCACTTCTTGAAGTCCTCAGCCTCACGCAGGGGACCGAAGCTCTGGGCCTCGAAGGCAACCATGGACTCGCCCATACCAATCACGTCGAACATGGCAGTGGCCATTATGCCGAGATGCGGTGCACGAGGTCAACACACGTGCGGCGCGGAATGGTCTAAGGAGGCATTGCCAAAAGAGAAACGACGGTGTTATGCTGGGGCGGCCGCTAGGGGGTCCACTTCGTCCCCCTGTTGAAGGGCAATGGCAGTAGGACTAACGCAGTCAACCAGCCTGTCGGAAAGAGGACAACTCGTTGTCCGTCAGGCGCGACCTGATTCGACCCTGCACCACTACTCGACGAACCGCGAAGGAGAGTGCTATGGCCAGTGACATCAGCGGTGGCGTGCAAGCCATGGAGGCGGAGGCGGCGAGGGTGCTTGACGAGGCGAGAGCCAAGGCAAGCGACATCGCGCTGAAGGCGCGCGAGGAGAGCAGGAAGATGGCTGCCGCAGAGCTGCCACTTGACGACGTGAAGGCGGAAGGCGCCAGGTGGATAAAGGACGCCGAGAAGCAGGCCGAACTCGAGCTGAAGCAGGCGGACAAGCGGGCGGCGGAGATCAAGGCGAGTGCCGGCAAGAGATCTGACCACTATGCCAAGATGCTGGCCAGCATCGTCCTCGGCGAGAAAGCAGCCTGATGGGCGCCATAGTCAACTCCCCTGAACCCATGAGTCGCATGCGGGTGATTACGTCCCGCGACCGCACCGCTCACGCCCTCAAGGTGCTCCA
>JALNYR010000187.1 GCA_023229725.1 Dehalococcoidia bacterium | reverse complement strand
CACCCGCAGGGTCTAGCAGTCTCAACCCCTGACCAACCCAGGAGGGGGCCGCAAGGCCCCCTCCTCCTTTTCCAGGGCCCCCGGGTACCGGCGGGTGGGTCTGAGACCCGCCATACGCCAGGGACGTATGCCCGTGCAGCGGTTCCTTCGCGTAGGGGCCGTTCGTGAACGGCCCGGCCGCCACGCAGAACCACGGCGGAGTCCAGTCTCAACCGGGAACGCCACCCGTTCGGAAGACGCACCGTCCGGAACAACAACCGTGCGCTGACCACCATCACCGGGCCGTTCACGAACGGCCCCTACAACGGACAGGACACGCGCCGGGGTTGGGCGTCCGGCAACCGGATGGCGGACGGTATTTGCAGGGGCGGGACGTGTCCCGCCCGTAGGACGGTGCAGCAACCACGCACGTTCTGCGCAGACGAGGTCATGGCTGGACGCACGCCACCGGGGCTGCCGGCAGGACAGGCGCACAGGGGCCGTCGACCGCGCGCCGGCGAGAACGCAACGGGCGAGGCATGCCTCGCCCCGACGAGAATGGTGTGTGCCGCCCGGCACTTTGGTCCTTGTGACCTATTGACAAGTGCAATTCCCTGGCCTAGCTTGTTATGTATCGACTCCAACGCGTCGCAATTTCTTGTCGCCCGTTCGGGTCGAAATACGAGTCCAGGGAGGAGCGCCTACTGAAGCAATCCCGACGCAAGGGCCTCTCGCCCGCGTCTTCCCTCACCTCCGGCAGGAAGTCCGTTGACCATCGCATGGCAGCGCGCCCGGGGTGTTTCGTGAAGAGCGACCAGCGACCGGCTTGAGCAGAGGGGACAACGATGAAGCCCGGCCCGGGAACGTGTCGCACCGGCATGCAAGGGACCTGGCGGGGGCGAACCCGCTTGACTCCAGGTGCGGACGAAAGGGCAGGCCCGGTTACGAGGCGGGCCTTCGGACAAGTTCTTCGTAACGGTTTATACGTGAGCGCCCTGACCTTGAGGGAGGTCGAATCCCGAAGGCAGGGGAGTAAGAATTGAATCCAAGAGGAGAATACAGAATGACCAAAGGAAAATGGTTCACCCGTGCTCTGCACGTGACCATCGCCCTGTCCTTTGTTCTGGGCGCCTTTGTCGTTGCTCCTTCCGCCGTTTCGGCCGCTGATCCCAACACATCAGAGTGGCTGAAGCAGGGCACACCGACCGAAGAGGACCTCGTGCTCCTGCCCGGCTCCGACATCATCGACTTTGATGTCGCCGGCGACGGCAAGACTATCTACGCTATCGGAACGCTGCAAAAAGGGTGTGACCCGGAGGATATGGACTACTGGGCCCCCAGCGTAATGGGCCCCTTTGACCTCTTCAGCATATCCCAGTTCCCGAAGCTGTGGAAGTCCACCGATGGCGGCGTAACGTGGAGCGACAAGACGAGCAAGGTGCTCGACGCCAAGAACCTTCCCGACCTGCTCGATATTGGCGCCCCGTTTGACACCGACTGGGAGGACTTCACCTTCTTCACGGCTGTCTCCGTCGCGCCCGACGACCCCAACTTCGTGGTTGTGGCCGGCTGGTCCTTCGACGCTGACGGCGTGGCAGTGCCAGACCCCGACGGCGGCGGTCCGGCGGTTGCCTTCACCCGCAACTACTTCCCTGTCGTGGTCGGCTCGAATGATGGCGCGAGCAAGTTCAACTACATGGGCTGCGCCGCCGCCGAAGGCATGATCACCTGTATCGACGTCTCGATGGAGATCGACGACAAGCACTCCATCGCCATCGGCACCTGGGACTGGGAAGCCGATGTCGTGTATGGCTGGGACTACGCCTACGACCTCGCCAGGGTCTGGCGCTACGACGCCGGAGGCTACTGGTCGGCCTACTGGGCCGACGCCAGCACGTACGACGGCTGGGAACCCTCCAAAGCCATCGTCGACCTCGAGTTCTCACCGAACTTCGACGTCGATGACGCCGTGGTCATCCTCTCTGTCAACGAGGTCAACGATCCCGCCGCTCCGGGACCCTACCTGGGCTTCATGCTGCAGGCAGCGACCTGGAACAGCATCGATGCCTGGAACGCCGAGGCTGAGTTCGACAGCTACCCTGTCCTCATCGAGAACGCCGGAAACGCAATCGTCAGCCCCCTCGTGTTTGACGGATGGGACATGGTTGGCGCCCTGGTGCGCCACGCCGGCGACCTCGACCTGCCGTACGACTACATGGGTGACGACAACTCAGACCGCAAGATGATGGTTGCCGTCAACGGCATGGAGTTCAACTTGTCCTCTCTGTCGCAGGTCGACGATGGCGGCTTCCTCTTCTGGATCGAGAACACCGAGATCTCTGAAGAGATGCTCTACAAAGAGGACAACCCGTACATCTCCACCATCGACTACGCAGGCAACATCGACATGGAGGGTCGCACCCTCGTCGGTCTCGCCTTCCCGAAAGACTGGAAGTGGCAGGAGATCGAAGTCTGGTTCGACTCTTTTGGCATGGATCCAGAGGCGGCTATCGGCTGCTGCAAGGGCGTGCAGGTGCTCCGGTCCGAGACGACCGACGTCTGCTGCCCTGACTGGGATTGGGCCTGCAAGCCGCCTTCAGGCCAGTTCCTGGCGACCGTCATGATGACCGCCGATGGCGACTGGGCCTACGCGGGCACCATGGGCGAGAGCTACATCGCAATGGAGCTGATCCCGGAGTTCGGCTGGTGGTCTGACGAGTCCGCCTTCTCCATCAGTGGGCACGAAGGCGACCTCGGCAACGCCTGGAACCAGTCGGGTCTCATCGACACCGACATCGACGCCATAGCCGATGTCGCCGTTGCCTCTGACCCTTCTGGCGATGATCTGTGCAGTCCTTCCTGCTCCTGCATCTACATCGCCACCATCAACTATGAAGTGCCTCTGCCGCAGACAGGCCCGGCGCCCCTCTGGAATATCGAGGGCAAGATCTGCGGCTGCGACAGCATCTGGCGGTCGTGCGATGGCGGCAAGTCCTGGCTCCGCATCTGGCACAAGGAGCTGCAGGGCGACGTCATGAACGCGCCCGACCCGTACGATTGGCCCAGCAGTGAGTCGTTCGTACCGCCTCCCGCGCCCGAGCCCGGACAGGGACCGTGGTCTGCGATGGAGTGGATGACCATCGAGCTCGTGCCCGGTGAGACCACCCCGACGACCATCTACATGGCCGACCTCGGCACTGAGACCGTCTGGGTCTCAACCGCCTCCGGCGACGCCTGCTGCCCCGCCGGCCTCGGCTGCTGGAACGACCGCAACACCGGCCTCGGCAACCGCTATTGGGATGACCTCATGATGGAGATGGTGGTCGAGGGTGACGGCGGCATCGCGGACATCGCAGTCCTCGATGAGTCCACCATCTACGCCGTGGCCTTCAACGCCGACATGGTGAAGTCCACCTCCGGCGGGCGCCACTGGTCTTCTCAGGTCGACACCAAGGTCGATGATGACTCCGGTGAGCTTGCTCACGACATCATCGCCATGGGCGACTGGGTAGTCCTCGGCGGCGACCTCGGCACCGTCTCGTACTCCGAGGACGGTGGCGACTCCTTCAAGGTTCTCGATGACATCGGCACCGGCCAGGTGCACGTAGCCTTCGATTCGTACTTCGATGACAACGGCTACCTCTACGCCGCAGTCGCAGGTACCGACAACGGCATCTACCGCACCACCATCGACGATGCCGACTTCGAGAACATGGATGCCTGCGACGAGCTCGACTACTGGGGCATCGTCGTCTCCGACGCTGATGGCAACCCGAAGACCACCGCTTCCACCGGCGGCGTCCTCTACGCCTCCTACAATGGCTCTTACAACGCCACTGCGGGTGACTGCAAGAACAGCGGCGTGGCCCGCATCCTGAACCCCGCGGCGCAGGACTGCTGCGGCAGCCTGTCGTGGGACTACCTCTTTGACAACCTGTGGACGTTCGCTGAGTTCACCAACCAGCCGACCAACATCGCCATCTGCGGCGATGCCAGCGGCGGCGCGACCACCATCTGGGCCCTCGACACCCACATGTACTGGGACGGCTGGAACGAGTGCTACACCGAGTTCTACGATGGTGACTGGGGCCGTCTCTGGAAGTTCAACGACGTCTTCGCCAAGAGCGGACCTGAGCTCATCGGTGTCGCCAACGGCGCCACCATCCCGTCCGGCTCCTGCAGCGACTGCGGAAACGACGACTTCGTCCTCGAATGGGACCGCATCTGCGATGCCTGCGAGTACGACATCCAGATTGCTCTCGACGAGGGATTC
>JALNYR010000186.1 GCA_023229725.1 Dehalococcoidia bacterium | reverse complement strand
TCCCCCTCGAAGACGAGCATATCCTCCTCTACCTCCCGATGTCATGCGACCCCGTGCTGGTTGAGACGATGGGGTGGAGGCCCTTCGACATCGACGAGAGCGAGCGCTTCCTCCGCTACATCGAGACCATCACTGTTCCAAACCTCATCGGCGGCTACAGCCTCGCATTCAGCATCATCAGCCCCGCCAACGACATGCCCATCGGCTACATCTCGCTGAACGGCATCAGGGACGGCGGCACCGGCGCCGAGATAAGCCTGGCAATCATGGACAGGCGCTACCGGGGCAGGGGCCTCGGACTCGAAGCGCTGCGACAAGCCGTCGCCTACGCCTTCGAAGACCTCGAACTCTCCATGCTGGCGCTCACGGTCTTCCCGTCGAACATCCCCGCCATCCGCTCCTACGAGGGAATCGGCTTCGTGAAGACCGAGGTCCTCAGAGAGGCGTGGGAGCTTCCCGACGGGACGTACGCCGACATGCAGGTCATGGAGTTGCTGCGCCCCACCGCCGATGCCCAGCTGCCACGGCGCGGTGCTCCGCAACCGGAATAGAAACAGGCAAGCGCACACGCGCCTGCCTGTTCAGGTCGCTCCGACAAAGACCGACTAGAAGTAGGCCGCAAGGCCCATCAAGCCGATGACTATCAGGTAGATTGCCACCACGTAGTTGAGCAGGCGCGGCATGACCAGGATGAGGATGCCCGCCACGAGTGCAACAACCGCCTGTACCGAGATCCCACCGCCGATGAGCCCCATCACCCCAACCACGATGAGGTAGATGGCAACGACGAAGTTCAGGATGCCTGGCGCCACCAGGATGAGGATTCCCGCTACGAGCGCCAGCACGGACGCCACGGAGAAGCCTCCACTGGCGCCGATGAGCCCCAGCACGCCGACGACAATCAGGTAGATTGCCACGACGTAGTTAAGGAGCCGTGGCTTCACCAGTATGAGGATACCCGCCACCAGTGCAAGGATCGCCATCAGAGGACCTAGAGACGGCATCGATGTACCTCCTTTCCCTTTCTCTCAACAGGGTCGCACACCCGGATTCGCAAGTCCAGCGGGTTGACGCCGCACCTCACGCGGGAGTCCCGTCAGGCCCCGGCCACCCCGGCAGACAGCCGGAGGAGAGGCACAGCAGGAACATCTGCGCCGCCTTCTCCAGCATGTCGGTCGTATCGAATGCCTCGAAGACGTCCGCGCCGACGGCCACGCATCCGTGGCGCTGCCACAGGACCGCCTTGCGACCCGCCAGCGCCTCCACCGTGGCGTCCGCGAGCGCCTCGCTCCCCATCGGCATCGCGCCGACCATCCCCACGCCCCCGGGCAGGAACACCCGGGCGGTCGACAGCGACACCTCAAGCACACGGTCGAAGGCCGCTGTGCCGTACTCCGGCAGGTGCGTGGCCGCGATGAGGTGGACGGGATGCGTGTGCAGCACCACCGGCTGGGGCAGACCGGCCGTGCGCAGGTACGCGTGCGACTTCAGGTGCGGGATGAACTCCATCGTCGGCTTGCCGCCTCCCTCACCACCCCACAGCACCCGGTACCGGTCGCCCGAGTCCGACACCTGCAGCAGGATGAGCGCCTTCTCGGGAGCCTTCGGCACGTCGCGGAAGCGCGAGCCGCTCACCGTCACGAACAGGCTGCGCCCTGCCAGCGCCGGCACGGCAATAGGGAGCGGCAACGGGGACGCGTTGCAGTCGTCGAAGTCGCCGGGCTGGACCAGCCGCGTCACGTCAACGGTCAAATTGCCGCCATTCGCCGCGGACCAGCCGCTCTCCCAGATATACTCCGAGACCACGGCGATGCCGTCCACCGTCTCCGAAAGTCCGTAGCTCAGTTCAGCATGCCCCATGGCTTGTACCTCCCGTCCCGTCCGCCTCAGTGTGTCGCAGTCTACAGTACATGCAGGATACTGCGATGCGGTGAGTTGCGGAAGTGCCCCCCCCAGGCCGAAGAACCCGCCGGTGGCAGCGATTGAGGCTTCCGAAGGTGCTCGGGTTCGAAGCGATCTGGCTGGCCATCATGTTCAACATGGCCCTGCAGACGTCGTTCATGACTCCACCCTATGCCCAGGCCATCTTCTTCCTGAAGGGAGCCGTGAACCCGCAATTAGGCGTCACCACGGGCGACATCATCAGGGGGGTCATCCCGTTCATCACCCTCATCGGGGTGGGTGTCCTGCTCTGCGTCGCCTTCCCTGAGATAGCGACCTGGCTGCCGAGCACGATGATCAAGTAGAGCCTCCCTGTCACGAGGCGGAGCCGCGGTCTTCGGGCGCGGCTCGATGGGTATCGTGCAGGAAGCTCACGATTGCCCCACCCACCTCCGCCGCCATCGGCGGTGGCAGCATGTGCCCCATGTCGAGGACGAGCAGGCGGGCATTCGGGATTCCCGCCGCCAGATGCTGTCCGTGAGGCAGTGGCAGGCACGGGTCAAATGCACCGTGAATGACCAGAGTCGGCGCGGCGATCCGGTGCAGGATGTCGGAGCGGGGCGGCGACGCTGCAACAGCCAGCGCGTGATGGTAGACCGCGGAGGCATCGCTCGTGCGTACCGCCGCCGCCCGTATCATGGCCCTCATCTCCGGTTCGGGAAAGGGCAGCGACCCTCCGTGCGTGACGCGCCAGCCATCCAGCGTCAGCGCCAGGAAGTCATCCGCTCCTGCCTGCACGCGGCGTCCAGCGGACTTGACGTACTCGACGAAGCTCGGCAACGGAGGAGGGAGCGCAGACTGACCGGCATCGCAGCCCATCGTTGCCGCCATGTAGGGTCGATGGTCGGCGGTGGTGGAGAGGAGCACCAACCCGCTGACCCGGCGCGGGGACTCCGCCGCCAGCAACTGGGCGATGTAGCCCCCCATGGACATGCCGACCACCGCGGCGGCGGTGCAGCCATACGCATCCAGGACGGCAAGCGCGTCGCCCGTCATCTCCGTGAGAGTGTATGGATGCCGGCGGTAGTCGACGATGGACGACCTTCCGGTGTCCCGGTGGTCGTATCGGACAACGAGAAACCCGGCTTTCGCCAACTGCTCGCAGAACGCACGAGGCCAGAAGAGCCCCTGGTTCATCGCGCCCATCACGAGGAGCAGGGGGGTGCCATTGCCGGGGCCAAACGACTCGGTCCAGAGCGTTACGCCGTTCGCCGTGACGCGGAGGGGACATCCCTCCGAACTGTCCTCAACCGGGAACTGCTCGCCGCTCACTAGTCCGGTGCGAACGTCACGCTCAGCGACACCTTGGACCAGGCCATGCCGTCCGCAACCGCGTCGTTGTTCGTATCACGCTGGAAAGCCAGCATGAACTGAAGCTGGTCCGTGGCCGCCACGTTCTGTCCGATGCGCTGCACGAACTTGGTCACATCGAACGTAGTCGGCGATGCGTACAGCGGTTCCTTGGTTAGCTCTTCCACGGGTGTCGTGAAGTACTCCGGCAGGCCGCCGGGCTCGTAGCGAACCACGTAGACGTGGATGCCGCGCAGGCCGGTCGGCAGCTTGAACGGGTCGCCAAACGTCTCCTTGTGCGTGAAGGTGACGGTCGCCTTGCTGACATCTGTGGAATGAAGCTCAGCAAGGTTGAAGCTGACGAACGTCCGCATCCCCTCGTTGTCAACGGTGTCTCCCGCCCGAAGGGACGTCATGTCGTCGCCGCCCTCCTTGACGGAGGTTCCCGTGTCCGCCGCCACCGGGCTGAACTCCTTTGTCCCGTAGCCTACGGTCACCGTTGCGTGGACTGTCTCGAGGTCCTGGCCGCCGCGGCCATCGTCAACAGTCAGCGTAATGGCGAAATCCGTCTTCTCTCCCGGCTTCACGTCCGGCGCCTGCCAGGTGATGCTCGAGCCAACGCCGGTGACGATACCGCCATCCGCAGTCCATCTGTACGTGATTGCATCGCCATCGGGGTCGCTGACGGACGCCGCAACCGTGATGCGACCGTTGGCGGTGGTCGAGGCCGGCGTCGCGGTCAGACTGCCAATCACCGGCGCTGCATTCGCCACTACCGTGAACGTCTGCTGCGCGGTCGTCGAGCCGTCCTTGCCATCCGTTACGGTCACTGCGACCGAAAAGCTGCCTGTCAGGTCGGGCGCGACCCAGACCGCCCTGGAACCGTCGATGCCGCCAAGACTGCCGCCCGTCGCAGTCCACTTGTAGGTGAGCGAGTCACCGTTGGGATCAGTGGCAGAGCAGTTCAATGTCACGGTGCCGTTCTTCGCCACCGTTGCGCCGGCCGGAGTCACCGTGATGCCGGCCACGACCG
>JALNYR010000185.1 GCA_023229725.1 Dehalococcoidia bacterium | reverse complement strand
GGCGTGTCATCGATGTAGATGAAGCTGTCAGACAACGTTCCGCTGGCGTTCATGATCTTCTTCTCTTCGTGTTCGAAGAACTTGCCGAGCCTGACCTGCCAGAAATCCACATCCGCCTCGGCAGCGAGCATGCGCTGCACGACGGACTCCGCCGACATCTCAAGGCTGAAGAGAGCGACGCAGGCCTTCTGGCTGACGGCAGCCCGGCGGGCGATGTCCAGCGCGAGCGTCGTCTTGCCCAGGCTCGGCCTTGCGGCAAGGATGATGAGGTCGGAGCGCTGCAGTCCTCCGAGCAGACCGTCCAGCCCGGGGAAGCCGGTCTTGACGTGCGCCAGCCCGCCGACTCCATCCTCCGTGGCCCGGCCCGCCTGCTCGAAATAGTCGTCGAGCACGTCGCGAATGGATACGAAGTCGCGCGTGCCCTCTCGCGCGCGGACCTTGAACAGTGCGTCTTCGGCCTGGCTGAGGCTCTCCTCTATCTCCGGGCCGGCGTCGTAGCCGATGCGGGCGATGCGCCCACCCGCGGTGATAAGGCGGCGCATGAAGGACATGCGCTCGACGATGCGGCCGAAGTGCTCGGCGTGGACGGAGGTGGGAACGTTGCCGATGAGGTGGCTGAGGTAGTGGCCTCCAACGCTCTCCTCATCGAGGCCCGACCTCCGCAACTCATGCGCCACGGAGATCTGGTTGATGGGCTCGCTGCGCCGGTACAACGAGGCACACGCCTCGAACACCGCGGCGTTCGTGGGGTCGAAGAAGTCCTCACGCGTGAGGAAGGTGGCGACCTTCAGAATGGCATCAGGGTCGATGAGCAGAGAGCCAAGAAGCGCCTCCTCCGCCTCGATGTCGTGGGGCGGGAGCTTCTCTTGTTCTCCCATGCCATCTCGCCTAAGACTCTCCGGTTTCCGGCTCTATGATGACCGTCACTTTCGCCTCGGCCGTACCGGAGAGCTTCACATCGACGCTGTGGCTGCCCGCTTCCCTCAGTGGGCGGTCGAGTGCGACGTGCCTCTTATCTATCTCCGTGCCCAGCAACGCGGTGAGCGCCTCGGCGATCTGCGCCGCAGTGATGGAACCGAAGAGTTTGTCCTCGGAGCCGACTCGCGCCTTGAAGTGGAGCTCCTGCCCCTGGATGCGCGCCGCCAGCATCTCCGCCTGCTTCGTCTCCTCCGCCTTGCGCTCCTTCTCCTGCCTGATGCGAGCTTCAGCCTGCTTCATCGCTCCCGGCGTAGCCTCGACGGCAAGCCCCCGGGGGAATAGGTAGTTCCGCGCGAAGCCAGCCGCAACGTCCTTGATGTCGCCGACCTCGCCGGAACCGGAAACGTCCTTCAGGAAGATAACCTTCATAGTGAGCTGATGTACCTCCTTGCCGAGAGTGCGGCGGTAGCCCCGTCGCCCGCAGCGGTGATTACCTGTCGCGCCGAATTGTGGCGCACGTCCCCGGCGGCGAACACCCCAGCGATGCCGGTTTCCATCTGTTCGTTGGTGATGATGCAGCCGGCCTCATCCAGAGACACCACCGACCCGAGGAAGCCGGTCGAGGGAACAGACCCCACCGCCACAAACACCCCATCCACGGGGACCTCTGAGATTATACCATCCCTGGTGTCGCGGAGGTGCACGCCCGTGACAGCCGCGGTGCCGTCAATTCGTTCCACAACGCTGTTCCATGCGAAGCGAATCTTCGGATTGTCGAACACCTTCCGTTGCAGCGCCTGGCTCGCGCGGAACGCCTCGCGGCGATGGATGATGGTGACCTCGGTCGCGTGAGCGGCAAGCTCCAGGGCATCGGTGAGCGCCGTGTCGCCGCCTCCGACTACCGCGACTCGCTTGCCGCGATAGAGGGGTGCATCACACGTGGCGCAGTACGAGACGCCCTTGCCGACCAGTTCAATCTCGCCCTTCACGTCGAGCGTGCGGTACCTGGCTCCTGTCGCCACGATGACGGCGGTCGCCCGCAGTTCACCTTCGGACGTCGTCACGAGATGCCGTCGCGCCTCCACGTCAGCCGTCGGAGCGAACGGGAGCGCCTCGGCGATGAGCGTCTCCGCCCCGGTCTTCTCCGCCTGGGCATGCATGAACTGCCCCAGGTCGAACCCCGAGACACCATCCTTGAAACCGGGGTAGTTCTCCACGTGCGCCGCGTTCGCTATCTGCCCTCCGGGGAAAGACTTCTCAACGACCAGCGTTGTAAAGCCCGACCTGGCGGCATAGATGGCGGCGGACAGTCCCGCCGGGCCGGCCCCAAGAATGACAACGTCGTACGTCCGAATCATCGCGGGCAATGGTAGCAGATTGGCCATGCGTTTTCACCGCGACGCTCACGCCGCGAGGAGCATGCATTTGCACGTGCGCCCGCCCGTGCTGTACCTTTATGTCCGCTTATGCTCACCCTCGAGTCCCTCTCCGACGACCCGCTGGATGCCCATTTCAACGTGAGCGCCCTGCTGCAGCAACCGGTCGGCACGACGCTCGTGTACCCCATATCGACGCTGCTCGGGCGCGACCAGGAATCGCTGGTATCAGGCACTATCCGACTCATCCACACCGGGCGCGGCGTGGCGTTGAGCGGAGAGGGAGCGGCCGACGTGCTGCTCACGTGCATGAGATGTCTCGACGAGTACTGCGAGCACGTGACCTTCACGATTGAGGAACAGGTGCATCCCGAGCCGCGCTTCGCGCTCCGCCGGGGAGCCGTCGGCTTCGAGGAAGACGATGAAGTGCACATCGGCACCGACAACACGCTTGACTTAGGGGAGATATTGCGCCAACATATCGTTTTGCATTTGCCGCTGAAACCATTGTGCCGGGCGGATTGCCCCGGCCTGGAGGAGATAGGTCCCGATGTCTGAGCCAAAGAAGAAAACGTCGCATGCAAGCCAGGGTAAACGCAGGAGCCACCTCGCGCTGACCGCTCCGTCCCTGGTGCCCTGCTCGAACTGCAAGAGCCCCAAGCTTCCGCACGTCGTGTGTCCTACCTGTGGGATGTATGACGGCCGGCAGGTCGTCGTCATCGAATCCGCCAAGACCAAGAAGCAGTAGCTATGTCGGCATGGGCGGCATACGTCTTCCCCGGGCAAGCCTCCCAGAAGGTCGGCATGGGTCTCAGCGTCTACCAGCGGTACGCGTCCGCGCGAGCCGTGTTCGACCAGGCTGACGCGACCCTGGGCTTCCCGGTGTCGCGTCTCTGCTTCGAGGGCCCGGCCGAAGACCTGACGAAGACCATCAACGTCCAGCCCGCGCTGGTCGCCACGAGCCTGGCATGCCTCAGGGCGGCGCAGGAGGGGTTGGGCAACAAGCTGCCGCACCCCGCCTTCATGGCAGGCCACAGTCTCGGAGAGTACACCGCTCTTGCGGCAACCTCGGCCCTCAGCTTCGCGGACGCGCTGCTGCTGGTTCGTGAGCGCGGCCGGCTGATGTACGAGGCCGGGCTTCGCAACCCGGGCGGCATGCTGGCGGTCATCGCCTTCGACCGCGCCACCTTGCAGGAGGTATGTGCCGAGGCCGGCGTGGAGATATCGAACGTGAACGCTCCCGGCCAACTCGTCATTAGCGGCGCGGTGGACAAGCTCGAGCGGGCGTCGCAACTCGCCAAGGCTCGCGGAGCTCGCCGCCTCATCCCTCTGAACGTGAGTGGCGCCTTTCACTCCACCCTGATGGACCCCGTGCTGGCGGAGTTCGACCGCGTGCTGCAGGGCGTCACGTTCCGCGCTCCGAGCGTACCGGTCATCTCCAACGTCACGGCTCTGCCGTTGACAAGCGCCGCCGCCATCAGGCAGGAGCTGTTGTCCCAGCTGCGGCACTGCATCCAGTGGCAGTCGTCCGTCGAATACATGACACGGAACGGCGTCAGCACCTACTACGAAATCGGGCCCGGGACGGTCCTGGCAGGCCTTATCAAGCGGATAAGCCCGGAGACCCAGACCATCAATATCGCCGGCGTCGACGACATCGTTGCGATCGACGACCCGGCACCGGCAGCATAAGACTATGGGGTCACGCCGCAGGGCACGGGGCACAGCCCTCCAGGTCCTGTACGAGCTCGACTGCACCAGCCACAAGGCGGAAGAGGTTCTTGCGCGCCTCATCTACGACGAGGAGGTCGACGAGGACACGTACGACTTCGTGGCCGACCTGGTGCGGGGCGTGCTGGAGCACCGGCGCGAGATTGACGCGGTCATCGCGGAGCATGCGCCGGCGTTCCCGGTGGACCAGATGGCCATCGTCGACCGGAACGTGTTGCGCATAGCGCTCTTCGAGCTGCTCTACACCGACGACACGCCGCTCA
>JALNYR010000184.1 GCA_023229725.1 Dehalococcoidia bacterium | reverse complement strand
TTGGATGGTCCTGCAGCGAGGAGCCGTCGCTGTGCACGCAGAGCTGCGGCAACGGCATCATCGATCCCGGCGAGGAGTGTGACGACGGCAACGTGCGCTTCGATGACGGCTGTTCCGTGAGCTGCGACGTGGAGGACCGTTGGAGCTGCATCGGCGATCCCTCCGTCTGTGCGCAAACCTGCGGGGACGGAGCCGGAAATCCGGGGGAGGGGTGCGACGACGGGGACAATAACGACGGTGACGGTTGCTCCGGCTCGTGCATGATTGAGCGGGGATTCTCGTGCGAGGCGAGCTTCCCCAGCCCCTGTCGCACGATTTGCGGAGACGGATTCCAGGCGGGGGCCGAACAGTGCGACGACAGCAACCAGGAGGATGACGACGGCTGCTCCGCATCCTGCACGATCGAATCCGGCTGGACGTGCGCCGGCGAACCGGCGGCTTGTGTCTCCACGTGCGGCGACGGACTCGTCGTCGGCACGGAGCCCTGTGACGACGGCAACCGCAACAGTTTCGAGGGATGCTCCAATCTCTGTGCCATTGAATTGGGATGGGAGTGCGCGGGGGAGGCAAGCATCTGTCTCCCCGTGTGCGGCGACGGAATCCGGATGGATACGGAAGCGTGCGACGACGGCAATGAGATCACCAACGACGGCTGCTCCGCCACGTGCACGGTGGAGAGCGGCTGGACGTGCACGCCGGGATCGGGGACGGCGGACACATGCGCACCCATCTGTGGCGATGGCAGGCTGCTCGGGACAGAGAGCTGCGATGACAACAATGCCGTCTCGGGGGACGGATGCAGCGCCACCTGCTCCGTGGAACCCGGCTTCTCCTGCGGCGCGACGCCGAGCGTGTGCTGCTACAGCGCGTCCACGTCTCTCTGCGGCGACGGTCTCCTTTCCTGCAGCGGCGAGCAGTGCGACGACAGGAACTACAGGAGCGGCGACGGTTGCTCGCAGATGTGTGCGGCGGAACAGTACTGGAAATGCAGCGGCAGTCCGTTCAGCACCTGCTGCTACCAGAACACCAGCGGCACGTGCGGCGACGGCAAACTGGCGTGTCTGGGCGAGCAGTGCGACGACGGCAATGCCTACGGCGGTGACGGGTGTTCCTCAACGTGCCGCCTCGAGGGAAGTTGGGAATGCACGGGCAACCCCAGTGACTGCTGCTACAAGGGGACCGGTAATGTGTGCGGCGACGGGAAGCGCTCCTGTGATCTCGAACAGTGTGACGACGACAACAATGCCGGAAGCGACGGTTGCTCCGCTTTCTGTACGGTGGAAGAGGGGTACTCCTGCCATGGGAGCCCCAGTCACTGTCAATTGGGTTGCGGAGACGGTGCCGTCGCTCCCGAGGAGCAGTGTGACGACGGCAATATGGTGTCCGGCGACGGTTGCTCGGCTTGCACGGAGGAATCGGGATACCACTGCACCGGTTCTCCCTCGCAATGCGCAACCCGCTGCGGCGATCGCGTGCAAACCGCGAACGAGGCGTGCGACGACGGCAACACGGCGGCCGGGGACGGCTGCTCCGCGTCCTGCACACTTGAATCCGGTTGGACCTGCTCCGACTCGCCTTCCCTCTGCAGCACGAGCTGCGGCGATGGCATCAAGACGGGGACAGAGCAGTGTGATGATCACAATACGACAAACGGGGACGGCTGCTCCGCCATCTGCACACGGGAAACCGGCTGGACCTGTGCAGGTTCGCCCTCCGTTTGCGCGACGATTTGCAGTGACGGCAGGCTTGCGGGAGCCGAGCAGTGCGATGACTCCAACATCGTCTCCGGCGACGGCTGCTCCGCAAGCTGTGCATTGGAATCCGGCTGGATTTGCTCGGGATCACCTTCGGGCTGTCACGCGATCTGCGGGGACGGCATCAAAGTGAGTACGGAGCAGTGTGACGATCACAACCTGATGAACAATGACGGTTGCTCCTCCGTCTGCACCACTGAGACAGGTTGGGAGTGCGCAGGACTGCTCTCCGTCTGCTCCTCTCTCTGCGGTGATGGCATCGTGGTGGGGTCGGAGCAGTGTGACGACCACAACACGGGGATCCACGACGGCTGCTCCGCGACGTGCACCCAGGAGTCCGGATGGAAGTGCTCCGGCTCCCCCAGTATCTGCCGCTTCACGTGCGGGGACGGCTACGTCGTGGGTACGGAAGATTGTGATGACAGCAACCAGACTCCGGGGGATGGCTGTTCGCCGGGATGTACGAAAGAACCCGGCTGGCTCTGTTCAGGAGCCCCCAGCAGCTGTGTCGGCGTCTGTGGCGACGGTATCCGGACGGGGACGGAGAAGTGTGACGACAATGGCACGATGTCCGGTGACGGTTGCTCCGCAACTTGCACGACGGAGTCGGGTTGGATGTGCGGGGATATCCCTTCTCACGGTTCTTCATCTTCTTCATCCCTCTCGTCGGTGGGATCTTCATCCTCCCAGAGTTCGCGTATCGCCGTTTGCGGGGACGGCAGGCTCGATGGGACGGAGCAGTGTGACATGCCCATGGGAGTCGGTATTTCCTGCACGAGTCCGTCGCAACTCTGCAATCCTTCGACATGCACCTGCTTCACGCCTTCCGAGGGGAATCGCAGCTCCTGCCCCGGCGGACTCACTTGCTCCGCGAACGAGAGTGCCGTCACGCAAGTGTGTGCCAGCTTTATCCCTTCCTGCATCCTCGATCACTCGGTGCCCGCAGTCGAGTGTGGAACGGAGTGTTCGGGCTTCTGCTACCGCTGCGCGGGTGCCTCATCATCCTCGTCCTCCGGCAACATGAACGTCACGGCGTGGCGGCTCGGGATTACATCCGTTTCCCAGTGTGTGCCCCTCTGCGGGGATGGCATCCGGACGGGAACGGAAACGTGTGACGATCACAATACGGCGTTCGGCGACGGCTGCTCCGCCGCGTGCATGCAGGAAACCGGCTGGACCTGCACGGGAACGCCCTCCGCGTGTGTCACGAGTTGCGGTGACGGCGTGCAGGCAGGTGCGGAACTCTGTGATGACAACAACGTTGCCTCGGGTGACGGCTGTTCGGCCACGTGCGCTGTGGAACAGGGGTGGATCTGCACGTTGCAGC
The DNA here is from genome assembly GCA_023229725.1 of Dehalococcoidia bacterium. Lineage (GTDB taxonomy): Bacteria > Chloroflexota > Dehalococcoidia > GIF9 > AB-539-J10 > SKVJ01. Next base: position 1,212 of record JALNYR010000184.1, on the reverse strand, counting down.
CGGCCGGTCTCTCCGTGTGCAGCTCCGTTTGCGGCGATGGCATGAAGATGGGCAGCGAGCAGTGTGACGATGGCAACAAGGTATCCGGTGACGGCTGTTCCCCCAGCTGTCAGGTCGAATCCAAATGGTCCTGCACAGGCACCGGCGGCGTTCTTTCCTTCTGCTGCTATCAGACCGCGTCCTGCGGCGACGGCAAGAGGGCCTGCGATGAAGCTTGCGAAGACGGCAATATCGTCGCTGGAGACGGATGCAGTTCCACGTGCGCGATCGAGCGGGGTTGGGAGTGCCTGCCGGGAACGTACTGCCAGGTTATCGCCGCCGACGGGATCAGGGCGGGGGACGAACAGTGTGATGACGGCAATCTCGCGGCCGGTGACGGGTGTTCCTACGGTGTCGTGGAGAACCGGACATTCTGTGACGTGACGACGGAGCCCTCGGCTTGCACACCGTACGGCAATTGCGGCAACGGGGTGGTCAATGCGGGAGAGGAGTGTGATGACGGCGGGAATGTGGCCGGGGACGGGTGCAGCATGCTCTGCATGCAGGAGCCGGGATACGCTTGTACAGGCGCCCCCAGCCGTTGTGCCGGAGTCTGCGGCGATGCCTATGTCATCTCTCCCGAGGTCTGCGACGACGGCAACGCGACCGCCGGTGACGGATGTACCACGGCCTGTACCGTGGAGTCGGGTTATCGCTGCAGCGGCACCGGTTCCACGGCGGCATGCTGCTTCATCGCCTCTTCCTGCGGCGACGGCAAAGTGTCTTGCACCGCCGAGGAGTGTGATGACGGCGGCAAGATCCCCGGCGACGGTTGCTCCGCAACTTGCGCCATCGAGTCGGGCTATCACTGCTCAGGTTTCCCGCTCTCTTCCTGCGCTTCTATCTGTGGCGATGGCATTCTGACCGGCACCGAGGCCTGTGATGACGGCAATGCGAGTGCCGGCGACGGATGCAACGATCTCTGCGTCGTTGAGCAGGGGTGGGTGTGCTACGGGGCCGGCCCGTTGAGTTGCCATACTGTCTGCGGAGACGGCATGCGCGTTCCGGGCAAGGAAGATTGTGATTCCGGCATCACCTGTGCCAATGGCACCGCATGTCCCACGACGTGCATCTGTTCCAGTGGAACCGTTTCCTCTACCTCTTCGGTTTCTTCCTCCACATCTTCCGGCATTCACTGCGGCAATAACATCATCGAGTCCGGGGAGCAGTGTG
>JALNYR010000183.1 GCA_023229725.1 Dehalococcoidia bacterium | reverse complement strand
AGGACGGCGATGTCCGCAATGCCGCCGTCACCCTCGACCACCATCTCCATCATGAGGTCATCCCAATAGCGGTTGCCGAGGCCGGTGTTGCGGTCGTTCCAGCAGCCGAGGCCGGCAGGGCAGCAGGCGTCGCCGGAGGCGGTTGAGACCCAGACGGTCTCAGTGCCGAGGTCGGCCATGTAGATGGTCGTCGGGGTGGTCTCACCGGGCACGAGCTCGATGTTCATCCACTCCATCGACGAGTACTGCGGCTGTCCAGGCTCAGGTGCTGGAGGTTCCGGAAAGAACGAGCCGCTGCTTGGCCAGTCGTACGGGTCGTTCCCGTTCATCACGTCGCCCTGCAGCTGCTTGTGCCAGATGCGGAGCCAGGTCTTGCCGCCATCGCACGACCGCCAGATGCTGTCGCAGCCGCAGATCTTGCCCTCGGCATACTCCCAGTAGGGCGCCGGGGCTGTCTGTTCCCACGGCTCTTCGTGGTTGATGGTGGCGATATAGATGCAGGAGCAGGAAGGCTCGCACAGGTCGTCACCGTCGGGGTTGGAGGCCACGGCGACATCGGTGATGCCGTCGATGTCGGTGTCGATGATGGACTCCTGGTTCCAGGCGTTGCCGAGGTCACCCTCGTGCCCGCTGATGGAGAAGGCGGACTCATCGCACCACCACCCCATCAGGGGGTTAGTATCGGGCACCAGCGCGAAGGCGCTCTCGCCCATGGTGCCGGCGTAGGCCCACTCGCCGTCAGGGGTCATCATGACGGTGGCCAGGAACTGGCCGCTCGGCGGCTTGCAGGCGAGGTCCCAGTCGGGGCAGCAGACGTCGGTCGTCTCAGACCTGAGCACCTGGACGCCATTGCAGCAGCCGATGGTGTATTCAGGACTCGCGCCGAAGCTGGAGGCCCACCCGAGCAGCTCCTGCCAGCCCCAGTCTCTGGGCACGGCGAGGCCGACGAGGGTGCGGCCTTCCATGTCGATGTTGCCCGAGTAGTCGATGGTGGAGATGTAGGGGTTGCCCTCTTTGTAGAGCATCTCTTCGGAGATATCGGTGTTCTCGATCCAGAAGAGGAAGCCGCCATCGTCAACCATCGAGTCAGGTGTGTCGGCCATGTTGAACTCGGCGCCGTTGACGGCGACCATCATCTTGCGGTCGGATGAGTCGTCGCCCATGTAGTCGTACGGCAGGTCGAGGTCGCCGCTGTGGCGGATGACCGCGCCGAACAAGTCGAAACCGAACTCGAGGGTGCTGAGGATGTCGTTGCCGGCGTTGTTGATGACCACGGGATAGCTGTCGAACTCGGCTTCGGCGTTCCAGGCGTCGATGCTGTTCCAGGTGCCGGCCTGAATCTTGAAGCCCGAGAAGTCGAACGTTCCATCTCCGTCGTCGTCGCTGTCGAACACGTCGAGATCGGCGCGATTGACGTCGTCGATGCAGAGGACGACGATGGCATCATCGACGTCGAAGTTCGGGGAGAACTCGAGGTCGACGATGGCGTCGCACGGCTCCCAGCCGTCGTATGTGCCCGTGTCGGCCCACGAGGAACCCCAGTAGCCGCCGCTGTCGTAGCGCCAGACCCTGGCGACGTCATAATCGTAGAAAGGGGGGAGTGGCGCTGGGGCGGTGACGGCCTGCGCCTCCCAGTCCCAGGTGCCGACGGCGATGGAGCGAGCGTCATCGACTTCCATCGACACGTCGATGCAGGTAATCATGCCGGTCATGGCGGTGCAGCCCATGTAGTTGAACTTGCTGGCGCCGTCGTTTGAGCCGACCACGACAGGCAGGTACATGTAGCCAAAGAGACCCAGTGGCCCGGCGCCGTCAGGGTCCAGCGGGACGGGCACGGTGCTGAAGGACCAGCCGGCCACGACCACGAAGTCGGGGTCATCGGGCGCGACCGAGACGGCCGCGAAGTAGGTGAAGTCCTCGGCGTCGGGCGTGTACGGAGGTGTGGGGAGATCGGGCAGGTCAGGCAGGTTCTTGGCGTCGAGCGCCTTGCTCGTCTGGTCCTTCCAAGTGACGCCGCCATCGGTGGACTTCCACAGCTTCGGGTAGTGGTACCCGGCCCCTGGCATGAGGTCCATGGGGCCCGGCACGGGGGACCACATGGTCGCCGGCGCGCCGCCGGGTCCGTCCGGGTCGCAGTAGTTGTACCACGTGCCGATAGCGTAGATGGTCTTTCCATCTCCGGCCACATCGAAGTCGATGATGTCGGAGCCGGGCAGGATGACTTTGTCGTCCTCGGTCGGCGTCGTCTGCTTCAGCCACTCTGACGTGTTGGGATCAGCGGCCGAAACGGCGGAAGGAGCGACGACAAAGGCGCCCAGAACGAAAGACAGGGCGATGGTCACGTGCAGAACGCGAGTGAACCACTTTCCTTTGCTCATTCGGTAGACTCCTCTTGTTTCTATCTTCTTGCTCCCCTGGCCGGGGCCTCGATTGCCCTCATCACCAGGGTGCCTGTCTGCAAAGCACGACGAAGGTATTCTGCCAAGGCCCCCTTCGTTACCGGGCCTGCCCTTTCGTCCACACCTGGAGCCGGGAGGGAACGTCTCCCGCCGGGTCCCTTGTCTGCCGGTGCGTCGCCTGCCCCGGGCCGGGCGTCACTGTTGTCCCCTCGGTTCAAGCCGGTCGCTGGTCGCCTCTTTGCGATTCACCCCGGGCGCGTTGCCATGTGATGGACAACGGACTTCCTGCCGGAGGTGAGGAAAGACGCGGGCGAGAGGCCCTCGCGTCGGGATTCACTCGGTAGGCATTCCTCCCTGGTCTCGTATTTCGACCCGATTGGACGACAACGCAACGCGGACCCATCGGGCCGATACTACATAGTGAGACGAGGCGGAGGTGTTTGTCAATGGGGACGACGGGAGGGACCTGTTACGACGTCGTGGGGCATCGCGGGCGGAGGGGTACGCTTCGGGCGCCTTGAGGGGGAAATGGATGCGCAGCTTCCGCATTCAAGTGGTGGGCAGTACTGGATTTGAACCAGTGACCTCCTGTGTGTAAGACAGGCGCTCTAACCGCTGAGCTAACCGCCCGCCTGCGATGGAAAATGTGGAGAAGTGGTACGCCTGGAGGGATTTGAACCCTCGACCTCAGCCTCCGCAGGGCTGCGCTCTATCCAGCTGAGCTACAGGCGCATGAATCGCGTGGTGCCGAAGGAGGGACTTGAACCCTCATGCCCGTACGGGCACTACGCCCTGAACGTAGCGCGTCTGCCTTTCCGCCACTTCGGCAACTAGGCGTCTTCCGCCCCGAACTCGCGGGAACCCAGCGACACGAATATGAGTGCCAGCAGGCCCAGCACGTTCACAGGCAGGAACGCACACAGTGCGCCGACAAGCGCCAGAGCGTAACTGGATCTCTTCAGGGAGGAGAACCCGCCGCCGATGGCGACCACTCCCAGGACCAGCACCACAATCCCCGCGACAAACAGGGGGGTGGCTCCGGGTGTGCTCGGCACAATGGTGTCCAGGCGCGGCAGCAGCGGCAGGTCCTTCTCCCAGAGCGGCAGCTTGAGAACCGACACCGCCACCAGCAGTCCGCCGAAGAGCGCTTCCAGCACACCCACGATGATGCTGAGTATGCCCCCTGCGCTCAGCAGCCCGCCCCTGTCTCCGTTTCCTGCCATCACTGCTCTCCACGCGCGTACATGGACACGTAACTATAGCGTCGATGGCCCCAAAACGCAAGAAACGTGCGCGCGTGTCATCCTCGCGCAGACCATCCTGGCGTGGATGTATGGGCTGTCCTCTGCGTCCGCCCATGGGTCGTGGCGGTCTGTCTGCTGTAGCGGCAGGCTCCCATGCCTGCCCGGTGGGCCAGAGGCGTTGCATGCTGGAATGCTGCACGTTCGCAGCCAGCGTTTCCGTCTCTTGCAGGGGCGGGCCTCTGCGTCCGCCCCTGGGGCGGCTGACGTGGTGCTCTCAGCTAGGGGCGGGCTCCCACGCCCGCCCGCAATCCCGTTGACGGACGCCCTCCCCTGCAACCAACTTCCCGACCACGGCCGCGGCCAACGGCCGGCACTCGCCCTGCGCCACCACAGGCACCAACGCCGTCGTCGGCTCCAACTAGATGCGGCACAAGAGCGTCGGGCCGTTCACAGATGGCCCCTGCGTCGGGGAACCATCCCTCCCCGGGGCCTGACGAACCTGTAGAGACGGGCTGCGCCTGGAATCAGAAGCGGGGGCGGCTCGCACGAGCCGCCCCCGCTGTGAACAAGTCAGAGTGAGAGCTACCTGCGGAAGAGGAAGATGAGGGCCGCGATGATGGCAACGGCGAGGGCGATGATGACGATGATGCCCGCCGTGCCGAGGCCGGTGCTCTGCTG
>JALNYR010000182.1 GCA_023229725.1 Dehalococcoidia bacterium | reverse complement strand
ATGGTCTGTGATGGCGACGCAGTCGATGCCGGCGCGTTTACATCCGCGAACGATGGCGCTCAATGGCGTGTAGCTGTCAGGCGAGTGGCACGTATGCACGTGCAAGTCGACTGCTATCACGACGCCTTCTCGAGATACTGGCCGGTCCGCGTGTCTATCTTGAGGATGTCCCCCGTCGCAATGAAAAGAGGCACCTGGACAATCGCCCCGGTTTCGAGCGTCGCCGGTTTGGAGCCACCGGTGGCCGTATTCCCCTTGAACCCGGGGTCGGTCTGCGTAACGGCGAGACTGACGGCCGTGGGCAACTCCACGCTCACGAGGCTGCCGCCGTGCCGAAGCACGTCAACGGTCAGTCCCTCCTTGAGGAACCTCACCGACTCGCCGATCTGCCCTGCGTCTAACTCGAACTGCTCGTACGTCTCATTGTCCATGAAGCAGTATGACGTACCGTCCGCGTAGAGGTACTGTGCAGGCCGGTGATCCAGGCGTGCCGGGGTGAACCTCTCCGTCGACTGGAAGGAGCGTTCCGTCACTCCGCCCATCCTGATATCCCGCAGCCGCAACCGCATCTGTGCCGAGCCACGCCCGACCTTGATGTGGTTGAAATCAACGACCTGGTAGAGCTTGCCGTCCAGCTCAATCGACATGCCCTTGCGCAGCTCACCTGAATCAATCATCCGCGACTCCTTTCGGCGACTTCGCCCGCCGATTGCCGTGGCGTCGGGCGAACAAACCACTCAGCGCCCACCGGGGGCGCTGGCTCATCGTGCACATCAAACCCCACGGCAGTCACCCCTTCACGGCCACCACGGGGTCGCCTTTGTCGGCGTGAGTCAGCTGTTCCACTCTGCCGCTACTGAGAACCACAGTGTCCTCAATTCTAACACCACCTCGTCCGGGAAGATAAACGCCGGGCTCCACGGTGAAGACCATGCCATCCGCGAGCACGCCGTTCGACCGACCGTTGACGGTCGGACGTTCGTGTATCTCCAGTCCGACACCGTGGCCAAGCCCGTGGGTGAAGGCCGCTCCAAGACCGTCGGCGCCCAGGGCTTCTCGGGCCAGTGCATCGACGTCGCGGCCGGTCATTCCCGACGCGACCCGCGCGATGGTTCCTCGCTGGGCCGCGAGCACTGCCGCATAGATGCTGTCGAAGGGAGCGTCGAGGCGGGACAGGAACAGCGTCCGTGTCAGGTCGCTGCAGTATCCGTCAACGGTGGCACCCAGGTCGATGACCACGGGTTCACCCGCCGCGAAGGTCCGACCGGACGGTGTCGCATGCGGGAGAGCGGCGTTGGGCCCCGACGCGACGATGATGTCGAACGGCATCGGGCCGCTGCCGTGGTCACGAAGCCACCGTTCGAGGCGCCACGCGAGTTCCGCCTCCGTCATGCCAGTTCTCATCACGCGTCGAGCGTGGCGCATAGCGCCATCGGCGAGGTCAGCCGCACGACGCATCGAATCCACCTCGATGGGGTCCTTCACCTCGCGCAGGGACTCGACGAGCCCCGAGGTCGGCGTCAGCTGGCACGCAACGCTCCGCTCGCACAAGGCAGCCTCGAGCGCCTTGACGCCGGCAAAGGTCAGATTCTCAGCCTCGAAAGCGAGTTCAGTCAGCTGTCGCTCAGCGGCATAGTCCGCTACGTATTCGGCCAGCCCCCGTCCGACGAGTCCCGCCCGGCCGCACGGCATCTGCGCCGCAGCCTGTTCGAAGTACCTCGCGTCAGTTGCCAGCAAAAGGTCGTCCGTCGAGACCACCACCCAACCGGCAGAACCGGCAAACCCCACGAGATAGCGGACGTTCTCGCGATTGGACACGACGAGGCAGCGGCACCCCTGGCCGCTCAAGGAACCGCGCAGCCGCGCTACTCTCCCGGCGTAGTCGGCTGTCGGGGCGCTAGGCGCCGCCATTCTCACCTTCCGCGGCTGCCGGGGCGAGCAACGTCACCGCGCCGCAACTGAGACACTTCGTCTTGGTCTTTCCGTATGGAACCTGGACCTTGCCACACTTCGGACACGGCGTCGCGACAGGTTTCCTCGGCATCGCGAACTTGCACTCGGGGTACTTGCTGCAGCCGTAGAAAGTCTTGCCCTTCTTGGAGCGCTTCACGATGATGTCCGCCCCGCATTCCGGGCAGTGCGCGCCGGTGGGCACGGTGACCTTCTTCGTCGTCTTGCACTCCGGATAACCGCTGCAGGCGATGAACCTTCCGAACCGTCCGGACCTCACAATCATGGGCTTGCCGCAATTAGGGCATACCTCGTTGGTAGGTTCCGTGACATCGACGTGCGCAATCCTCTGTTCGGCGCCGTCGAGCTCAGATGCGAACGGCAGGTAGAACTCACTCACAACCGAGACCCAGTTGCGTTCGCCCTGCGCCACGTCGTCGAGCTGCCCCTCCATCTTCGCGGTGAATCCGATGTCCACGACGCGGGGGAAGTGCTCGTTGAGAAGGTCGTTGACGACGATGCCGAGCTTCGTCGGGCGGAACCTGCCGGCCTCCTTCATCACATACTCCCGGTACTGGATGACCGACAGCGTGGGCGCGTAGGTGCTCGGCCGGCCGATGCCCTTCTGCTCGAGCGTTTTGACGAGCGTGGCCTCGGTGTACCGTGCCGGCGGCTGCGTGAATTTCTGTTCCCTGTCCGAGTCCGCATACGCCAGCTTCTCGCCTTTCTTCAGGTCGGGAAGCTGAGTCCCGTCATCTTCCCCCGATTCAGGTTCGTCGGCGCGCTCCCGGTAGAGTCTCTCGAAACCCTGGAACGTGCAGCGGGAGCTCGTCGCTTCCAGCAGGAAGCCGTCGTTCCCCCTGGTCGCCGCCTCAACCGTGACAGTGAGGTTGTCATACACGGAGGGGGACATCTGGCTCGCAACGGCGCGCTGCCAGATGAGGGTATAGAGCCTCAACTGCCTCGAATCCAGAAACGCCTTCATGCGCTCCGGCGTGTTCGCCACGCTGGTCGGTCGGATTGCCTCGTGGGCCTCCTGAGCAAACTTGCTCTTGCTCGTGTAGCGATGAGGCTTCGCGGGCACGAACTGCTGGCCGAACTCGGAAGAAACGAAGTCACGGATTTCGGCCACCGCGCTTGTGGCGAGGTGCGGCGAATCCGTACGCATGTAGGTGATAAGGCCGACGGAGTCGCCCTTACCGAGGGAAACCCCTTCGTAGAGTTGCTGTGCCAGCGCCATCGTCTGGCTGGCCGTGAAATGCAGCCGGCGCGAAGACTCCTGCTGCAGAGTAGAGGTCGTGAACGGCGCCGCGGGCTTGTGTGGCACGCTCTTCGTCTTGACATCAGCAACGCTGTAGCGGCCCGACACGAGCTGGCTCAGCGTCGACGCGGCAACCTCTTCCGACGCCACGGTGAGCTTCTTGCCATCCCGCAGCGCAACGACCTTCGCCCAGAAAGGGTCCTGCCCATTCGGTCGCGTCAGCTTGACGCGCAGTATCCAGAACTCCTCGGCTACAAACGCCTCAATCTCGCGTTCCCGGTCGACGACGAGCCTGACAGCGACGGACTGCACGCGACCGGCCGACAGCCCCCGCTGCACCTTCTTCCACAGGAGAGGGCTCAGCTTGTAGCCGACGAGACGGTCGAGTATCCTGCGAGCCTGCTGCGCTTCCACGAGGTGCATATCGATCTCCCGTGGATTCTTGAAGGCCCTGTTGACCGCTTCCGCGGTTATCTCATGGAAGACGACCCTCTGCAACGGCCTGCCCGGCACTTCGAGCTTCGCCGCTGCGATGAGATGCCACGAAATCGCCTCGCCTTCGCGGTCCGGGTCTGTCGCAAGGTACACGGCGTCCGCTTTGGCCGCGGCTTCGCGTATCTCGGACACCACCTTCGACTTGGCCTTCGGGACGACGTACTGCGGTTCGAAACCGTTGTCGACGTCGACACCAAGCTTGCTCTTCGGAAGGTCCCGAATGTGACCCAGCGAAGCGAGCACGGTATACTGCCGGCCCAGAATCCGGCCTATCGTGCGCGCCTTGGCAGGGGATTCAACAACCACCAGTCCCTTTTTCACGAAGCTATAGTCCTCCAGCGGGGTGAAACGACATATTGCATGCTACCAACGTTCTGCACCAGCCCCTGCAACTCCAGCAGCGCCAGTGCCGCCGACACGTCACCGCTCGGCAGGTCAGCTCACGGGCCAGGTCGTCCGCGTGCACGGGTGTGGCTCCCATCGCGGCGAGAAGGCGTACCTGGACCGCATCCGCCTGCGCCGGCAGGTTCGGGCACGACTCCCGTGCGGCGGTCTCGATGCCAAGCTCCTCGAGTATGTCGTCCACCGACCTCACGAGCGTGGCCCCCTCCTGGATGAGGCGGTTAGTGCCCCTGCTCTGAATCGAGAAG
>JALNYR010000017.1 GCA_023229725.1 Dehalococcoidia bacterium | reverse complement strand
GAAGAACGTGGAGTCACCGCAGATGCTGATGACCGGCTGTTCGAAGCCGAACTGCTTCAACTGACCGAAGCCGCAGCCTTCGCCGAGGCCTCCACCCATGCAGTGCAGCACGTTCGTCACCTGCGGCCCATCCGGGAACGCGTCCATCGTGTAGCAGCCGATGTCGCTGGTGACCACCGCATTTCTGCCATCCCGCTTGACGGCGTTCTTGATGGCATAGAAGCTGGCCCTGTGCGGGCAGCCCGGGCACCAGGAGAGACCCCTGCTCACGACCATCTTGCCGAGAGCCTCATCCACCTTCGCCTGGTACTGGGCGGGGCGGGCGCTGTAAGTAATGTTGAATACCTTGCACAGCGCGGCGATGACCTTGTCCGGGTTGTTCTCGCCGACGTAGCTGACGTGGCCCGAGCCCCGGCCGAGTATTTCGGGAGCCTCGGCCAGCCTTGCGTCGGACAGGGCCGCCTTCGCGTGTGTCTCAACGTAGGGGTCGACTTCCTCGACCACGAGCACGCGCCGCGCTTTCTTCATGTGTGAGACGACGAAATGGGACGGGAACGGCCAGAGGGTCCCCAGCTTCAGGATGCCGACCTTGTCGGCCAACTTCAATTCCTCCACCGCGTCACGCGAGCAAGGGGCGCCACTGCCACAGCAGACGATGAGAAGTTCCGGCTTCGCGGGTCCCTCGTAGCTGTTGAACGGCGACTGTTCGAATCGCTCCCGTATCTTCGCCATCTTCTCGACCAGGATGGCGTGCTTCGGAGGGGCGATGTACGGGGTGAACATCTTGGTCGAGTCGTACTTCGCCGTGCGGGTGGCCTTCTTGTACTCTCCCACGGTCACCGGACCGCGTGCGTGCGCAAGGCGGGTGTAGTCGCGCAGCCAGCAGAATATCTGGAACTCCTCGGAGAGGTCGAAGAGGTACTTCGTCATCTCGTAGGCTTCCTGGAAGCTCGAGGGCTCCATCATGGGAGCGTTCGCCATCTGAGCGACCCAGCGCGTATCCTCTTCGTCCCCGCTGGCGTGAGACTGAGGGTCGTCCGCCACGACCACGAGCATCGCGCCATGCTGATCTCCGAGCGTAGCGAGGTTGATATGTTGCAGCGTGTCCATCGCAACGTTGAGCCCCGCGTTCTTCATGGAGCTGATGGAGCGAAGGCCGGCATACGACGCGGCGAGGGCGGCCTCCGTGGCCACCTTCTCGTTGCTGGACCACTCAGCGTGGAGCCCTGCCTCCTTGGCGACACCTGCGAGAGTGGTGAGAATCTCGGTGGACGGCGTCCCGGGATACGCAGCGCAGTACTGCACGCCTGCCTCCAGCGCTCCTCGCGCGATGGCCTCGTTCCCCTGGAGCAGGTGACGGGAGCCGGTAGCTAATTGCGCCAGACTTGGCATGTTGTCCCCCTATTCATCACACGATATTTCAATACCACGAGCGCGCCTTCAGGCACGCCGGCTACTCGAAACGGACTGACACCGACCCGAGCCGGTCAAATGTCGCCCTCAGACTCGCGCCGGCCTCGACAGGCACTGCCGACACAAGGCTGCCGGACATAACAAACTCACCCTTCTTGAGCGTGATGCCGTACTCGGTCAATTTGTTGGCGAGCCACGCGACCGACTCGGCGGGGTTGCGAAGAACGGCCGCGCCTGCCGCGGTGCTCACGACCGCGCCGTTCTTCTCCATGACCAGGCCGATGAGGCGCAGGTCGATGTCCTTGATCGGCGTCAGTTTGCCGCCAAGTATCATCGACGCGGCGGACGCGTTGTCCGAGATCGAGTCCTTGACCGTGATCTTCCAGTCCTTATAGCGACTGTCGATGACCTCGAACGCGGGCAGCACACCCTCGGTGGCCTCGATGACGTTCGCAACATTGATGCCCGGTCCCTTCAGGTCTTCCTTCAGAAGGAACGCAATCTCGGGCTCCAGCCTCGGCAGTATCAGACTGCTCACGGGTATGGGCTGGCCCTCCCGGATGACCATGTGGTTCGTTATCATCCCGTAGTCGGGCTCTCGTATCTTGAACTGGTCCTGCATCGCTTTGCTGGTCAAGCCTATCTTCTTGCCGACGATGACCGCGCCTGCCTTCACCCGCGTGTCAAACGTCTTCAGCTGTATAGCGTAGGCGTCCTCGTACGAAGCGTCCGAGAAGCGCTCCGTCAGCGCAACGATGGACTTGCTCGTCCGTTCCGCCTCGATGAGCTCGCCGGAGATGTGCTCTATCTGCTCTTTGGTCAGCGGCATCTCTCCTCCTTTGTCGAACTGGGCACTCAGCCCGGACAACCGCGCTATTTATTGTACCAGAGTCACACTCGCTGCAGACCGGCTGGCTGTGCGGCGAATGCTCCCGGACACGGCTGCGGGCGCCTGATGGCGCCCGCAGGTCGAGTCCAGGCCGTGGTCGGACTAGCAGGCAACCACCTGCGACGGGAAGTACTGCACGGTACCATCAGGCACGAGGGCGACCTTCGCCTTGGCGCCGTAGGTGGCCTTGAGCATCTTGAGCGTCTCCGGCCACGAGCGAGTGTAGTTGACCATGTCGTACGGGGCCAGCCAGTCCGCTCCGACGTAGTCGGGGTAGGGCTGCATCACGGTCAGGCGCTTCGTGTTCGTGGGGAGTGCCGTCTTGGGGCGGAAGTTCCTGCCGCCGATGTTCTTGCCGAAACTCCTGCTCCAGTAGTGGTTGATCTGTCCCTCGGGCGTGACGACCAGGAGTACAAGGTCGCCGCCGCTCTTCTTCAGCATCGGAGATGTGACGGCCGGGGCCAGCAGCATCTCATTCGCCTTCGAGAAGCAGTTCGCCACGACGATGTCGCAGTCCGGGACCCAGTCCGTGGCCCAGTACTCTCTCGCAACCTTCACACCTTCAACGTGTTCGTCGACAACATCGCCGACGAAGAGGTGGGTGACCTGGCGCTTCAGGTTGTAGATGCAGTCAACCTTGACGTCGAGACCCGCCATCCGGGCCGCGTCGTTCATGTCCATCTTGAGGATGTTGCCTTCGTACTTGCCGATGCCGGCTGTCGGGTGCGGGAAGAGCCTCGTGTGGTTCAGGTCGATGGTCGTGATCGAAGACACGCCGGGCAGGATGATCTTGCTGCCGCCGCCGAATCCGCTGTAGGGATGCGGAACGATGGAGCCGATGCCTATCTTGTAGTCGCAGCGCATCACTTCGGCGTTGAACTGCATGGGGGTGCCCGCCGGGCTGGGACCGACCGAGGTGCAGTTCTCATACGGATTGTGGTTGTAGACCGGGAAGCGGCTCATGACGTTCGAGCCGAGCTTCTTGGTCCAGTCGTTGCCGGTCATCGAACCATGGGCGCCGATGGCGGCGATGAAGCGAATCTGGTTGTCCTTGACGCCCGCTGCCGCCAGCTCTTCCAGGACGTAGGGGACGATGTCGGCTGAGGGTGTCGCCCTGGAGAGGTCGTCAAACAGGATGCATATCTCTTTCTTGCCCCTGGCTGCTTCGCGGATGGGACGCGTCCCGATAGGGTTCGCGAAAGCCTTGCGGAAGCCGCCTTCGCTCAGCGGAGGCGTGCCGTCGCCGCGATGCGTGCAAACGGTCACGTCCCATGCGGCAGGGAAGTCGACCTCAAGCTCGGTGTCGCCATACCAGGCGAGTATCGGGACGGTGATCTTCTTTGTATCGCTCATATCTCCTCCTGTGTTGACGCGTGTCGCTACGCGAGTGGTCCTACGACGAAGAGTCCGTTGTACCTGTCCTGATCCAGGATCTCGGCCTTGGTCCGCTTGCCGGAGGCGACGCGGAGGCACTCCTCGTACAACTCGGCGCCGATCTCACCCATGTTCTCTTTCCTGGCGAGATCGACGTAGAAATCCATGTTGTCGTTCATCTTCTGATACGTGGCCGCGTTCGCGGTGACCTTGATGACCGGCACAAGCGGCGAGCCCAGCGGCGTACCCCGCCCTGTGGAGAAGAGAATGACGTTGGAACCCGCAGCCGCGAGCGCGGTGAGAGAAGGCGCGTCGAATCCGGGACCGTCGACGATGGACAGGCCGCCCTTCGTCGGTCGCTCGCCGTACTCGTAAATCTCCTGGATGGTCTGCGTGCCGCCCTTCGAGATGGCGCCCAGCGACTTCTCCTCGATGGAGGTCAGCCCGCCCTCGATGTTGCCCTTCGTGGGGTTGGTGCCCCGCATGTCCACGCCACGCTCGAGAAAGCGCTGTTCGTACCGGAGCACCATGTCCGTTATCTGCTTGCCGACCGCCGGAGTGACGGCGCGACGCGCCAGCAGGTGCTCAGCACCGACGAACTCCGTCGTCTCGCTGAACACGGCCCTGCCGCCTCGCTTCACCAGGATGTCGAACGCGGCGCCGATGGCTGGATTGGAGCCGAGGCCGGACGTCGTGTCCGAGCCGCCGCATTCGGCGCCGAACATAAGCTTCGAGTCGTCGAACTCCTCCCGCGCCACTCTGGAAGCGTCGCTCACCATCTGCCTTGCGATTCGAGAGCCCTTCTCAACCGTCGCGATAGTGCCGCCCACCTGCTGTATGGTCAGCTTCTCGACCGGCTTGCCGCTCTTCGCGATGCCTTCGGCAATGCCGTCGATGTCGATGGGGTCGCAACCGAGGCTCACAAGTACGACCGCGGCGACATTCGGATTGCGGCCAAGGTTGGTCTGTGTCCGGTTGACCATCTCGAGGTCGGAGGGTGTCAGCGCGCAGCCCTGGTTGTGGAGAAACGGGATCGTGCCCTTCACACTGTCGCTGATCTGGCGGGCAGTGCCGGCGGCGCACACCACCGTCGGGATAATGGCCACGTAGTTGCGCGTGCCGACTGAGCCGTCGGCGCGCAAGTATCCGCGGAAGCTCACTTCGCTGCCGCCTTCACGACATCGCCACGACCCCGCGTGCTCGCCACGTTGTGTACGTGCACGTGCTCGCCGGCCTTGATGTCCTTCGTCGCCTCGCCGATGACCTCACCGTACTTGAGGATGGTGGAGCCGGACTTGATGTTCACCAGGCTGAACTTGTGGCCGAACTGAATGGGGTTCACGAGCTTCACCGACACCGGCTTCTTGTCTACTTCGAGCGCGACGGTGTCGCCCGCCTTCAGGTCCGCGAGCGCGGTCGCCACGTTGTCCTTGCTGTTCAGTACGATCGCCTTTCTCTCCATTGCTTCTCTCCTCTCGTACACAAGCGTTATGTATCAGAACGACCATAGCATTATATCATTGACGTTTGTCCCGGTGGGGCCCGTCACGACGAGGGAGCGCCGCCCCGTTCGCGACTCAAGTTCCTTGAAGAAGCCGAACGAGTCGAAGGCGGCGAGATAGCGGGCTGGCGAGAGGCCGTGCGATTCCGCCAGTGGGACCGTCTCCCCCGTGATGACCGCTCCCGCGGCCGGGGAGGTCCCGTCGATGCCGTCGGTTCCGGCCGCCAGGACCGTCCACCCCGTGTCGGCGATGCTCAACGAGGCGAGGAGTGCGTAGTGCAGCATCCTGCCGCCTGTTCCGCTCGCGTCCGCGGGCACCTTGACCACCGGCTCTCCGCCGAACACGAGCAGCGCTCGGCCTCCGTCAGCTCCCGACAGCTGCAGGGCGCGGGAATGGTGTTGCGCAACCGCCTGGTCGACGGAACCCGTCACGGGGGTATCCTCAACCCACACTCTTGGAAAGGCGCGGGCACACTCGGCGGAGGCGAGGAGCCTGCGCAGAGAGGACAGCACAACGGCGTTGGATGCGACGACCACGCTGTGGGTGTGCTCGAGCAGGCTCTCCCGCCAGAGTCGCGCCCGCTCCACTTCGGCTGGGTCCCCGCGCGAGAGACACGTCCGAGAGGACTCCGGTATGCGCTCCCACAGGTGGTGCCGTTCAAGTACTTCGACCGCGTCGTGACATGTCGTGGCGTCGGGCACAGTGGGACCCGACGCGATGCTTGAGAGATCATCGCCGATGACGTCGGACAGTACCAGCGTCACGAACTCCGCGTCGGGCGCTGCCAGCCGCAATCGGCCTCCTTTCACGAGCGAGAGGCGCTTGCGCACCGTGTTGATCTCCTGGATCGTGGGTCCGCCGGTAACGAGCACCCGGTTCGTCGCACGGAAGTCATCGAGGCAGATGCCGTCCTGCGGCAACTCGAGGAGCGACGAGCCACCTCCAGAGATGACGGCGACCACGAGGTCGCGTTTCCCGGCGCGGGACAGCAGCGCCAGAGCGGCGCGCGCACCGGCGACGCTGGCTTCGTTTGGATTGGGGTGGTCGGCGCCAAACAGCGTGACCCCGGGGATTGTCGTCTTTGCCTGGTCTCGGTACACGTTCACCGCACCGCCGGCGAGTCTGTCCCGGAGACGGCTATCCTCCAGCAGCGTGTCGACCACGGCGCGAGCCATGGGAACGCCTGCCTTGCCGGCGCCCACTAGGTATATGCGTCTGATGTCTTTGAGCGGATAACGCCTGTCGGCAGCAACGAGTGCCTCCGCCTCAGGCAACCAGTGGAACGCCCGGCGGGTCGCAAGATACGCATCTGCCAGCGGCAGCACAGAGTCCCTGAAGAGGGAGAGGAGCTTGTCGGCTACGCTACCTTTCTGCATTCGCGGGACACACCATACCGGTCGGGGTGAAGCTGGCCACCGTGTACCTGTAGAGGTGGCCTTCGCTGAAGCAGACCGAAGCCAGTATAGCATCTGCTTCTCTGCCGCTGCACACGAAGGGATCGCCTCGAGAACCACCCCGTCTACACAACGTCGGCACAGGAGAGGCGTACCTATTGACAAACGAGAGGGCCGGTCTTAGTATGACTTTGGCCGTGCATCGTGTTGCGATAGATACGTTGCTGTAGGACAGGTGGAGGTGAAGCCTATGTAGCAGCGTCGGAGTCCGGGCGTTCCTCTTCACGGCTTCCTGGCTATCCCCAATTCCTGGGAAGGAGGTGAGAGCAGTTGAGTACCACTCTGTTGATCATAATCGCGCTTGCAATCTACGTGGCCGTGTACTTCCTCTACGGCAAGCGCATCGCCCACAATGTGGCGAAGCTCGATCCCACTGCGAAGACCCCCGCTCACCGGTTGTATGACGGTGTTGACTATGTGCCGGGCAAATGGCCGGTGGTCTTTGGCCACCATTTCGCCTCTATCGCAGGCGCTGGTCCCATCGTCGGCCCTATCCAGGGCATCACCTGGGGCTGGGGCGCTGCCATCCTCTGGATCTGGTTCGGCAATGCCTTTATCGGCGCCGTCCATGACTTCATGGCTCTGGTGGCTTCCATTCGATACGATGGCAAGTCCATTCAGTGGGTTGCCGGCGAGGTGATGAAGCCGAGGGTGTCCGTCATCTTCGGTATTTTCGTCTACATCGCCATGGTTCTCATCATCGCTTCGTTCACCAACGTCGTCATGAACACGTTCGTTGGCGTGCCGGCAGTGGCGACGGCGTCCATCCTCTTCATCTTCATCGCCGTCCTTATCGGCTGGCTGCTCTACTGGAAGAAGCAGGGCTTGCTGCCCATGACCATCCTTGGCCTGGTGCTGCTGGTCGCGGCAATCATCTTCTCGCTGTCGCACGGGTGGAAGGCCGAGGCCTCGGTCTGGCGGTGGGTCCTCCTCGTCTACATCATCCTTGCGGCCGCGCTGCCCGTCACGATTCTGCTGCAGCCGAGGGACTACCTGAATGCCTACCTGCTTGTCGCCTTCCTCGTCATTGGAGGCCTGGCATTCGTCATCATCAATGCTCCGATGACCTGGCCTGCGTTCACGGACTTCAACGCGGTCCTCATCGGTGGCAAGGCCTCTCCGTTCTGGCCCACCGTCCCGCTGGTCATCGCCTGCGGCTCGCTGTCGGGCTTCCATGCAATCGTCGGCTCGGGCACGACGTCCAAGATGCTCAACAACGAGATGGACGCGCTGCGCATCGGCTACGGCGCGATGCTGACGGAAGGCTTCCTGGCGACCGTCGTCGTCGCCTCTCTGGGCGCCTTCGGCCTCGAGGTCGCCAAGAAGACGGCGGCCGATGTCGGCGCCGCTGGCTGGACCGTTCTCGGCATCCCGCAGTTCAGCACGGCATACGCCATGGGCGCGAACCAGGCATTCGGCATGTCGGTGTCTTTCGGCACGACGTTCGCCTCCCTGGTCGTCTGCGCCTTCGCGCTGACGTCTCTTGACACTACCTGCCGCCTGGGACGGTTCGCGTGGCAGGACTTCTGGGGTCGCGTCGTGAATCCGGCATCTCAGTCGAGTGGGGGCTACAAGTTCTTCACCAACCGCTGGGTAGCTTCCATCATTGCCGGCGGACTCGGCGTGTATGTTGCGACGACGGGCGGTATCTTCTCCGCTATCTGGGCCGCCTTCGGTGCGGCGAACCAGATGCTGGCCGCCGTTGCCCTCATGACCGCGTGCGTCTTCTCGACGAAGATCCTGCGGGGTGGGCAGAAGTGCTGGATGACCCTCATCCCGGCATTCTTCCTGTGGATCACCGTCTTTGGTGCCATGATCTGGTACCTGATGACGATGGCCGGCTCCGCGAGCCCGCTCACGATGGGCTTCATGGCCATCCTGACGGTACTGGCGGTCATCCTTCTCATCGAGGCGATTGGCGCGCTGAGGAGCAGTCCCAAGAAGTAGGGTATTGATACTCAGGACACTTGTAGAGTTCATAAAAGGCTTCGGAAGCGGGCTAAGATCCCATTCCACTGAGTACGTGGAATTCGAACTCAGGGAAATGGAGAACATCTTAGCCCTGCTTCTGTTCAGCTCGTTCATCGGGCTCCCGAGCCCGCCGTCGGACCTGTCTCTGCGGCTCATGCCTCACATGGTGAGGGAGATGCACGTGATGAGCCGCAGAGCAGGCGACCTCGATGACATCTCCGGCGAGATAGCGGGGATGTTCGTCGACTGAGGTCCACTGGCATGGCTCTGAGAATCGTGTATTCGGTTGGCAAGGGAGGCGTGGGTAAGACGACCTGCGCCGCCGGATTGGCGCTGCAGGCGTCCCGCGTGTGGCCGACGCTGGTGGTGTCGCTCGACCCGGCACACAACCTCGGAGACGTCATCGGTCGCAGACTCTCGGGCGAGGCGACCGCGGTGTCGTCGAACCTGTGGGCGAGCGAGGTGGATATGGATGCCGCCGTCGCAGGCTATCTGGCCGATAGCACGCGGAGGCTGCAGAGCATGTACGGCTATCTCAAGACCATCAACCTGGATGGGTACCTCGATGCACTCAAGCTCTCTCCCGGAATCGAGGAGTACGCGACTTTGCAGGTGATGGAGCGCCTGCTGGGCGACGCCGCGGGGCGCTACGATGTGGTCGTATTCGACACTCCTCCCACCGGCCTCACGCTTCGCGTCCTCGCGTTGCCCAGGGTGTCGCTGCTCTGGGGCGAGCGCCTGAGCGGCTTGCGCCGCGAGATACTGGACAGGCGCCAGATACTGAGGAACATCCACGGAGAGAGGAAGTATGTTATCGACGGCGTCGAGCACGCGCTGGCAACTGACGAGAAGAGCGACGGAGTGATGGGCGAACTGCGGGACTACGTGGACCGGATGCGACGGCTGACCGCACTGCAGGCGGATGCGTCCCAGACTCGCGTCATGCCGGTGATGAATCCCGATCGGCTATCGCTGTTCGAGACGCAGCGGGCCCTCGAGACACTCCGGTCTCTTGGCATGCCGATTGGTCCCGTGATAGTCAACAAGGTGGGACTGAAGCCCACGGATGGGCAGACCGTGCAGGACATCGGCCGGGCGCTTGGCCTGCCCACGAGGATTCTGCCGTTTACTTCCACTGAGCCGGTCGGCCTCGAAGCGCTCGAATTGCTGACCAGCACGATGGACTTCCGGGAGTGGATTCCCGGTCCGCGTACGACCTGAGCCACGGTGGTGCGGGCACGCGCGCAGCGAGGAACCCCGGAGAGAGGACTCTGAGACATGGACATGTCATCCTGGGTGATGCCACTCATCATCGTCGCCGCGCTGGGCACGACCGCTGCCTACTTCCTCGGCCGCCGTCGGAACGTGGCGCTTATGAAGGAGTACGCAGCGTCGGTGGAGAAGGAAGTCAAGCCCGTCGATCAGCAGTACACCTGGATCGGCGGCTACATAGGCTACAAGGGTGACTTCAAGGTAAAGGACGAAATCGTCAAGGCCGTCAAGGTGACGCTCCACCTCAAGCCGCGCATGAGCATCATGTATCTGCCGGTCTCCCGATTCACGATGCCTCACGACAAGATGTACGTCGTCATCGAAAGCAAGCGGAACCTCCCCGGGGAAGCGCATCTCATCCAGAAGGGGCAGTATCGCTTCGTTCCCGCAGGCATCGACCACGTCGAGAAGTTCCAGCGGAGAGATGTGGTGCTGGGAGGGAGTGAGTTCCAACTCCTGTATCTGGACGCCAGGGGAGAGAAGGCACTGCTCGGGTGGGCGGAGTCAATCAAGGCCGATGACTACTCGATGATTAAGCACCTGTCGTTCACGTCCAGCACCAACGTCGTGTACGCCAGGTTCGAGCCGGAAGACCGGCTCATCGGCACCATCCTGCGAACGGGACAGGCGTTCACGCACTCTCTCGTGAAGTGAACGGCGTTCGAACCCGGGTCTTCCGCCCCTTTGCACAGGGTCCGGCAAGCTGCTAACCTTGCACGTTTGGAGGTGGTCTACCCATGTCAGATGCTGTCACGATGGACAAGATCGTCTCACTCTGCAAGAGGCGAGGATTCATTTTTCAGAGCAGCGAGATCTACGGCGGCCTTGCCAGCTGCTGGGACTACGGGCCGGTCGGCGTCGAGTTCAAGCGCAATGTGAAGAACGCCTGGTGGCGCAGCATGGTGGAGACCCGCGACGATGTCGTGGGCCTCGACTGCAGCATCATGATGCACCCGATGGTCTGGAAGGCGAGCGGGCACATCGAGAGCTTCAGCGACCCTCTCGTCGAGTGCAAATCCTGCCACATGCGCTGGCGTGCCGACCAGCTTGAGAAGCAGGCCTGCCCTTCCTGCGGCGGCGAGTTGACGGCCCCCAGGAACTTCAACCTTATGTTCAAGACCTTCATGGGAGCGGTTGAGGACGACGCTGCTGTCGTGTATCTGAGACCCGAGACTGCACAGGGAATCTTCGTCAACTTCGAGAATGTCGTGACGACGTCCCGCAAGAGGCTGCCGCTCGGCATCGCTCAAATAGGGAAGTCGTTTCGCAACGAGATCACTCCCGGCAACTTCACCTTCCGGACGCGTGAGTTCGAGCAGATGGAAATGGAGTTCTTCGTGAAGCCGGGAACGGACGAGGACTGGTTCCGGTACTGGGCGGGCGAGCGGTACAAGTGGTACATCTCACTTGGCATGCGTGCCGAGAACCTCAGGATGCGCGAGCACGCCAAGGACGAACTCGCCCACTATGCCAAAGCGTGTGTGGATGTCGAGTACCTGTTTCCCATCGGCTGGTCGGAGCTCGAGGGCATCGCAAACCGGGCCGACTACGACCTCAAGCAACACTCGACATGGAGCGGCAAGGACCTGAGCTACTTCGACACGCAGGACAACGAGCGCTATCTCCCCTATGTCATTGAGCCGTCTGCGGGTGCCGACCGCTCGGCGCTGGCGTTCCTGGCGGACTCGTATACGGAGGAAGACGTGGAGGGCGCCACCCGCACCGTTCTGAAGCTGCACCCCGCTCTTGCGCCGGTCAAGGTCGCGGTGCTCCCGTTGAGCAAGAACGAGCGCCTCGCGCCCTTCGCCAAAGAGGTACACGCGAAGCTGAGACAGTGCTTTGCCACCGACTACGATGACACGCAGAGCATCGGCCGCCGGTACCGTCGACAGGATGAAATCGGCACGCCGTTCTGTGTGACAATCGACTTCGAATCACTCGACGACAACCAGGTGACCATTCGCGACCGCGATTCGCTGGCGCAGATACGCCTGCCGGTCGAGAACCTGGTCGATACGCTGAAGACGAAGCTCGCCGGCGAGGCGTTCGGCACGGACAGCCTCTGGGCCGGCGCACGAGCGTAAGCTGACGTTCCACTGAGAATGAAACAGGGGGCAGGCGCTCAGCGCCTGCCCCCTCGTCGTTTCTCCGGGTACCGGATGGCTACTTCCCGAGTTGCTCCAGCAACTGCGGGATGATTTCGTACATGTCGCCGACCAGCGCGTAGTCCGCGATGCGGAACAGCGCAACCGACGGGTCGGAGTTGATGGCGACGATGGTGCCTGACTCACGCATGCCGGCGAGGTGCTGCGGGGAACCCGACACGCCGACGCCGATGTAGAGCTTGGGCTTCACAATCGTGCCGCTGAAGCCGACCTGGTGGTCCTTGCTTATCCAGCCGTCGTCGACCAGCGGGCGGGTCGCACCGACCACGCCGCCAAGCGCGTCGGCAAGCCGCTTCACAAGGGCGAAGTCCGCGGGCTTCTTCAAGCCGCGGCCCGCGCACACAACGACATTCGCGGCCGCGATGCTTGCCCCTTTCGGTGTGCCCTTGCCAAGGACCTTGACGGGGCTCGGCACCTTCTCGACTGCCCTCTTGACCACCTGGCCCTTGCGAGAGGCATCCTTCGGTTTGGCTTCCAGCGCCCGGTAGCGCACGGACGCCATGGCCGGAGAGGACTTCGTCTTGATGTGTGCAAGGAAGTTGCCGGTGAACGCAGGTCGAACCTGCAGCAGCGAGCCGTCATCCTGCAACTCGATTGCCGTGCAGTTGGAGGTCAATCCGGCTTCGAGAGCGGTGGCTACACGTGGAGCAAGCGACTTGCCGCTGAACGTGGTACCGAAGAGGACCAGGTGGGGCTCCAGTTCCTTCACGAGCGGCACAAGGTTCTGCTTGTATGACAGGGCGTCGAACGTGGCGAGAGACGGGTCGTCGAAAACGTATACCGTGTCGGCGCCGTGCGCGACGAGGTCCTGCGCCAGGGCGGCGACGTCGGAGCCAAGCAGCGCGCAGGAGACGACTCCTCCGCTCTTGTCGGCGAGTTCCCGCCCTTTGCCCAGCAGTTCGAAGCAGATGGGGTGCAGCTTGCCACCCTCTTGTTCGGCGTAGATGAGCACGCTTCTCTTCTCCATCGCTCTACCCTTTCAGCAGCCCGTCTTTGTCGAGCGCTGCCATCAGTCTCGCTGCCGAGCCTTCGCCCTTGAGGACCTCTCCCTTTCGTTTCTTCTCGGGAGGCACGGATATGCGCTCCACCCAGGTGGGAGAACCGCTGCAGCCGAGCTTCGAAGCGTCGGCGCCTGCGAGGTCGGCGGCACTCCATTTCTCTACCTCCGCCTTGCGGGCGCGCAGCTTGTCCTTCAGGGTCGGCAGCCGGGGGGTGTTGAGTTCCTTCGTGCCCGCGATGAGAAGCGGGAACCCGGCCTCGACCTTGAGCGAGCCGGAGGCTGTCTCGACGACGGCGACCACTTTGTCCGCCGTCACTTCGGTGAGCTCCGACACGAACGAGAGGTGCGGGATGCCGAGTCGCTCGGCAACCGATGGGCCGACCTGGCCGGTATCGCCGTCCACGGTCTTCTCGCCACAGAGTATGAGGTCGAAGCTGCCGACCTTCTTGATGGCGGCCGCCAGTGCGTACGACGTGGCAAGTGTGTCGGCTCCGGCGAGCTTCTCGTCGGTGAGCAGGATGCCGCGGTCGGCATCGCGCGCGATGGACTCGCGCAGCACCGCCTCCGCGGACGCAGGGCCCATACTGATGACCGTGACCTTCGCGCCCAGCTTCTCCTTCATCTGCTGAGCTGCCTCAAGCGCGTTGAGGTCGAACGGGTTTATCTCAGCATCGGCCGACTTCCGGTCCACCCATCCCTTCTCCTTGATGAACTGGACCTTCTCGATGTCGGGAACTTGTTTCGCAAGGACGATGATATGCAACTCAGCACACCTCCTTCTGTGGCGCTGGCATCCCTGCCTTCGAGTCGGACCGCCGCACACAGTGCGACGGCCCTTCAACTCTCCGTGACTGTCGCCCGGCGAAGAACGCGGCGGGCGCGTCTGGGGCAGTGGACGACCGGCCTAGATCTTTCCCACCTCTTCGCGCGAAATGATGATGCGCATAATCTCCGAAGTGCCGCCACCCATCTCGAGCACCTTGGCGTCCCTGAAGTACCGCTCGATCGGGTAGTCGGTGGTGTAGCCGGGTCCGCAGAGGATGTTCATGGCCATGTTGCAGACCCAGGTGCATTCCTCGGTGGCGTACAGTTTCGCGATTGCCGCCTCTTTGCCCGCTGGCAGGCCCTGATCCTTGAGCCATGCGGCGTGGTAGAGCAGGTTGCGCGCGATTTCGACGCGGGAGGACATGTTGGCGATATGGAACTGGATGGCCTGGTTCTTGATGATGGGCTTGCCGAACTGCACGCGCTCCTTGGCGTAGGCGATGGCCTGCTCAAGTGCCACCTGCATCAGGCCCAGCCCCTGGGTTCCGATGCCAATCCGGGCAATCTCAAGAGCGGACAGCGCAAGCGGCATGCCGGCGCCGACTTTTCCCAGGACCGCGTCCTCGTTCACCCGGCAGTTCTCAAGGAAGTACTCGGTCGTGGGCGAGGCTGTGGCGCCCATCTTGCTCTCGACCTTGCTCATCTTGATGCCCGGATTGTCGCTGTCGACGATGAAGGCAGTGAACTCCAGCTTCGGCGCGTCGGGGGCGCTCGTCTTGGCCACGAGCACGTTGGCGTCGGCAATCATGGCGTTGGTGATGTAGTGCTTGCTGCCGTTGATGACCCACGAACCGCCGTCTTTCACCGCAGTCGTCTTCATCGACGCCACGTCTGAGCCGGCCTCCGGCTCGGTCGTCGCGAATGAGACAATCGAACCTGCACAGGCGGGGATGAGGTACTTCTTCTTCTGCGCATCGTTGCCGCCCAGCCTGATGGCGTCCATGGCCAACCGCTGCGTGTTGAACGAGAAGGCGGTCGAGAGGCATCCCTTCGAGATCTCCTCCAGGGCCACGCAGTGGCCGACGAAGTCCAGACCTTCGCCCCCGTACTCCGTCGGTATGTGGATGCCGATGAGATTCAGCTCGGCGAGGCGTTTCAGGTTCTTCTTGACGATGTTGTAGTCGTGCTTTCTGTCGGCTTCGACGGCGGTCTTCTTGCACGCTTCCGCCGCACCCTTGGCTATCTCTCGGATCTCATCGTGAACCTCGGTGAAATAGGGGAACTTGCCCATGTCTGAATATCCTCCTTTGCAGAATGCGTCGATTCCCGTACTCCATGTTGCTCTGCTGCGATAACCTGTGCGTCGTCGGCCTTGCCGGACCCGGCGACGCCTCTGCCCCGCGACGGCAGGCAGTACGTCGCGGAGCGTCACGCCTGCTTGTGGCGTCTACTTCTTCGCCGCGGGCTCCTCGATAGCCTCATCAAGACCGATGAGGCGCCGTGCGTACCCGATGGACCGGTCGAGGCCGGCACTGCCCCTGATCACTATCTTGGCGCCATCAGGAGAGCCGCCTCCGTGCATGCATCCCGGCACGCCCGCTCCGATGGTGAGCCACTCGATGAGGCGCGCGACCTTCGCTCGAGCCTCGGCGCTCGAAGCAGCCTTGAGGTACTTCTGGACCAGGTGGCCGTAGACGGGGTTGGTGAAGTCAACGTACGAGGGCAGACACCCGATTTCCGCGATGCCGCCGGCAATCTCCTGCGTGAGGCGCTTCGTTTCATAGGGCAGCGTGGCGACGTGTACCTTGTTGACATGTGCCAACAGAGTATTGGTCTGCCATGCCCCTGAAGGATGCTTCCTGCCGAGCGCCGACGCGGCGACTCCCACGGCGAAGGTGGTCTCGTTGTTGACGAACATCTGTGTCAGTTTCTCGTTGAAGGCCTTGGTCGAAAGACCGTTGGCGCGCGCGATGAGCGCCGCGGCGCCGGCCATGACGTCGCCCTGGCCCGCCACGCACCCGCCAATTGCAGCGCGGTAGGGGGCGGTGAAGTTCGCCAGGACCGAGCCGGTGTACTTGCACTCGCCGGCCAGGAAGACGCGCTCCTTGGGTATGAACACGTCCTGGAAGAAGAGATAGGCCTGGGTAGTCCCACCAATCTTGACGGGGACGTCAAAACCCTCTTCGGCCTCCCGCGTGTCGCTCGGGTGCCGGGCTTCGACGAGAGTGAGGCCCGGTGCGTCCTTCGGTGTCACGAAGGACACCGCGTAGTCCTTGTCGGCATCCTTGTAGGCCCCTCCCGGAAGGACGAACACCTCCTGGGCGGCGGCGCAGCCGCATATCATCACCTTGGCGCCCCGGACGACGATGCCGTTGTCTCTCACCTCGACGATGTGAACGTTCATGTCAGGGTCGGGCTGCTGGGAGGGGGACAGTGAGCGGTTGCCCTTCGCGTCTGTGAGTGCTCCCGAGATGGTGATGTCGTTGTCCTGCGCATAGCGCAACCAGTCCTTGAGCCTGTCGTGGTAGTTCGTGCCGAGCTCCTTGTCCATGTCGAAGGTCGTCGGCCACATGGCATTCATCGCTGCGTGCCCGGCGCAGCGCGCACCGGTGCAGGTTCCTGTGAGGTTGTAGGCGGCGCGCTTCATCTTGCAGTTCGCAATCATGTCGTCCGCCGTCTGAAGGATAGCGAGGTAGCGGGACACCCTGTCGCCGGTCAAGTGCGAGGTGGTGCAGAAGACATCGGCGTACTCGGTTCCAAGTGCCGCGGCGTAGATCTGCGCGTGTCCTTCGACCGTTCCCCTGGTGTTGGGATCGGTGGTGACGTCGGTGATGAGCTTGCCGAACTTGTACATGTTCGGCTTCAGCTTCTTGAGTGACTGCTTGTACTGCTCGGGGGTCTTCAGAGCCATCGGTCCTCCTTTGGTTATGTCACGCCATACCGGCGGAGATTCTACCATAGGGCAGGAACGGCCTTCTACCCGAACGCAGCAGCAACGGACGGTGTGATGCAAGGAAAGAGGAGAGAAGAGTCGGGGCGAGAGGACTCGAACCTCCGGCCTCAGCGTCCCGAACGCTGCGCGCTACCGACTGCGCTACGCCCCGTGTGACCGTGCTATTATAGAGTGCTTCGACAGGCAGGGCAAGTATGAAGTACTTCGTCCTCATAATGGACGGCGCCGCCGGGTGGCCTCTCCCGTCGCACGGCGGGAAGACCTGCCTCGAGTTGGCGCGTACGCCGCACCTTGATGCCATGGCGCTCGACGGCGCCTGTGGTCTGGTGCGTACGGTTCCTGTCGGCATGGAGCCCAGCAGCGCGTGCGCCTGCATGTCGCTCCTCGGTTATGACCCTCGCCGGTACTACCGCGGTCGCGGGTCCATAGAGGCGAGGAGCATGGAGATTCCCGTCGGGAAAGGCGAGGCCGTCTTCCGCTGCAATCTCGTCAGCGTGCGTGAAGGCACGATGGAGAGCTACAGCTCCGGCTACATCGGCAACGATGAAGCACACGCCCTCATCCGCTCTCTCGACGAGTCGCTGGGCGGCAGCGAGGTCGGTTTCTTCCCGGGCATCAGCTACCGGCACATCTGCAAGATACGTGGTCACGAGGAGACGCTGCGAGCCGCCTGCACGCCGGCACACGACATCCCCGGCGCACCTATCGAGAAGCATCTGCCGGCAGGAGAAGGCAGCGGCTACCTGCGCGACCTCATGCTTCGCTCGGTCGACGTGCTTGCGCACCATCCCGTGAATGAGCGTCGCGTCGCCCGGGGAGAGCCTCCCGCGAACATGATCTGGCTGTTCTGGGGCAGCGGGCAGATTCCCGCTATGCCGTCGTTCCGGGAAGTCTACGGTCTGAACGCGGCGCTGACGTCCGGGGTTGACTTGCTCCTCGGTCTTGCTAAGATGCTCGATATGCGCATCCTCTCGATTCCCGGTGTGACCGGCGATGTTCATAACGACTACGCGGCCCAGATGCGTGGCGCGATGCTGGCCCTTCGGGACCAGGACCTGGTGGTCGCGCACGTGGAGGCGCCGGACGAGGCCGGCCATGACGGTTCGGTCGGTGACAAGGTGCGGGCGATAGAGTGCATCGACGCTGAGATGGTCTCTGCGTTGCGCGCGATGGGGAACAGGGAACTCCGTGTACTGGTGGCGCCGGATCACCCAACGCCCATAAAAGTGCAGACTCATGTTCCCGAGCCGGTCCCCTTTCTGCTGTGGGGTTCCGGAGTGCAGGCGAACGGCGCGGCTCGCTTCACCGAACGTGAGGCGTCACGCCTCGGTCTCGTCATCGATGATGGGGCGGGCCTGATGGCCAGGTTCGTCTCCTGAAAGGGTCTCGCATGGCGCTGATTGTACAGAAGTATGGCGGCAGCTCGGTCGCTGACGCAGACCACATCCGGAACGTCGCGAGGCGCATCACGCGGGCGCGCGAAGCCGGCAACGATGTCGTGGTGGTCGTATCGGCAATGGGGGACACGACCGATGATCTCATCTCGCTTGCTCAGCAACTCGTTGAACGTCCCGACGAGCGGGAGATGGACGTACTCCTCTCTACCGGTGAGATAGTGTCGAGTACCCTCCTCGCGATGACGCTCAAGTCCATGGAGTGTAGCGCGCTGAGCCTCACCGGCCTGCAGGCGGGCATCCACACGGACGGCATCTACAGCAAGGCGCATATCACCGGCATCGAGCCGCTACGCGTTGTCGAGGAACTCAAGAAGGGCAACGTGGTGATTGTGGCCGGTTTCCAGGGCGTGAACCCGAACATGGATACGACCACACTGGGCCGGGGTGGCTCTGACACGACCGCCGTGGCGCTTGCCATCAGCCTCGGAGCCGACGTGTGCGAGATATACACGGATGTCGAGGGCGTATACTCGGCCGACCCCCGGGTTGTGACGGAAGCCGTCAAGCTGTCGAAGATAGGCTACGAGGAGATGCTCGAGCTCGCCACCTACGGGGCGAAGGTCATGGCCCCGAGGGCGGTCGAACTGGGGCAAGTCTACGATATGCCCATCCTCGTCGCCTCGAGCAGCAGCGCCGCGCCCGGCACGCTCATCTGCAAGGAGGCAAGCATGGAACTGCGCAACAAGGTGAGCGGCATCGCTCACGACACGAATGTTGCCAAGATAACCGTCTGGGCAGTGCCGAACCACCCGGGCATGGCGAGGGAGATCTTCGTTCCCCTCGCTCGGGCCAACGTCAGCGTGGATACCATCGTCCAGAACGTCGGCGGCGACGATGTCACCGACGTCACCTTCACCGTCGCCCGGACCGATGTCGTCAAGGCGATGTCCATCGTGGAGCCTGTCGCCAGGACGATTGGCGCCGCCAGGGTCACGGCTGATGAGACGCTGGGCAAGGTGAGCATCATTGGCACGGGCATGCAGAACACGCCCGGCTATGCCGCGCGGATGTTCAACGCGCTTGCCGAAAGCAACATCAACATCGAGCTCATCACCACCTCGGAGATTCGCATCACCTGCATCGTCAGCGAGAGCCGTCTGACGGATGCCGTTCGTGCGCTTCACCGCGCCTTCGATGTGGAGTTCCGTCAGAGCGAGTAGAGCTACGCCGGGGAGCCGGCAGCAGGAGTCACAGCACCGTGGCATTTCAGCAGGAAGAAGACCGCGCTAGACTGGGCCGCAAGCTCTCGCAAGAGGCGATTGCTCTGGCCGTGCAGGGAAGATGGGAGGAGGCCGTGGCCGCCAACAAGACGATTGTGGAGAGGTTCGCGGATGACGTGGCGGCCTACAATCGTCTTGGCAGAGCGCTGATCGAGCTCGGCCGCTTCGGAGAAGCCGAGGAAACGTACCGGAAAGCCATGGAAGTGGACCCCGGAAACAGCATCGCCTCGAAGAACATCGAGCGCCTCAAGACGTGGTCAGGCGTCGGCAAACTCGAGCCCGAGAAGGCGCGCAGTCTGGGAAAGGACTTCTTCGCTTCCACGCGGGGCAAAACCGGTGTCGTGGACCTCACCAATGTTGCCTCTCTCGACCGCATCGCCGAAATCGGCGTCGGCGGGGCCGTGGTTCTCCGGCGCCGGGGGCAGCGCGTCTTCGCGGAGGACGGGAACGAGTGCGTGCTCGGAGAGCTCGATCCTCGGCACGGCGTCCGTCTGGCGAAGCTGATGTACGGCGGGAACCAGTACAGTGCGTCGGTGCTTGCGACTGGAGAGGCGGGAGCGCAGCTCCTGGTGCGCGAGGATTTTCAACATCCCGGTCTGGCCGGCCAGTCGTCGTTCCCTCCCTCACAAGCGGACAGACTCTACGGCCACCCGGCCAGGGTCTCGCCTGTTGAGACGCCGCCCATAGTTGACGAGGGGCGCAGGTCGGTCGCGGCTCTGCACGGCCTGGGACACGGCGACTTCGATGAGCCCTCTGGCGAAGAGGATGACCGCGGATATCTCGAAGGATTCACGCTGGTAGAAGAACCGCGCGATAGAGAGGGGAGTGCTGAGTGACGCCTATCGGACTCGTCAAACCGATCGACATCGAGCAGGAGATGAGACGCTCCTACCTCGACTACGCGATGAGCGTCATCGTGGCCCGGGCGCTGCCCGATGCGCGGGATGGACTCAAGCCCGTACAGCGCCGGGTCCTGTTTGCTATGGAAGACCTGGGCATGCGCCCGAACAGCGCCTACAAGAAGAGCGCGCGACTCGTGGGCGAGGTGCTGGGCAAGTACCATCCCCATGGCGACTCGTCGGTGTATGAAGCCATGGTGCGGATGGCGCAGGACTTCTCTCTGCGCCACCCCCTTGTGGACGGCCAGGGCAACTTCGGTAGCCTCGATGGCGACCCTCCGGCGGCAATGCGGTACACGGAAGCCCGACTGGCTCCAATTGCCATGGAGATGCTGGTCGACATCGATAAAGACACCGTCGACTTCATTCCCAACTTCGATGACTCGCTGAAGGAGCCGACTGTCCTGCCCGCCCGACTTCCCAACCTCCTCGTGAACGGCGCGTCGGGCATTGCGGTTGGCATGGCAACCAATATCCCGCCGCATAACCTCGGTGAAGTCTGCGATGCCATCGCCTACCTGATAGACAATCCCCTTGCGGGCAACCAGGAACTGATGCGGTTCGTGAAAGGTCCCGACTTCCCCACGGGAGGCATCATCCTCGGCGCCGAGGGCATTCGTGCCGCTTACGCCACCGGGCGCGGCCGTATCGTCATGCGCGCGAGATCGGAAGAGGTGACGAGCAAGAGCGGCAAGCGCCAGATCGTCATCACGGAGATTCCCTTCCAGGTCAACAAGGCGGCGCTAGTCGAGCGCATCGCCGAGCTCGCTCGCGACAAGCGCATCACCGGCATCGCCGAGGTGAGGGACGAGTCGGACCGTGAAGGGCTTCGGGTCGTCATCGATCTCAAGAAGGAAGCACAGCTCGGCCGCATCATGAACAACCTGCATCAGCACACGCCGA
The DNA here is from genome assembly GCA_023229725.1 of Dehalococcoidia bacterium. Lineage (GTDB taxonomy): Bacteria > Chloroflexota > Dehalococcoidia > GIF9 > AB-539-J10 > SKVJ01. Next base: position 4,833 of record JALNYR010000017.1, on the reverse strand, counting down.
TGCAGACGACCTACTTCGTGAACATGGTGGCCCTCGTCGACGGCAAGCCCAGAACCATCGACCTCCACGAAGCCCTCACCTGCTACGTCGACTTCCGGACTGAAGTCATCACGCGCCGGTCACGGTTCGAACTGGACAAGGCCGCCAAGCGTGCGCACATCCTCGAGGGTTTGCAGATAGCGCTTGACCATCTCGACGAGGTCATCGCCGTCATCCGTGGTTCGGAGACGGTCGATGCGGCCAGAGAGAACCTCATGTCCCGCTTCGGCCTTTCCACCGAGCAGGCACAGGCAATCCTCGACATGCCTCTCCGTCGGCTGGCGGCCCTTGAGCGCGAGAAGATCGCCGAAGAGTATGCGGAGTTGCTCAAGACCATCGCGTACCTCGAGGACCTTCTTGCCAATCCGAAGAAGATCCTCCACGTCATCAGGGAAGACGTGATGCAGTTGCGCGAGCAGTACGCGTCCAGGCGCCGCACCGAGATCTGGGAGGAGGAAGCGACCGAGTTCAGCCAGGAAGACCTCATCCCCCACCAGAAGATGATCGTCACGCTGAGCTCCAACGGGTTCGTCAAGCGACTCCCCGCAAGCACGTACCGCGTGCAGCACCGGGGCGGTCGCGGCGTCATGGGCATGGTGACGAGGGAGAACGATTCAGTTCGTCACATCCTTGCGGCAGACACGCACGACAGCGTCCTGTTCTTCACGGACCGCGGCAAGGTGTACAGCATCAAGTGCTACCAGATCCCGGAGGAGTCATCCAGGACCGCGAAGGGAACAGCACTGGTGAACGTGGTGCCGGTGGACCTCAAGGACGATATCACGGCGCTTCTGGCCGTGGAGAAGTTCGAGCCGAAGCAGTTCCTCGTGATGGCCAGCCGGCACGGCGTTGTGAAGAAGACGCCGCTGGAAGCCTTCGCCTCCATCCGCAAGACGGGCGTCATCGCCATCAATCTCAAGGAGGGAGACCACCTCGTGTCGGCGCAGGTCGTGAGCGACAAGAGCGAGCTTGTCCTGGTGAGCCAGAACGGTCTCGCCAACCGGTTCAGGGTCGAGGAGCTCCGTACCGCCTCCCGCAGCAGCGGAGGTGTTCGCGGCCTTCGTGTTTCCGACGACGAGATTGTCGGCATGGACCCGGTCGCCATCGACGTGTATCTGTTGACCGTCACCGTGAAGGGCTACGGCAAGCTGACGCGCGTGGACAGCATTCCGGTGCACAAGCGCGGCGGCAAGGGTTTGCGCGTGCATCGCGTCGGTTTTGAGACCGGCAGGCTTGCTATCGCGAAGCTGGTGCCGCCGCAGGGTTCTCTTGTGCTCCTCTCGTCCACGGGCAATGTCGTGGTCATTCCCATGGAGCAGATATCCGTGCAGAGCAGGAATGCGCGCGGTGTCCACCTCATGGCGCTTGAAGAGGGAGACGTCGTAGTCTCGGTCACCGCCACCGGCGAAGCCGAGATAGTCTCCGACTCCGAGTAGCCCTGTCTCCGCGTGCGGCGGTCCGGGTATGGACGCGCCTCTGAACGTTGAAGGAGGTACATCGCCGTGCATCTCATCTTTGTCCACGGTTCCGGCAACACGGGAACGGTCTGGCGGCACCAGACTGACTTCCTTCTCGACGCGGAGGCAGTGAACCTGCCCGGGCATCTCGCGCCCGGGGAGGCCTGTTCAACCGTGGAAGAGTACTCGGAGTGGCTCTTCCGCTATGTCACGGGCAGGCACTTCTCGCGGCCGGTTCTCGCCGGGCATTCACTCGGCGGCGCAATCGTGCTGCAGTACGCCCTCGACCACCCCGACAGTGTGGGAGGGCTCATCCTTGTCGGCACCGGTGCAAAGCTGCGAGTCGCGCCGCAGGTGCTGGAGGCCATCCGGAAGGGCATCGACGAACCTGACCCGTGGCTCAAGAACTTCGTCGAACCTCTGCTGCTCCAGATTGCGGAGGCTGCCGTCGGCTTCGCGACGAAGGAAGCGGGGATGGACAGCGACCTGAGGAAGGCACTGCTCCAGGAAACGGCGCGTGTGGGAGCGGCAGTCCAGTTGAACGACTTCCTCTGCTGCGACCGGTTCAACGTGATGGACAGGCTGCACGAGATTCGGGTGCCGACCCTCGTGCTTTCGGGAAGCAGAGACGTCCTCACGCCTCCCAAGTACGGCCAGTTCCTGGCTGACCACATTCAAGGGTCGCGCCACGTCATTATCGAAGGGGGCACGCACTTCTTCTTCGGCGAGAAGCCGGAGCAGACCAACCGCGCCATCGACAACTTCCTCAAAGGGCTGCCGAAGACCGCGTAGTCAGGGCGCGGGCACGGACGGACAGCCGCCCGGGCGCGATTGCAGGCCGCAGGAGTTGCAGTCCCCGGTCCGGCAGTCGGTCGTGCGCTCGGCCGACATCGTGCGCCGGCGCTCTTCCTTGAGGTAGGCCGCTGACACGCCCGTATCGATGCGTGCCCACGGCAGCGGTTCGTCGACGGGCCTGGCCCGATTGGCGAAATCCTCCATCCTCAATCCGCACGAATCGAAGCCTCTTCGCCAGCGCTGGTAGTCGAAGCACTCACCCCAGGCGTCGAAGCGGCTGCCGGCCTGCCACGCGTGGAGAATTGCTGCTCCGACCCTGCGGTCTCCTCTGGACAGAGCCGCCTCGACCTGACTCGTGCGCGTGTCCGGCCAAGAGAGCTTGACACGGTCGGTTCGAAGGCCCCTTCGCAAGATGTCCAGTTTGGCTTCAACTTCGGCCTCGGAGCTTTGCGACTCCCACTGGAAGGGGGTGTGGGGCTTCGGAACGAGCAGGGACACGCTGACGTTGAACCGGAGAGAACGGTCGGTCGCGATGACGCGACGCACGAGCGATGCTATTCCCTCTATGTCATCCGCGGTCTCCGTTGGCAGGCCGATCATGAAGTAGAACTTCAGCTTCGTCCATCCCCCCTCCAGCAGCGCCTGGAGCGTGGCGAACACATCCTCCTCAGACACATTCTTGTTGATGGCCTGCCTGAGTCGCTCGGTCCCGGCCTCGGGAGCGAAGGTGAAGGAGCCACCCCGACGGCCCGGGAGCGCATCCAGCAGCCGGACTGACTCCGGCCCCAGCCGCAGGCTCGGCAGTGAAAGCGTGATGTTGTCCCTTCGACACAGAGGCTCGAGGTCCGAGACCAGTTCCTCAATCTGCGGGTAGTCGCTGCTGCTGAGCGAAAGCAGAGACAGGTCGCTGTAGCCGCAGTTGCGGACGAGCTGTTCGGATGCGGCGATGACCTGAGCCCGGTCGCGGACGCGCGACGGGCGGTAGATCATGCCCGCCTGGCAGAACCGGCAGCCGCGCGTGCATCCTCGCTGGATCTCGATGCTGCCGTAGTCGTGGACGGCCTCCATGAACGGGACCACCGGATGGGTCGGAGGCGGAGGCAGGATGGGGACGATTGCCCGCTGGATGATGCCGGGGACGTCCGGTGCCACGGGCTCGAGACGGCTGAACGCACCGTCCTGGCCGTAGCGCGGCGCATACAGCGAAGGTACGTACACGGCGTCGAGCCCGGCCGCGGCTCTCAGCAGGCCGACGCGATCACCCTGGTGAGCTCGCATGCAGTCAATCAGCGCGCCCAGCCCGTCTTCCGCTTCGCCAACGAAGAAGAGGTCCACGAAGTCCGCCATCGGTTCGGGGTTGACGGCGCAACTGCCGCCGGCGATGACGAGCGGGTGCTGTTCCGTCCGCTCCTGTCGAAGCAGTGGAATCCGTCCGAGGTCGAGTACCGTCAGCACGTTCGTGTACGTGAGTTCGTAGCCGAGAGAGAACGCCACGACGTCGAACTCGTGCAGCGGTCGCCTGCTCTCAAGCGACCGGAGTGGCAAGCGGCTGGCGCGGAGCACGTCCTCCATGTCCGTCCACGGGGGAAAGACGCGCTCCGCCAGGACGTCGGCACGGGCGTTGAGCATCTCGTACAGTACGGGCAGGGCGAGGTTCGACATGCCTACCTCGTACACGTCCGGGTAGCACAACACGATGCGGAGAGCAGCCCCTTCCCACGGCTTCGTGACGGAGTTCCACTCGTTCCCGGTGTAGCGGGCCGGCCGGGAGATCCTGTTGAAGACGGACTCGGGGAGATTCACGGGTTGTTCGAGCATTATAGCTGCTGTGAGCCGCCCCCTCAATCGGAGCGAGTGTCGGGCGAAGATGCTGCAGCCGGCTCGTTGACCGCCGCTCGGTGCCTTGCCTAGAATAGGCTCGTACGCCATGAAAGCACTCGTGCAGCGCGTCATCGCCGGGTCCGTGACCGTCAACGGGGCCGTCGTTGGCAGCATCGGCCCGGGGCTCGTGGTCTTTCTGGGAGTCGGCGTCGGAGACACCGGGACGGATGCCGATTACCTTGCGGGCAGAGTTGCCAACCTGCGCGTCTTTGCCCGGGATGAGTCCGCGTTCGACCGGTCCGTTCAGGACATCGGCGGAGGCGTGCTGGTCGTGAGCCAGTTCACGTTGATGGCCGATACGACGAAGGGACGCCGGCCCAGCTTCACGGCTGCCGCGCCTCCCGAGTTGGCGCGTCCTCTCTACGAGCGCTTCGTCGCCGCTCTCAGGGAATCGGGGCTGCCCGTGGCGACCGGCGTCTTCCAGGAGCATATGCTGGTTGAGATTCACAACGACGGGCCGGTCACGGTGCTGCTGGAAAGCCGTCGCCAGTAGCACTTTCGACAGGCAGCCACTCGTAATCCCGGCTGGAAGTTGCAAAGGGACGCTGGTATAGTCCCGACATGGTAAGCAAGAGCAGGATTGCCTGGGCCTGGTTGGCCTTCCTCGTGGCTGTCGACCTCGTGTTTCCCTGGGGCGAGATTGGAGCAACTCCCCGCTTCG
>JALNYR010000181.1 GCA_023229725.1 Dehalococcoidia bacterium | reverse complement strand
GGAACAGGCTCTCACGCCTGAGGGGCACGTCTGATTCCCCTCCCCCGCGACATCGTTGTGAGACTCTACACCAAGATACAAGGGGCGGGCTCCCACGCCCGCCCGCCATCCGGTTGCCACACGCCCACCCTTGGCACTCGCACCCGCCGGGTCCCGCGCCCCGTAGCGCCAGGCCTTCTCAACTATCTTGGCGCCACCATCGCCGCCGCTGCGGCAGCGCTTGCCTGCGACGGAGGCTGACGCTACAATGCTCTGAGGTAGACTTCGTGAAAGAGATACTTCTCCCCGTTCACATCGAACCCCTGCCGGAGGGCGGGTACCTGGCGACCAGCGAGGACCTGCCGGGCCTGGTGGCGCAAGGGCGAACGGCCGCCGAAGCGATGGAAATCGCCCAGGATGTCGCTCGAAAGCTGGTCGAGTCCTATCTTGAGCACGGAGACGCTCTTCCTCCTGCGCTCCGAGCTGCGGTTCCGCCCGGGGGCGACGTCCGCATTCCGGTGAGCGTGTCCTGATGGGCAGGCTCTCCGGCTTCACTGCCGACGAAGTCATCGGCAAGCTGAGACACGCGGGGTTCGTCTTCGACCGCCAGGCAAAGGGAAGCCACGAAATCTGGTGGAATCCCGTGACACGCGCACGCACAACTGTCCCACACCACCCCGGTGACCTGCCCGAAGGGACAGTGCACGCAATCCTGCGTCAGGCCGGACTGAGCGTCAACGACTTCCTTGCGCTCTGAGGCAGCGCGCCTACCGGTTCCTGGTTCCCTGCTCCAGCGGCAGGCTCCCACGCCCGCCCGCGTACATGGCCCATGGACACGACAGACCTGATGGACACGATGGACGGACTCGTGTAGGGGCACGTTGCACGTGCCCGCCATCCGCTCGTCCCACGCCCTCCGCTGCCGCCATCACGCGGCCCTGGTCATCCCGCGTAGGGGCGGACCTCTGTGTCCGACCGCGGGCGGGGTGATGTCCCGTAGGGGTCGGCTCCCACGCCGACCCGGCGGGGAAATTCATACGGCAACTCACCACAACCGTGTCGGCCTCGCGTGCCTACGGGCGGGACATGTCCCGCCCCTACAAATACCTCCGGCTCCACCCACGGGGCAGGGCGTGATGTTACGTATCGGTAGGGGAGAGGCATGCCTCTCCCGTAGGGTGGTGAACCGTCAACGGCTGTGTCCAACCACCCGCAGAATCACCGGGTCGAACGCAGGACACCGCGGTTGTCGCAGGCGTACCACTCTCGCCTAGTGCAGAGGATCAATCGACGCCCGGGGCGGTGGCGGTACGAACGTCAGCCCCTTTTCCTTCAGATACTCGTCCAGGTGGGGTATCTCGGGCCGTGACTTCGTCCAGGCGTCGAACTTGGCGCGGCCGGCGTCAAGAGTCGGTCTGGTTGCCTCCCACTCCTTGTACCGCTCGAATTGCCCGCGCGTTACCTTCCCCTCTTTGTAGAGCTGCTCCGCGATTTCGACGATGTTCGGTCGAGGCGGTGCTGCCGGCGTGGGGGCTGCGGCTACCGGCCTGGCGGGAGGGACCACGGGTCTGGTCATCCCGACCGCGGGTCTGACCGCCGATGCTGCCGGTCTCTGCCCGGGGACTGCCAGTGGCTCCACGAGGGATGGCACGCCCGGCAGATTGGGCCGGGATGACATCCAGGCCTTGAACCTGTCGGTACCCGCGGGCACGTTCGGTTTGGCTGCCTCCCAGACCTTGTACTGGGCGGCCTGTCCACTCGTTATCTTCCCCGCCTTGACCAGCCCATCCAGCATCGTGGCCGAGTCATTCTGGGGTGAGATGCCCGTCTGGCTAACCGGGCGTGTTGGTCGTCGTCCAGGCATGTCCATTGTCTCTCCACCCTCCTTCTCTCTTCGAGAGGCTGCTCCTCCGGTCTTGCCGACCGGTCTTCCTCCCATGGTAATCCGGGATTGGCGGGAGTTCAAATGAAGCTGCTGCAGCGGCGGGCTCCCACATCTGGCCGCGCACGTGGCCAGTGGACACGATGGACCGGATGGACACGATGGACGTCGTTCCTGTAGGGGCACGTTGCACGTGCCCGCCATCCGGTTGCCGCACGCCCGCCGCTGCCGCTCGCACCCGCCACGTTCCGCGCCCCGTGGCGGCTGGCTCCACGCCCCGTCGCTGCTAGTCGACCTGGTATTCGACGATCAACCTCGGCAGGAAATCGCGTTGCCAGTGCAGGAGGTCCTGCACATCGTCTGAATCCGTATTCTTGTCGGCGAACTGCAGGCGGAACTGGAACGGGCCGTCGCCGACTCTCCGCTGCAGCGCTCTGCGGAAGCCACTCTGCTCCGCCGGCGTATCCAGCGCGGTGAGGTCACACCATTCCCCGATGGACGTGTCGACGTCATCCATCCAGTACGCGCCGTACAGTGTGCTGTAGCTCTGCACGTACGCGCTCAGGCAGCCCAACTCCGGGAACGGAAGGTCGTACGGAATGTCGTACTCGGACATATCGACCACGACGCTCGTGATGGTCGCATCATCCGGGATGCGCGAGATGTTGTAGGTGAGGAACCCCTGGATGCCCCTGTTGGATTGGTCATCACCCACGTAGATACCCACTGTCCGGTAGACTCCGCTCCAGCGGACATAGCCGCTGAGGTTCGAGTCCGCCGAAAGGGTGATGCGGCGCACGGCCTGCTCCACGGTGACGGTGACACTGGCGGTGGCTGCCGGACCGGCGCCGATGGCCGTCAGCGTGTAGGTGGTCGTCGCTTCCGGCGACACCGTCTCCGAGCCGGATGTCGCCACCGCGCCGATGCCGCGGTCGATGCTGACCGACGTTGCACCGGAGACATCCCATGACAGGGTGGCATCATCCCCCGGCTCGATGGTCGAAGGCGATACGGTGAAGGAGTTCACCTTCACCGCCACGGCGGTTACCACCTTGACCGAACCCTCCACCTCGTCAGACCACGCGTCGTTGTTGTCCTGCACCTTGAGGTAGATGGCGTGTTCGCCCACCGAGAGCGAGTCCGTCGTGAACGTGCGCAACCGGCTCAGCTCACCATCCCGGTCCGAGCGCCAGAGGTAGCCCACCACCTCGCCATCCGCATCGGTGCCCTGGCCAGTGAACGTGACCGTCTGGCCCTCAGCCACCTGTGCCGGCGCAATCGAGACGATGTCCGCTTCCGGAGGTTGGTTCGACTGAGGCACCATTGACGAGCACCCTGGCAACACCAGCAGTGCACAAACGAGGAGCAACGCTTTCTTCATCATCTCCGCACCCCCATGCGCTCGGGTCGTTGTTCTTCTGCCACTATAACGTTCTTCCGTCCGGAAGGTAAAGCGCAGAGGGAAGACCGCTGACGTGCACGCTCGTTCCGCGATGCGCTTGCAGTTTGGCGAATGGCAATGGACCGTTTCAGCAAAGCGGTGGCAGGCTCCCATGACTGCCCGTGAATGGCGCAAGGTCAATCCAGACGTACGATGCGGACCTCTCCGTCCGCCCGCTGGCGTGTGTCAACACGATGCCACGTGCAGAGACGGGCACAGTGTCACCGCGTATCACTGCAAAGGCCACTGTCGCTGACTACCGTGGCCCACCAGGTGGTCCAGGGACAAGGCTCGGCATTCTATCCCCGCCTATCCGGAAGGCTCAGGCTTCTGTTCGCCGTGGCCTGCCAAACGGCAATCCTCGCAGTTCCAGTCGCACGCTGCGCCCACCTTGTGCTAGGTCGGCGTACGCTCGGTCGCGACGCTGATTCCGCAAGGAGACGTAGGTCGAGTACCTGAGGGGATACACCAAGGTGGCGGTCACTTCGTCAGATTCGTACAGCGCCGCATAGGCAAGAATCTGGTGGAGGTCAGCTCGATGTGAATCCCGCAGGTCGCTCTCCAGGCGGCGCCAGTCCAGTTCGCTGATCTCAGCAAGATGGGCTTTGTATTTGGCATCAACCACCTGCACAGCCCCTTGGCGACGTATGACAATGTCCGGCGCGAGATGCCCCAACGTGCGAAACGTAGGGTCTGACCATTCAAGAGGAACTGTCGTCTCGCGCAATCGTCCAACTTTGACAACACCACCCGTCCGGGCGACCTCGTCCCGGTAGACGCGCTCCACATAGCTTTCCCACAGTTTGGCGAGTGGCATGACCCAAGCCAGGCCGTCACGCTCACTTCCTCCCCCCAGTCCGCGTTCATCAACTATCCATGCAATCGCCTCGACACCCCGGCGCAGCCATTCATTGGTCAAACGAGATCCCCTCGTGCGCCGGTCCAATTCATCTCGCGTCGGCATCAACGGCACCACGTCACTCACAGACTCGAGCATCTGAACGGCCAGTGCATTCAGACTGAGAGCGACGACGTCACTGCCACCGAGCACTACCAGGTCACGCCGTATCCGTTCCAACGCCCATCTGATGTGCCTCCGCAGAACAGGATCGGTGGTGAGGTCAGGAAAGCGACATGGCACGTGATGCCACTCTCCACGAGACAAGGACTCAGAA
>JALNYR010000016.1:18630-26593 GCA_023229725.1 Dehalococcoidia bacterium | reverse complement strand
TACTGCCCTTTCAGGTAGCGGTCGATGTCGGCCGCGGCGCGCTTCCCCGCTCCCATAGCACTGATGACCGTCGCCGCACCGGTGGCCATGTCGCCACCGCACCACACACCGCTCCGGCTGGTCCGGCCCGTCTCGGGGTCAGTGGCAATGGTTCCCTCTTTCGTGAGCGAAAGGTTCGGGGTAGTCGTCGGGATGACGGGATTCGGCCGCGTCCCCAGTGCGATGATGGCCGTGTCGATATCCAGGACGAACTCCGTGCCCGGCTTGACGATGGGGCGCCTGCGCCCGCTCGCGTCCGGCTCCCCCAGTTCCATCTCGTAGCACTCCACCCCGCTCACGTTGGCCTTGTCATCGCCGATGAATCGTCGAGGGTTGGTGAGGAGCTTGAACACGACGCCCTCTTCCTTCGCATTCTCGCGCTCTTCGGCGCGGGCAGGCATCTCCTCTTCCGAGCGCCGATAGACGATGTGGACTACGTCCGCACCAAGTCGGAGAGCACAGCGGGAGGAGTCCATCGCCACGTTTCCGCCCCCGAACACAGCTACGCGTCTGCCGACGCGGATGGGCGTGTCGTACTCCGGAAAGCGGTACGCCTTCATAAGGTTGACCCTCGTCAGGAACTCGTTGGCAGAATAGACGTTGTTGAGATTCTCACCCGGTATGTTCAGGAACATGGGCGCGCCGGCGCCGGGCGCGAGAAAGACAGCATTGAAACCCTCCCCGAACAGGTCATCCACCAGCTCCGTCCGGCCGACCACGTTGTCGAGGACAAGTTCGACGCCCAACGACCGGACGTAGTTGACCTCGGATTCCACGATGGACTTGGGAAGCCGGAACTCCGGAATGCCGTACTTCAACACGCCTCCGGCGGTATGGAGCGCTTCGAACAGCGTGACGCCATGCCCCGCCTTCGCGAGGTCGGCGGCGCAGGTGAGTCCTGCCGGGCCCGCGCCAACCACGGCGACCTTCCTGCCGCTCGAGACTACATGCTCTGACGCCGGAGCGTCACCGGAGTGTTGCAGCGCCCAATCGGCCACGTAGCGCTCCAGCCGGCCGATGGCCACAGGAGCGCCCTGACGCGAAAGGACACACGACTTCTCGCACTGCTGTTCCTGCGGGCAGACGCGCCCGCACACCGACGGCAGGCTGTTCTTCTCTTTCAGCGCCTTCACGGCGCCCGGCATATCCCCTTCGCGGAGCGCCTTGATGAACTCCGGTATCTGCACGCTTACGGGACAGCCGCCCTTGCAGGACGGCTTCGGGCACTGCAGGCAGCGGTTGGCCTCCGAGACGGCATCCTCTCCGGAATAGCCGAGGGCGACCTCGTCGTAATTGTGCGCGCGGACCTTCGGGTCCTGTCGCGGCATCTCGACCCGGTTGAGGTTCAGCTCTTTCTTAGCCACAGTGTCCGCCTCCGTGACAGTGGTGCTGGAATCGCTCCACTGAGGACTTCTCCTGAGCCAGGTAGGCCCGCTGTCGACTCATGAGAAGGTCCCAGTCGACGCGGTGCGCATCGAAATCCGGCCCGTCCACACACGCGAGCTTCGTCTCTCCGCCGACCTCGACCCTGCACGCACCGCACATGCCGGTGCCGTCCACCATGATGGGATTGAGACTGACGATTGTCTTGACGCCAAATGGCTTCGACGTGAGTGCAGAGAACTTCATCATAATGGTAGGACCGATGGCGATGACGCGTCCCACGGTGCGCGTTTCGAGCAGTTCCTTGAGCGGTTCCGTCACCAGTCCCTTGCGTCCGTACGAACCATCGTCCGTCGTCACGATGAGCTCATCGCTGAACGACCCGAGCCGTTTCTCCCAGAAGACCAGGTCTTTCGACCGGAATCCCATGATTGAGACCACGCGATTCCCGGCCGCCTTCATCTCGCGGGCGATGGGGGCGATGGTGGCGATGGCAAACCCGCCGGCGACACACACCACCGTGCCGAAGTTCTCGATCTCGGTGGGCTTTCCCAGCGGACCCACGAAGTCGTCAATCGCGTCGCCGGCCTGGAGTCGGGCGAACTTCATCGTACTGGCGCCGACCTCCATGAACACGACTGTGACCGTGCCGGCGTCCCTGTTCCAGTCGGCGATAGTGAGAGGAATACGCTCCCCTTCAGCCCCGTGGTGCAGGATAACGAATTGGCCGGCCTGCGCCTTCCGCGCCACGCGCGGCGCCTGTACTTCCAGGAGATGGATAGTGGGAGTCAGGTCCTCGCGCCTGAGAATCATGTACATGAGCGACCTCCCGTGTGACCTGCTGCCGGACACACGCAGCCACCGATTATACACAACTGCGTGGCCGGGTCGGCGTTTGTGCGCACCGCACCGGTGGCATAGACTTTCCGACAATGCCCGAGCTGCCGGAGGTCGAGACCATTCGCCGCGCCATCGAACCTCGCATCGTCGGGGCGCGCATCACCGACATCTCGCTGCCGGACCCTTCCATCGCCGGTCCGGCGGGAGCGGAGTCTCTGCAGGCTGTTCTCGGGGCGACAGTCCGCGCCGTGCTCCGACGAGGCAAGCACCTCATCCTGCTGCTGGCCGGCAACAGCGGCGTCGTCCTTCATTTGCGGATGACGGGCGCTCTCTTCCTCTGCGAGCCTCCGGCCGGGACTCGCGCCAGGGCCGCCCTGAGCTTCTCGAACGGCGAACGCCTCGTGTTCACCGACCTGCGAAGGCTCGGCAAGCTGCAGTTCTATCAGAATCTGAAGCCCCTGCTGCTGCGTCTCGGCCCGGAACCGCTGGACAACGACTTCACTGCCGAGGCCCTGCACGAGCGTCTTCGAACGCACCGCATCCCCATCAAGGCCGCGCTGCTGGACCAGCACATCGTGGCCGGCGTCGGCAACATGTACGCCGACGAGGCGCTCTTCCTTGCGGGCATCAACCCCATGACTCCCGCCAACGACCTCGACAGCGAGGCCGTTCGCTCTCTGTGGCGCGCCATTCGCGACGTGCTGCAGGGCGCCATCGATAACCGCGGCGCAAGCATCAGTACCTACGCGCTACCCGATGGGCGGCGAGGCGAGGCCCAGTTCTCGTTCAACGTGGCGCACAAGAAAGGTGCACTCTGTCCACGCTGCGGCACGCCAATCGAGAGGGTGATGGTGAAGACGAGGGGAGCCTGCTTCTGCCCGAAGTGCCAGCCCCCGGTGCTGGACGAGACGAAGTGACACTGAAGAGGGTACTGGTGGCAGCGGGTAGATTCGGACTACCGACCAAGGGCTTATGAGTCCCCTGCTCTACCACTGAGCTACGCTGCCGCAGTGCCCGGTAATGTACCACACGCCCCCACCACGGTCAACGCCGTCACGTATCGCGGAAGGCACACGGGCGGGAGCAGGACCGGAGTCATGAGCGCCCTTTGTCCCATGACCAACCCCATCGTCTCCGAAGTACTTTCGTTCGATGTGCCACAGCTATCCCACCTGCTACAAATTAACCAGACCACACGAAACCCACAGAGGAGGCAGGGAAATGGGGGCCATGTCACATCTCGCCACGGATACGGTATGCCCGGAGGAAGCGGTCGGCGCCTCGCAGAGCTCGCTCGACGAGCTGTATGCCGCCTACCGCGAGAGGCTGCTGCGATTCGTCCTGCCGCGGCTGCACGGCGACGAAGACATGGCTGAGGACATCGTTCAAGAGGCGTTTGCCGCCGCGCTCGTGTCGCTCTCCGGCTTCAGGTCTCGCTCGAGTCCTTACACCTGGCTCTGTTCCATCGCCCAGCACAAGATAGCCGACCACTATCGCAGACAGCCGCAGGTAGAAAGCTCCCGTGCGTCGGAACTGCCGGGTGAGGTGGGCGAAGAGTTGGAGGAAGACTACGGTCCATCGGCTGTCGAGTCCTGGTTTGAGGCTCAGGAGACGAGGGACGTCGTGCGCCAGGCCTTGAGGGGACTGCCGGCGGACTACGAGCTCGCCCTGCGCCGCAAGTACTTCGCAGGCTTGTCGACGCTGGAACTCAGCAGTGAGCTTGGGCGTTCTCCCAAGGCAGTCGAAGGACTCCTCGCCAGAGCGCGACAGGCGCTGTCGCGGTCCCTTTCCGGCGCCTACATCGGGCGCTGACGCCGCTGGTCTCCGTGATTGAAGCTCCCCTCGAGGGGAGCTTCCTCGTTTCGACTCCACGTCTCCACCTGCGCGTCATGGACCCGTTGGGGCACGCATGTGGCGCGGTCGGCGGGAGTCATGCGCTCCCGGTACCCGCGGCCGCGGGTATCCCGTCCCGCCGGGCGTCAGGCCGTCCGAAGCCTCCCCCACGGGGCACCCACTTCCTCAAGCCGTCGACGCCGCAGGCGAAAACCCGTGACGCTCCGGTGAGGCATCAATTTGTCATGGGTCTTTAGTACTAGGACGTCCTTGACCACCGCGTAGCGACGTGTTATTGTCACGCAAATCGCGCAGGGGCTGTCGCGGCGCACGTTTGCGGGGCCTCGAGCATTCGTGCAAGGGGACGTCAATTGAGGGCACTGCAACGGCCGGTTCCGGTCGATTTTCTCCTCCAATGGTCCTGTTTGGCGTGTGTTCTGTGCGCGGTGCACGACTAAGTAGGTGACGAAGGTACTATTCCCAATAGAGGACGCGGATAAGACTCGAACGACGAGCGATCAGGGCGCCCCGTAGGGTGGGACGGAGGTTGGCAATGATTCGTCGAGTTGTCTCGGTTATCAGTCAGATTGTGCTGTTGACCTCTCTGTTGCTTCCTCAGGCAACAGTGCTGGCCACAACGGTGGAGCCGGAAGAGCCAGGATGCGAATACGTCGAATGGCTGCCCGTGCCGGACTGCTTCGCTGACCCCACTGGCGAACCCGGCATCGGAACCGACTACTCGGACCTTGTGGGCACGCAGGACTATCCTGCAGCCTTCTACTGCTTCGACGAGAACGCGGGCGGCTACGCGCACTTCCGCGAGCGCATCGTCGCGGACCCCACCACCAGCTTCGGCTTCAAGAATGCAGCCTGGGTCGTGGTGCTGGACTTCGACTCCTCCGAAGGCTATGAGTACCTCATCAGCCTCTCCGGCAAGCAGGATGAGTGGGTGACGCTGTTCAGCAACCGCGTCGGCGAGCGGCAGATCCCGTTCCTCTTCAGCCCCACGAACGTAGACAGTGCGGAAGACATGCTCGGTACGAGATACCCGGCGATTGCCCCCTACGCCGAAGACGGTCACGACGATTCAGGCAGCTACTGGTTCGCCACCTGGGCTCTCCCTATTCAGATGCTTGTCAACAACATGCCCGAGGTCGACGACGCAGCGGACTTCAATGAGCTCATCGACAGTGGGCATCTCAAGCTCTACTTCGGCACGTCCGAAGATGACAACAACTACAACAAAGACGTCCTCGACTGCTGCACCCCGGCTATGCTGACCGTCTGCAAGGTAGTGGTCAACGATGACGGCGGCACGGCGACCGCCCATGATTGGGACTTCGTCATATTTGACGCCGACGGCAACGCGGTTGCCACCCAGAGGCCCGTGTCAGACGAAGAGAACTGCGTCACTTTCTCGCTCTCCGGCGGCACGTACACCATAGTCGAAGTAGGGCCCGATGGCTACGTGGCTTCCTATTCGGGAGACTCCTCGGACGGGACGATTACCCGCGCAACGGAAGAAGAAGCGAGCGTGACCATTACAAACGACGACGCGCCCGCAACGGTGACGCTCCACAAGACCGTCACCAATGACGGCGACGGCACGCTCACCGCGGACGACTTCCAGGCATATCTGGACGGCAACCCCGTGGCCTGGGAGACGGCAATCGAGGTGCTCCCGGGTTCGCACACCGTGAGTGAAGACTCCGAGCCGGGCTACTCAGCGTCCAGCTGGTCCGGCGACTGCAACGCTTCCGGCGACCTCACCGTCGAACTGGGCGGCAGCTATGACTGCTACATCACCAACGACGACGACGACAACAAGGCGACTCTTACCGTCTGCAAGATCGTGGTCAGCGACGACGGCGGCGAGGCGGCCGTCTCGGATTTCACCTTCGTCATCAGTGACGCGGGTGGTGAAGTCGACAGGGCAACGCCAGTATCGGAAGTGGAGAACTGCGTTGCCTTCACGCTCGACGCCGGCACGTACACAATATCCGAGCTGGGCCCCGAGGGCTACGCTCCGACCTTCTCCGGCGACAGCACCGATGGCACGATTACGCTTGCACCCGGTGACGACAAGACTGTCACCGTTACCAACAACGACTTCGACCCCACCATCACTGTATGTAAGGTCCTCATCAACGACGATGGCGGGCAGGCCGTCATCTCCGACTTCGAGTTCGTTCTCACGAACAGCCAGGGCGTGGAGGTTGGCCGCCAATCTCCCGCCTCCGAGCAGGAGCCTTGCGTCAGCTTCGTTGTTGACGAGGGCACGTACACCATCACCGAAGAGGGCCCTTCAGGCTACGTTGCGACCTTCTCCGGGGACTGCACCACCGATGGAACCGTGTATCTGTCGCTGGGCGACAGCAAGACCGTCACCGTGACCAATGATGACGACGAACCGGGTTCCGGCTACGCCATCAGCGGCCACAAGTACTGCTGCGGCGACGGCGAGTGCAGCGACACCGGTATCGAGGGATGGGAAATCACCCTCATAGGTCCTCTCGAGGACGAGCCGGTCCAGCAGCACACGACCCTCACGGACGAGAACGGCTACTATGAGTTCGCCGGCCTCACTCCGGGGACGTACATCGTCTCCGAGACGCCGGTCGAGAACTGGGAGAGCTGCACACCCGAGGACGCCACGATAGTGGTCGGCCCCGGTTCCGGCGCCGTCTACAGCACGCCGGGGGGGACCGAGTATCAGGAAGGCTCCTCATGGCTGCCGGCTGCGGCTTCGTGGGAGCCTAACTCCGGCACTGACCCTTCGTACTGGGACACGTCTCTCACCGGTCACTCCTTCTCCTCCGATGCCGACTGGGTCTGGGAGAGCTACCGCGTGGTGCATCCCATCAGCGGCGACGTTGTCAACTTCCGGCAGCAGTTCACCGTTCCAGGCACGCCCGGCGAAGGCGATCTCTGGATAACGGTCGACAACGGCTATGAGGTCTACCTCAATGGCACGTTCGTCGGTACAGCACAGGTCCACAACGTCAACGGGACTGACTGGCAGGATAGCCTGCGCTACGAAGCCTGGGTCAACGGGCACGGATGGGAGTCCGTCGAACACTTCGACGTCTCCGCTCTCCTCGTGTCCGGCGTGAACACGCTCATCATCGAGACCGCCAACGAGTACATGGGCCAGGCGGACAACCAGATCACCGGCACCGTCAGCGCCAACCCGGCCGGCCTCATATTTGAACTGACATACACCACAGAGCCGACCGAGGCCTACGTGGTCGACTTCTGTAACTCTCCAGTGGCAGAAGCCTCCAGCAACTCTCCCGTCTGCGAAGGCTCCGACATTGAGCTGAGCGGCGGACCCGCGGGCATGGACTCCTACGCATGGACGGGCCCGAACGGCTTCTCCAGTGATGATAGGAACCCGACGGTCGACGATGCGACGCTTGCCGACGCCGGCCAGTACACCCTCACCATCACGTCGAGGGGTTGCTCGGCTTCCGCGTCCACGACCGTGGCCGTGAGCGACGCACCGGACGCCTCCGCCTCCGCTCAGGCCACCTCCGTCTGCGTCGGCTCCGACATTGAACTCCTCGGCGGCCCCACCGGCACCGGTTTCGCCTACGCCTGGTCCGGTCCCGCCGACTTCACGAGCAGCCAGCAGAACCCCGTGATTCCGAACGCCACCAAGGCGATGGAAGGCATCTATACCCTCACCGTCGAGAACGCGTCCGGGTGTACCGGCGAAGACACCGTCACCATCACCGTGGGCGAGACGCCCACCGCTGACTTCAAGGCTGACGACACCTCCGTCTGCGTCGGCTACGACGTGACGTTCTCCGACCTCTCCTCCGGCTCGCCGACCTCCTGGAGCTGGGACTTCGGCGACGACTCCACC
>JALNYR010000016.1:0-18620 GCA_023229725.1 Dehalococcoidia bacterium | reverse complement strand
CGAGACGCCCACCGCTGACTTCAAGGCTGACGACACCTCCGTCTGCGTCGGCTACGACGTGACGTTCTCCGACCTCTCCTCCGGCTCGCCGACCTCCTGGAGCTGGGACTTCGGCGACGACTCCACCGATTCCACCGACCAGAATCCCGTCCACGCCTACTCCGCGGCCGGCACCTACACCGTCACGCTCACCGTCTCTAACGACTGCGGCAGCGACGACGAGATCAAGACCGTCTACATCACCGTCTCCGAGACGCCCACCGCTGACTTCAAGGCTGACGACACCTCCGTCTGCGTCGGCTACGACGTGACGTTCTCCGACCTCTCCTCCGGCTCGCCGACCTCCTGGAGCTGGGACTTCGGCGACGACTCCACCGATTCCACCGACCAGAATCCCGTCCACGCCTACTCCGCGGCCGGCACCTACACCGTCACGCTCACCGTCTCTAACGACTGCGGCAGCGACGACGAGATCAAGGAGCTCTACATCACCGTCAACGACTGCCGGGCCACCATCACCCTCCACAAGACCGTCGTGAACGGCGAAGGCGGCACGGCCGTCGCCGGCGACTTCCAGCCCTACATCAACGGACTGACCCAGATCGACGGTCAGGACGTCGCCTGGGAAACCGCCATCAAGGTCCCGGCCGGCGAATACACCGTCAGCGAAAGCAGCCTGCCTGGCTACGAACCCTCGGACTGGACCGGCAACTGTGACGCCGACGGCAACCTCACTGTTGAATCGGGCGGGAACTACGAGTGCTCCATCACCAACACCGGCCCTGTGCCCAACGCAGACTTCTGCGCGGAGGTCTACGAGTGGGTGGAGTCAACTCCATCTTCCTACGCACTGTCGTTCCCCGCTGCTTCGCAGATAGTTGCATCGTCATCCTCAGCATCGGGACAGCCACGCACACCGGCGGACCAACTGCCACTGCAGGAACTGATCCCGCTTCCTGCAGCGTCGACAATCCGCCTGCTCGGCGACGAGGTGTCCCCGAGCGCGCCCGCCGCGCCCGAAGGGGTACAGGTCTGCGCAGGCGTGAGAGTTCTGTTCACCGACCTGTCGTCCCCATCCCCGGCCGGTAGCCTCATTCGGTGGGAGTGGGACTTCGACAACGACGGAACAATTGAACTCACGTGGACGCCTTTCAGCGGAGACGTGCTCCTCTGGACGTGGGACCGAGACGACGACGGCACCCCGGATGAGTTCCAGTTCGGCGTCAAGGCCACTTTCGAGTGGGTCTACGCGGAGCCTGGCACCTATACCGTCAAGCTCACCGTCACCGAAGACCTGGGTGGCACGGACGTTGAGACCAAGGAGAACTACGTTACTGTCAGTCCTTCGCCGACCGTCTCCATTGAGACGTCAGCGGCCAGCTGGGTAGTATTCGTGGACGAGCTGCCCATCACCCTGACTGCGGCAACGGTGAGCGACTGCACCATTGACACATACGAGTGGCGCCAGTCGGACGTGGGCACTGTCGGCAACGACCCAACGTATACCCTCCCCGACACCATGCTGCCGGGCGAATACGAGTTCACCGTCATCGTCACGTGCTCAACAAACTGCAAGGATGCCGCCAAGGCGACAGTCACCATCCTTGACCGTTGTGAGCCGGTGGCACCTGACTTCGGAGTGTGCCTGGGTACTGAACTCGACGACGACTTGTTCATCGACAACGGCGCTGTCTGCTACGATGCAGACGGCGTTCCGTCGTTCGGGCTGAACTACGTGAACGTGAACACATTGATACCGGGAACGTACGAGTACACGGTGACGTGCATGACAGAATGCGATACCGAGCCCGCAGTCGGCACAGTGACCGTCTACCCGTTGCCGACCGCCGATGCAGGCTCCGACCACACCATTGCGGCCGGAGACTCGTTGCACATCGGAGGCATCCCGACAGCGTCCGGCGGCACGCCCTATGCCATTCCGCCTGCGTACGAGTACTCGTGGACACCCACGAGCGGACTGAGCGACCCCTCAGTCGCCAACCCGCTCGCGGCCCCGAACACCACGACTACCTACACCGTGGTCGTTAGCGACTCTCACGGGTGCAGCGACACCGACAGTATGACCATCACCATCTTTGTACCTTGCGATCCCACGGCGCCTGACTTCGGCGTGTGCCAGGGCACTGTCCTCAACGACGCCCTGTTCATCGACCATGGCGCTGTCTGCTACGACGAGAACGGCGTCGCGTCGCTTGACGTGGACTACTCGAACGTGAACACGAACGTACCCGGCCAGTATCAGTACATGGTGATGTGCACCGGACCATGCGTGTCCGAACCTGCTGTCGGCACGGTGACCGTCTATCCGTCGCCAACGGCTTCCTTCACCGTCACTCCGAACTCGGGCGATGCAACCCTTACCGTGGAGGTCGATGACAACTCGACCATAGCGGCGGGGGGAACCATCGTGCTCTGGGAATGGAACCTCGACGGCGACCCTGCCATTGAGCGCACCGATGCATCGGCGCCCGCAGCGTTCGAGCGCTTGTACGGCTCCGCGGGTACGTACACCGTGTCACTAACCGTCACCACGGACCACGGCTGCTCCGACACGACGACTCGAACCATCGTCGTGAGAACCCGAACCTCCAGCGGAGGCGGCGGTACGTGGGAGCCGGCCGACCCCATCTGCTTCTTCGACGTCGACATGATGGGTGAGGTCACCCGTGTCTACGTGACGTGCGACGGCGGGAACTGCATTGCCAACTACGAGCCCGAGGACATCCCTGGGGAGAACTTCCTCGAGCTGTCGATTGGCACCCGCGTCACATACGTGAGGGACGGGGAACTCAACGGCGGCCCGCCTCGGTGGGTACGCATGACTGAATCGACGTCCACTCCTGCCCTCCCTGAGGGCACGGTAGGCGTGACCGAGGTGTACGACTTCCTCGGCTACACGTACACGGGGCTGGTCGTCGACTCGGTCATCTTCGACCGACCCGTCGGCATGCTGCTCGACTACGACCCCGACAGCCTGCCTGAGAACACGGTCTCCGTCGGCATCGCGGTCTGGGATTCCGACAACAACGAGTGGATAATCCAGCCGCAGTCCACGGGCCAGGTCGCCGGCGTTGGCACGGCCACCGCTGACGTGATGCACTTCAGCAAGTTCGTCGTGCTGGCAACGACCGGCGAGACCGTCGAAGACGCCCCGACAACCGCGTCCATGCCTGCCGCGCCATCGGGTTCTCTCCCGGCCAGTTACGTGGGCAGCGACCTGCTGCTTGAGCCGGCCGTCGAGACCCTGTGGGGGCCGCTCACCTTCGTGACTCGGACAGGGAGTTCCGTGACGGTCACCGCCACCATCTCCAACGTTGGCGATGAGTCGGGCACCTACACCGCCGAGCTCCTTCTGAACGGTGAGCCGGTGGGCACACAGGACGTGTCCCTTGCGGGTGGAGAGGCAAGGCAGGTGAAGTTCGTCGTCTCGAACGTGTCGGGAGGAGACTATCGCGTCCAGGTCGCCGGACTTGAGGGCACGTTCACCACCACTCGAGTGGTCAACTGGGTGCTGGTGTTCCTGCTGATGGTGGTCCTGGCTGCGCCGTTCGCTCTATTGGCTCTCGGACAACGACGCAGGCGAAAGGCGTCTCAGTAGACCTGAACTGAAGCGGATGACTCTGGAATAGCCGGCCCCGGGCCGGCTATTCTGCTGTCTGGCCGTCTATTCGCCAGAGGCTCTCTGGTGATTCCACGAGATCGACGTACAGACGCCCGTCGAGGTGGTCAAGCTCATGCTCGAGCGCTTGCGCAAGGAGATCATCAGTGGCCGTTACTCTGATTTCATGTCCGTCCCGGTCGCGCGCCTTGACCTTCACGGTAACAGCGCGCTTCACCTCACCCCGATAACCCGGAACCGAGAGGCATCCCTCTTCGATGACTCTCTCACCCTTCTTCTTCACAATCTCAGGATTAATGAGGGCGAGGGCATCCTCCCCCGGCACCTCGATGACCACAACCCGCAGCGAAACGCCGACCTGCGGTGCGGCAAGTCCCGCGCCCTCGGAGGCGCGCATCGTGTCTATCATGTCGTCGATGAGTTTGAGCACCGCCGAGTCGATGAGCGGCACCTTCCTGGCCGGCTCCCGGAGCACGGGATCCGGCAGCGTACGAATCTTGCGTATTGCCACGACTGTAGTCTACCTCATGGGCCGGGGGGACGCGCCACAGGCTACGGCCTGCCCTTCTTCAATTCGTCCAGCAGATCCTGAAACACCTCAGCGTGGTAGATCTCCTGGTCCCGGATGCGGCTCAGAAGTGCAACAGTCTTCTCGTCTCCCAGTTCTCTCGCAGCCTCGTCGTACTTCCGGGCAACCACGTTCTCGATTGAGATGTCGGCATCAAGCATCTGCTGCATCTCGCGCGATTGGTCAACCCTCGAGTGCTCGATGCGCGGGGCGCCGCTGATGCTGACAAGCTGCTCCGCCAACCAGCCGAGGTGCTGCATCTCGTTGACAGCCTGGTCCTGAAGCTGCGTCTTCACTTCCGCATCAGTTGCCATGTACGAATGGAACAGGTACTGCAAGATGACGGTGTATTCATGGTCGATGCCCCAGTTCAGCAGCCGCACCGTCCGGTCGTCCCTCGTACCTCGCACGTCGGCCATGCCTTCCCGGGCAACCTTCTCCGCGAGGTGCTGGAAAACACCGTGGTGCGATTCTTCGTCCGAAAGGATGCGCGCCAGGAGTCGCTTGACCTTGGGGTCATCGACGCCGGCGATCTGCTCGCGGTACGGCCCGATGGCATCTTCCTCCAGCAGAGCATTGTTCCTCATCCAGTCGGCAACCGTCTTGCCTCCCATGCGCATGGAGCCGCGCACCACGCTGGGCGTCCCGCCCAGACTCAGCACCACTTCCGCCAGCCAGTCCAGGTGCCGCATCTCCTCACGCGCGATGCCCTCAATCTCGCAGGCCACTTCTCCCTCGCCCATCGCATACGCGTGGGTGAGGTACTGGATGATTGCACCATGTTCACTCTCGATATCCCCGTTCAGAATCTCAACCAGTCTGTTCCTGTCCATGCCTACTCCTCCGTGACCGCAGACCACGCGATTCCTGCAGCATAAAACCAGACACCCTCCACAACGGTGCCGTCGCTAGAAGGGTAGTCCGAGGAAGCCCACGGCGAATACTACGTGCACGACAAGCACCACGACGAACACTCGCCAGAGGATGCAGTGTCGCTTGAAGAGACCCTGAAACCAGGACATCCTCCTTACCGAGCTGAGCGCGCCCTTCGAGGGCACGCAGCGGCAGGACAACATGATGAGAACCGACGTCACAAGCACCAGCAGACCTGACGCGAACAGAATCCTCGCCGCCTCAATCGTCCTGAACACATCCATCTGCTACCTCCAGACTCCTTCAGTCCCCTGAAGCTGTCTCGCGACATCCGCGGATTGAGCCCCCCACCTGTGTCGGCGTTCCACGCCGCGGAGCCGCATCACGTGGGTCGCCGGTCGCCGGCACGCGCATGAGCTCACGCCAGGCTTCTCTCAATCGCCTTCATCCTCTGGGCGCGGCTGGCGCGCGCCTCAGTGGGGACACGGTCGCCGAGCAGCGCCTCGTGGAATGGCGTCTGTTCCGCGTCCCGCAGAACGCCGACGAGCAGTCGGTCTGTCCGGCGCGCGGCAGCGAGCGACTCTTCCCACGTGCCGGGGACAGCATCCAGCTCCATCACCGACTTGTTGTACAACTCGTACGTGTTGTTGAAGCTCACGCACGGTTGGAGCACGTCGACGATTGAGAAACCTCTGTGGCGAATCGCCCGGGCGAACAGGTCGGCAAGGTGGTCCAGCTTGACCGGATAGCCACGGGCCACGAACGTCGCACCCGCCGACAGCACGAGCGACAGCGGGTTGAACGGCTCCTCGATGCTCCCGCCGGGAGTGGAGGGGCCGCGGAACCCCTTCACGCTGGTCGGTGTGTACTGGCCGGTCGTCAGGCCGTAGGTGCCGTTGTTGTGCACGATGACCGTTATGTCCGAGTTCCGCTTGGCAGCAAAGACGAGATGCGCCACGCCCTCGCCGTACGCATCACCGTCGCCGACAAACGCGACGACCTTCACGCGCGGGTTCGCCAGCTTCATGCCCTGGGCGGTCGCCAGGGCACGCCCGTGGAGGGAGTAGAAGCCGCTCAACCGCAGGTAGTCAAATATCTTGCCGTGGCAGCCGATGCCGGCAGTCATGACGATGTCGCGGCGGGAAACGCCTTCGGTCTCGAGGTGGCGCACAGCCTTCTTGAAGGCGTTGAGTATGCCGAAGTTGCCACAGCCCGGGCACCAGGTGTTCTCAGCGTACGTCGCCAGGTCATCCATGTTTCAGCACCTCCTTCAGGCGCCGTGCCAGGTCCTCGGGATCGAACGGCCGGCCATCGTACTTGGTCACAGCGGCCCGAATCTCAGCGCCGGTGTTGCGGCGAAGCAGTCCGGCCATTTGCGCCGCGCAACTCTGCTCCACAACGACCACCTGTCGCGCGCTGAGATCACCCAGCTCCCACGTGGGAAACGGTTCAAGGTAGACGGGCTGCACCACTTCCGCTTCGATGCCCCCGTACACAAGCGCTTCACGCACGCTCATGGTCGTCGAGCCATACGTGAGGATAGCAGGACCGCGGTCTCCGTGCCGGTTGACCGTCTTCATGCGCTGCAGCGCACCAACGAGCGCTTCCCTCTTCCTGAGGCGCTTCTGCTGCATCCGCGATATCATGCCGGGGTCCTCGGTGGTTATGCCATTCTCGTCGTGTTCGTAGCTCGTCCACTTGACGAGCTGCTCCGAAGGTGCGAAGGTCAGGGGTGACACGCCGTCCCGCGTGAGTGCGTATCGTCCGTACTCTCCCTTGCCGCGACGCTGTTTCGCCCGAAGTGCAACCGGCGGAGCCGATGGCACGCGGACCGTCATGCGGCTCTCCGATAGGTGCTTCTCCGTTAGCAGAATCGCCGGTGTCTGGAACGCCCACGCCAGGCCCATGAGTTCGGCCGCAAGGCCGTACGCCTCGTCGGCTGTGCCCGGTGAGGCCACAATCCTCGGGAACTCACCATGCCCCTGGTTGAGTGCAAACGAGAGGTCCCCCTGCGCCGTGTAGGTAGGCACACCCGTGGAGGGACCCGGCCGGGACGATAGCACACAGAGGACCGGTGTCTCCGACATTCCTGCCAGCGACATCGCCTCCTCCATGAGAGCAAGCCCGCCGCCGCTGCTGCCGACCGCTGTGCGCACCCCCATCGAAGCGGCGCCGATGGCCATGTTCATCACGGCAATCTCGCTCTCAGGATGCACGACAGCGATGCCGAAATCGTGGGCACGACCCGCCAGGAAGTGCAGGATAGACGA
Organism: Dehalococcoidia bacterium; assembly: GCA_023229725.1. Classification (GTDB taxonomy): domain Bacteria; phylum Chloroflexota; class Dehalococcoidia; order GIF9; family AB-539-J10; genus SKVJ01. Next base: position 11,269 of record JALNYR010000016.1, on the reverse strand, counting down.
CGACGGTGTCATGGGATAGGAGAAGTACATATCCAGTCCGCCGGCATACATGCCGAGACCAATAGCCTCGTTGCCGGTCAGCATGGTCTCCGGGGCCTCTCCCTTCTCGAGCCGATAGCGAGCCGACAGGCGACCAGCCGCGACGTCGTACACCGACAGCGCGTACGCCACGTTGTTCTCGGCATCGCGGGGATACTTGCGTCTCACATACCCGGCGGCCTCGTCCCGGCTGAGCCCGACCGCCACGAGAAAGACCACAACCGCGCCCACACCAAGGCGGAGCGCCGGCTGCGAGTAGCCTTTCGCCAGTTCCGAGAGGGGCAACCCAACGCCCTCCACACCGGCCTCCGGCACCGCATCCGCGTTGTACACGATGACGCCGCCGCGAGAGACGTGCCCCCGATGGAGCTCGTAGCTCCGTCTGTCGAGAGCCACCACGAGATTGGCGTGAAGATACTGGCTGAGCACCGGCTGTGGCGCCGAGGTCACCACGGAGAAGTTCTGGCCTCCCCGGATGAGGCTCTGGTAGTCATCCATCTGGAAGACGTACCTGCCCCGTTCGCCGCAGAGGTCCGCCGCGACGATGCCCGCCCGTCGCACTCCGTGGCCCGCCTCCCCCGCCACTATGAACGTGAACCGGCCATGCTGCTTCAATCCGGCCTCCTGTCCACCGGCCCCTTCCCGGGTAGAACGGGGGCGTGAGGGGCCGGACAACTCCGGCCCACCCAGCGCCCCCATTCGATGGTGTGCCCTCAAACCGGGCCTCCCGCAACGGCCGTACTAGAGAGCCGCGATGCCGAGGCCGGTCAGAGAGAACAGACCGTTGCTCTCGGCAACGTAGCCGGCCTGCGTGAGTTGCCTCAGTCCGCTCCGCACGCGATAGAGCGACATGTCGGCCGCTACGGCAACGTCCTCAGGCATGGTCTTGCCGGACCGGATCGCCGCGAGCACGCTCAGGCCCGACGGTGTTGGTGTCCCATCAACGCTGACGCAAGGCATGGTTGCACACTCCTACAGCTTCTTCCTGCAGAGGTACCAGTCGACGCACTCGAAGCCTGCCTTCACGCGCTCCTCGGCCATCTCCTGCGTTTGCGGCGGAGGCACGATGACCTTGTCGCCGGGGCGCCAGTTGGCGGGAGTTGCGACCTTGTTCGCATCCGACGTCTGCAGGGCGTCGATGACTCGGAGAATCTCATCCATGTTGCGGCCGGTGGTCAGCGGGTAGTAGAGGATGAGCCGGATGACCTGGTTCGGGTCGATGATGAACACGCATCGAACCGTCTCGGTCTTGCTCTGACCGGGATGTACCATGCCGAACTTCATCGAGACTTCCTTGTTCAGGTCGGCAATGACAGGGAAGTTGATCTTGACCCCCGTCTTCTCCTCGATGTTGCGAATCCAGGCGATGTGCGACGTGATGCTGTCCACGCTCAGTCCCAGAAGCTCCACGCCGCGCTTCTTCAACTCGGGCTGGATCTGGGAAAACGCCATGAACTCGGTCGTGCACACCGGCGTGAAGTCGGCCGGATGTGAGAACAAGACCACCCAGCTGCCCTTGAAGTCCGAGAGCTTCAGCACACCGTGAGTGGTGGGCGCCTCGAACTCAGGTGCCTTCTCTCCGAGCCGGGGCATGCTGACACACTGTCCTGTCTGCTCTTCCATAGATTCTTACCTCCTGCGCATTCTTCCCGATTCAATTCACGGGAACGCAGCGCCACGTTTCACCGGAGCCGGATTCCGATTCCTACACGTCGATGCAGTTCTCCCACACGCCGTGAATGTTGCAGTACTCAAGCGCGCAGAATGCCTTGAACTGGTCGACCGGAACCTGGAACCTCACGTTGGGGCTCGTGTAGGCGGGCGCGAAATCGGCACGACCGAGGCTGATGACCTGGCCGTCCTTCTTCACGCCGAACACCGACACCCACTCGATGTGGTGTTCGACGGTATTGGGATGCGGGACGTCCTTGCCCACCACCACGTGGACGACATCCGCACCGCCATCACCCTTCCCCTTGAGAACCTCGATGAATGGAACGTGCTTCTCCTTGCCTTCAACTGCCGATGTCTTCAGAAGCTCTCCGAATTTCATGTTCATTCCTCCCTTCTCCACTTTCCAGACTGACAAGCGCCTCAGGCTGCCTTGAGCCCGGCGCCGCGATGCTTCTCTGCTATGCGCGCAGCCAGACCGTCGATGGCCGTAAGGTCCTGCTCGCGCGGATACCCTTTCACGATGACAGGGTCGAGTACCTCGACCTTCAGGTTGGGCACGAGGGCCAGCAACTGCTCCACGGCCTTGCCGCCCCACCCGTAGGAGCCCACGATCGACGCGAACTGCAGCCTCGGGCGCAGTGCATTCGCAAGCACGGCTGCGTACGCCACGAGAGGATGTGCGCCCGCCAGAACCGTCGGCGTGCCCAGCACGACGCTCGGAGCATCCACCAACTCCATGGCAAGCCTGCCCGTGTCGCCGGTGGAGAGTCGATGCGGAACCGCCATGATGTCAAGGTCCGACAGCGCCGAGATGAGCCGGTCGACAAGCACCTGAGTGCTGCCGTGCATCGACACGTACGGAATCACGACCTTGTTCGACAGTGGACCCGACACCCAGTCGCGATAGGCATCGATGATGAATCGCGGGCTGTCGTGGAGCGGGCCGTGGCTCGGCGCGATGATGCCGATGTCGTAGGACGCGAGCCGTTCAAGGTGCTTCGCGATGTTCGTGCGGAACGGCATCATGATCTCCGCGTAGTACCGCTTCGCTCCACGATAGACGCGAGACGGGTCGCGGACAAACAGGTCGGATGTCGCGAGGTGCGACCCAAACAGGTCGCACGGAAACAGGATGCGCCGCTCGCGAAGGTACGTGAGCATCGTCTCCGGCCAGTGAACCCAGGGAGCATGGATGAACTCGAGCGTGAGGTCACCGAGTGACAGGGTCTCTCCGTCGGCGACGGTGACAATCCTGTCCTCCGCGACGCCCAGCAGGTCCACCATCAGGCCCTTCGCCTTCAAGGTGCACACGAGCCGGGCCTCGGGGTAGCGCTCAAGCACGTACGGGATGCTTCCCGAATGGTCCTGCTCGGCATGGTGCGCCACCAGGTAGTCGAGCTTCTTCAGGCCCAGCGAATCGAGCATCGAACGCAGTTCATCCGTCTTCGTAGGGTCGACGGTGTCGATGAGCGCGGTCCTTTCCGACCCGCTCACCAGGTACGCGTTGTAGCTCGTGCCATCCGGGAGAGGAATGAGTTCGTCGAACAGCTCCCTCTCCCAGTCGACGGAGCCGACCCACAGCACGCTTTCGGCAACAACTCGCGGTCTCATGAACAACTCCTTGCACACGGCCTCACGGCGCCGCTACGCGGTCTTCTCGAATTCGCTCTTCGCGGCACCGCAGACCGGGCAGACCCAATCCGCGGGAAGAGCCTCGAAGGCAGTCCCCGGAGCGACGCCGTTGTCCGGGTCTCCGACCGCCGGGTCGTAGATGTAGCCACACACCGTGCACTTGTACTTCTGCTTGCTCACTGTGGATGCCTCCTTCCGATGCGCAACGAAGCTTGGAGCCGTGGGCGGAGTAACGCCCCGCTTGATGTCGTGGTAGTACGCGTATGACATGGGACGTTCGCCAGTCAGGATTCGGGCGCCCACAAGGCGGCCAACGAACAACGTGTGTGTCCACACGTCCAGTTCACGTTCGACTTCCGCCTCGAGGAAAGCGGTGCAATGCTGCGTCACGACGGGAACACCGGTCACGCCCGTCAGCATATCGAGCCCTTTCAGCTTGTCCGTGTCGCGCCCCGACTTGAAGCCGAACCGGCCGATGAACGGCAGCGGAGCAGACTCGGAGAGCACGGCCGCCACAAACACGCGGCTGGCAGAGACGTACTCGTGGGTCAAGTTCTTCTTGTTCAGACACACGGCAATGGCATTCGGCTCGGCGCACACCTGCATGACGGCATTGGCAATCTGGCCGTTTGCCCGACCGTCCCTGTGGGACGTGACCACATACAGGCCATAGCCGACATGGTGAAGCGCTTCGGGCTGCAGCTGGGCATTGTTCTCTGCGTTCACTACATCAGGTCCTTTCCGCTTGACTCGATGGCGCGCTGAAGCTCCGCGTTCAGAGCGTCAGGCAGTCCCTCGATATCCACGTGAAGGAATCCCCGCACGATAGCAGCCGCAGCCTCGTCCCGGGTGAGTCCCCGCGCCATGAGATATTGCACTTCCTCCTCGGCTATCTTGCCGACCGCCGCTTCGTGGTACAGGTCAATGCCGGCACGAGTGCCGCGAAGCTCCGGAATCGCGTGAATCACTCCACCGTCCTTGAGGATGAGGCCGCGGCACTCAAGGTGCCCCTTCACGTCGGGAGCGTTGCCCTCGATGTACCCACGGGCGATTATCTCTCCTCCGGTGACGATGGCACGTGAAACGATCTCCGTGCGGGCGCCGGGCGCGTCAAGGTACACCTTCGAGCCCGCATCTATCCTTCCTCCGGGGAAACCCGCAAGGATGCTGTTGAAACGCACGATGGCACCTTCGCCAACGCACCGCACCACAGGGTTCATCTGCAGGTCGCGAACCGGCCTCATGATGACGTAGTTGCTGATGAACGTCGCTCCCGCCTCAACGATGACGCCCGTTCTCGGCCGGACAGCGATGCCCGGCTCCCAGTTGTGAATCATCGTGAACGTGAGTTTCGCCCCTTTGCGGACGTAGAACTCCGAGACACCGAGGTGGAGACCGGACTGGTTGTGGGTTCCCGTGGTGCACCCAGTGATGATGTGCAGCTCGGAGCCTTCCTCCGCGATGATGATGTTGTGGACGCTCTGAGCAAGCCCTTCCGTGCCAAGGTACAGGCACGCCTGCAGAGGAAGCAGCGTCTTCCGTCCTGGAAGCGCACGGATGAAGTACCCGTTGGAGTCCGACTGGTCGACGAACGACGTGTACCTGTCCGCTCCCGCATCCACGGCGCGCCACCACAGGTCCGAGACCCACGAGTGCTTCTGCAGGGCATCGCGAACGGACATCAGTTCGACCCCGTCCTCCAGAAGAGAGATGTGGACGGGCGTGTGGTCGATCTGCACGAAGGTTCCGGATCGCCCCGCAACATCGTCTGCCGTAACGCCTACGTTGAGCATCCGCGCCTTCACTTCGTCGGAAATGCGCGAGGGGTCATCCACATACGGCCGGGGCGGCACCTTCGAAACGTACGCGCGAGGGTCCAGCTCCACCCCTCTGTCCGGCGCTGAAGGCGCCGATTGCGGAGCCGCGCTTCCATTCGTCGCTTCGGCAGCGCCTATTTCGCGCATCGACTGCACTCCTCGTATCCGTGTTGCTTGATGGTGCTGAGGATCTCGTGCGGATCTCCCCCGCACGACAGACGGCCGTCAATCATGACGTACCCGGCCCGGGCAGTGACGTAGTCGAGGATGTGCCCCGTATGGGTGATGATGAGCCCCGAATGACTTCGGTCGCGTATCTTCACGTCCTTCTGCAGGAGTCGATTGATAAGGTCGCCGATGAGCGCGATGTTGACGAGGTCGACTCCCGACTCGGGCTCGTCCAGCATCACGAATTCCGGATTCTGCGCAAGAAGTTGCAGCAGCTCGGACCGCTTAATCTCTCCTCCGGAGAAGCCGTAGTTGACGTCCCTGTCGAGGAAATCATCGAGGGCGGCGGCCGCAGCCAGCTCACGCACTTCTCCGTCCGATGCCTCCCGGCGCAGACACGCGGCCACCATGTCGCGCGTCTTCACCCCTCTGACCACCGGCGGCCGCTGAAAGGAAAGCCCGAAGCCAAGCCTAGCCCGCTCGTCCACCTCCAGGCCGGTGATGTCGCGCCCCTTGAACGCGATAGCTCCGGACGTGACGTGGTAGTTCGGGAAGCCCATGAGCGTCATGAGCAGCGTGCTCTTGCCGCTCCCATTCGGCCCGAACAGTACGGTCGTCTCTCCGTAGTGGATACTGAGGTCGACGCCGTGCAGTATCTCGACGCCACCGACCGCGACATGCAGGTCCTGGACAGAGAGCATCACGTCGTCCATCGGCAACCCCTCCTGGCAGGCAGGGCTATCCTTCAAGCGTCCACTTCTCTTTCACCGTGTACCAGCCGGCCGGGTCAGTCAGATACTCATAGCTGTCGAGCAGAGCAAGGTGATGCACGCGTTCCTCACCTGCCAGGGTGGTGTAGAACTTCTTCTCCCACTGCGAGTCGGTCTCGGCCGCCCTGGTTTGATACATGTCATACGCCTGCAGCTCTTTGCCCATCGCGGCCGTCATCGCATCGAGCTCCGTGCGAGACACCTTCACCGTCGCCGGCGCAGCGCCCTTGCCAAATGCGGCAACGACAGCCTTGAGGTGCGCGGCTGCCGAAGAGGGAGCTTCAATCGTCCGGGGCCAGTCCTTGCCCTTGCTCAACTCCGCCTCGATGGCATGGAACTTCTTCGCGTGTTCGTCTTCCTCGACCGCCAGCCGTTCGAACAGCTGCTTGGCCACGGGGTTGGCCGCCTTCTCGGCAGCCTTCAAGTAATAGCCCTTCTCCTGCAACTCGATGGCGAGCGCCTTCTTCAGAGTCTCCATCCGCTTCTGTGTGTCTTCCTGCATCTCCATATCCTCCTCTACTTCGAATACCTGCGCTTCAGGTCCGAGAGGTCCCTGATGTGCTGTCGCTCTTCTCCGATGATGGAATCAACTGCAGCTCGCTCACTTTGCGGCACGAGGTCCCGCATGGCGCTGTAGAAAAGAACGGAATCCTTCTCGGCGCCGAGCGCGAGCTGGAGTGCCTCGGCCGGTCCCGCCGCACGCTTCGCCAGGTCGCGCGCCACCTTGTCGTCAGTGAACACCGATGAATCGATGAGAGCCCTCAGATACTCGCCGTACTCCGGCTCGTCAGGCCCGGGAACCACCGGCCCGCTAGAGCCGGCGCTCGCCCGCATCTTCTGAAACTGCCCGACGTGACGACGTTCCATCTGCGCAAGCTGCTCATAGGTACGCTTGAGGCCAGCGTCGCCGGATAGCTGCGCAAGGGAATCGTAGTACGCCACTCCGTTCCGTTCGATGCCGACCGCGATGTCGAACAGCTCGCCTGCCGTGAACACTGCCATCTGGATTCTCCCTCCCCGTTCGTACTCCGCGTCTCACGCCCGCGGGTGTTCGTTTGCCGTGCCATCGAGCCTCTGAGCCTGGCACCCACTGCACACGCCACGAAACTCGAGCGAGTGGCACCGGATGGCGAGTCCCGTACGAGCGGAAACCCTCCCGTCCAGGCCATCGTCCACCGGTTCATCCACGTCGATGACCCTGCCGCACACATCGCACCGGAAGTGATAGTGGCTCTCGGTGCAGCCATCGTACCGGCTCAAGCCTCCGGCGCCCTCGATTGCGAGCAACTCGCCCGCTTCGACCAGCACACGAAGGTTGCGATACACCGTGCCAAGGCTGATACCGGGAATCTTCGTTCTCACCTCGGCGTACACCGCGTCCGCGGTCGGATGGCACGTCGTGCCCCGCACCGCCGCGAGAATGGCTTCGCGCTGCCTGGAATGTCTCATGTCTTAGTATTAGTCGGAATGGTTACTATTATCAGGAGTTAGACCCATCATGTCAAGTCATACGAGAGAAATGCAGGGCAGACATCCCGCGCACTCACGCGAGCCGTCTGCGGGCGAATCGAGAGGCCCGGTAACAACGCCATACTGCGTAGCCTCCTCACCGCATCTCGCCACACCATGCCTCGTCAGTCTGAGGCGCAGTTACCTGGAGGGGGCGGACCACCGGCTACTTCGCGATTCTACCGGCGCACTGGATGGCTGTCAAACGAACGTCGCGACGGGCAGATACCCCGGCAGGCAGCAGGCTAGAGCGACCCGCTGGAACCGGGTTCCGATGCGAGGTCTGTGCCCAGCAAGCGAGCCTTCTCGATGTAGTCGGGAGAGTCCAGCACCGCTGCCTTGCCATCGACGCCTCTCACGAGCAGGCTGCCCGCCTCGTGCACGCCCACGGCGTCAAAGAAGTACTTGCCGGTGAGGGTGACGCCGTCGAAGAGCCTGGGGCCGGAGGTGGCTCCCACTGCGATGAGCGCGCCTCTGCGGCTGCGGATGTCCGGACTCCACGTCTTCAGCACATGCCGGCGCACCCAGAGCGCCTGGCAGCGGTCCACAACCGCTTTGGCCTGGCTGGTAAGGCCGTAGAAGAAGACGGGGGACGCAAGGATGATGCAGTCGGCCGCGACCAGCGCGTCATAGAGCCCGCGCATGTCGTCCTGAATCGAGCACGTCCCGTCAACCGCGCAGTGGTACAGTTCCAGGCACGGGAGAATGCGCATCCGCGCAACGAGCACCTTCTCCGTCTGCGCGCCGGCCTCGGCTGCACCCGAGAGAGCCGCGTCCAGCAGAATCTCGGTGTTGCTGCCAGAACGGGGGCTTCCCATGATGCCCAGGACCCGAATGCGTTCCATCGTCGAATTCTCTCACCGCCGTGCGGCTCACGCAATTCCCGCGGGGTCCACGTCCACCACCCAGCCCGACGGCAGCGCGAGGTCAGCCAGCACATCCGAGGGCCGTGCACCGCGAACCGTCAGCTGCAGCCGGTAGCGCCCCCGCAGTCGCCACACGTATGCCGGCGACGGTCCGGTAATCCTGAGGTCCGTCCCGTGAATCCTGGCGTCAAGCGCAGCCAGGACCCGCTCTGCTTCGCGCCTGCAGCGGCGTTCGTCGCTGTGAGAGTAAACCAGTTGAACGACAGAGCTGAAAGGCGGGAAGTATCCCTCCGCGCGATAGCGCATCTCGTCCGCGTAGAAGGCGCGGTAGTCATGAGCCGCGGCGCTCCGGACGACGTAGTGGTCGGGTTGGTAGCTCTGGACAACGACCTTGCCCGGCCGGATGCCGCGTCCGGCGCGTCCCGCCGCCTGGCACAGCAACTGGAAGACGCGCTCTCCGGACCGGAAGTCGGGCACGTTGAGTCCGACATCAGCATTCACGACACCGACCAGCGTGACGCCGGGGAAATCGAACCCCTTGGCAATCATCTGCGTGCCGACGATGACATCGACGTCTCCTCCATGCACGGCGTCACCGAGACTCGAACCGCCCCTGACGCGGGCAGGCACATCGCTGTCCCACCTCACCACCCGCGCGCCAGGATAGACTGCCTGCACCTCATCGACCACGCCCTGAGTTCCAACACCGAGGAAACGGAGACGGTCGCTCCGGCACACGGGGCAGCGTTCGGGGACCGGCGCCGAGTACCCGCACCGGTGACACACAACCCTGCCCCTCGCGCCGTGGTGCGCAAGGGCAACCGAGCAGCGCGGACAGCTGATGACATGCCCGCAGCGCCGGCACTGCACCATGGTCGCCGTTCCGCGCCGGTTGAGGAACAGCAGCACCTGTTCGTGCCGTCCGAGCGCCTCCGCCATCCCGCGCGCCAGAGCTGTGCTGAACAGGTTGGCATTCCCTCGTTTCAGTTCCTCCCTCATGTCGACCACCTCGACCGGGGGCAGACCGGGACTGTCGCCGACACGAGATGGCAGCTCGAGGAGTCGCGACGTGCCGGACTCTGCCCGCTGGAACGTCTCCACGTCAGGGGTAGCACTTCCGAGCAGCAGCACCGCACCGCACCTTCGTGCGAACTCCCGCGCCACCGTCCTGGCGTGGTACCGCGGCGAGGTGTCGTCCTGTTTGTAGGCCCAGTCGTGCTCTTCGTCAAGGATGAACAGTCCGGGGCGCTCCAGCGGAGCAAACAGCGCGCTTCTCGCGCCCACGACGACGTCGCAGCCGCCGCGGCGCACACGCTCCCACTCGTCGAACGATTGTCCCGCGGTGAGGCCACTGTGAAGAACGGCCACCCGCCCGGGAAAGCGTGCGGCGAACCGTTCCACCGTCTGAGAAGCCAGCGCAATCTCCGGCACCAGGCAGATGACCTGTCGGCCCAGCTCAACAGTGTGTCGTGCGGCGCGCAGGTACAGTTCGGTCTTGCCGCTTCCCGTCACGCCGAAGAGCACAAACTCAGCAGGGTTTCCTTCATCCCAGTGACGGGTCATCTGCTCCCAGGCCGCCAGCTGTGAAGCAGTGAGAGTCGGCGCCTGCGCCAGCTCCGCAGTGCGAGATGCAATCGTCTCGCGCCATACGCGGCGCTCGGCAACGCCTACGAGTCTGCGGGCCTTCAGCGCCGCGACAGTCGCAGTTGTCGCGCCGCACTCTCGCCGCAGTTCACCGAGCGACGCGGGGCCATTCCGGGTAAGCAGCTGCTCCAGCACGCTGCACTGCCGCTTCGCCCTCGTCCCGGCGAGGCTGTCGGCGACTCTTCTGGCCTCCAGTGCATCGACGGAGAGTGAGACAAACACCTCAGTGCGAGCCTTCGCCGATGGGCGGCGGGTTTTCTCCGACCGCACGACGAGGCCGCGTTCGACGAGAGAAGCGACGGTCTGCAGGCGGGACGTGGCTCCACTACCGCGGGCAAGCTGCCGCAGGTGCACCTGCCCCTCATCCCGAATCCTCCGCACCAGTTCATCTTCCTCCGCGGACAGGGAGGGAAGTGGGGAGAAAGAAGAAGGGGCAAGACTGAAGGACACTTCGGGTTCGGGCGCGATGCCGGGCGGGAAGAAGACCGCAAGGGCGGGATAGAGGGGACTCAGATAGGTGCGACTGACGAAGGCGCCGATGTCGAGCTGTTCGCGCGAGAGCCGGTAGTCGCTCGCCACGGACAGGACAGCCCGCGTGGCCTCATGGGCGGACGACGAGGCAACGTCGACGACGACTCCCCGCGCCGTCCGGGGACCGAACGGAACCAGCACGAGGTGCCCCGGACCGAGGTCCAACTCCGGGGGCACCACGTACGAGTAGGGGGATCGACCCGCGGGGGCGTCGACCGCCACCTCAGCGTAGGGCATCAATCTCAGCAGGAAAGGAGGTTACTCAGCAGCCTCTTCAGGTGCTTCGGTCGCAGGAACCTGCGACCGCTTCTCCTTCAGCCGCGCGCGCTTCGCGCTCAGATTCCGCATGTAGTAGAGCTTGGCCCGCCTCGCCTTGCCCCGCCGGATGAGTTCCACGCCCTCGATGAGGGGGGACTGGTACGGCAACGTGTACTCGACGCCGACGCCATAGGCCACGCGCCGGACCGTGAAACGGCCGCCGTCAACGCCGCGCCGGATTCGAATCACCATGCCCTGGAAGTGCTGCACCCGCTCTCTGTCGCCTTCCTTAACGCGCAGGGAGACTTTCACAGTGTCGCCTGGAGTCATCTGCGGAATGCTCTCATTCACCGCCGGCTTC
>JALNYR010000180.1 GCA_023229725.1 Dehalococcoidia bacterium | reverse complement strand
GCGTATGAGCATTTCGCGATAAGGGCACTGCGCCCGCGATAACTCCACGGCCACCATGTCGATCATCGTCTGCTTCACCGACCACCGCATCTGCTTGATACGCGCGGCCATTTCCTGGTCAGCCTGGGCGCCGTACTTCAGGTAGTCGCCCTCGAATTTCACCTTCACACCGCGCCGCTGCGCACTTTTTTCGGCCTTGAGAACAGATTCGGTGAGCAGGCGGGGGCTCCCTTCGTACGGCACCAGTCCGTTAATCGACTTGGTGGGCAGCCTGAACGCCACTGCCAGGTGGTGCTGATCCAGGACGGACGGCGGCAGGATGGCTCTCAGCAGAAAGTCCTCGTTCTCACTGTGCACGAGTTGGGTGATCACATTACTCACGAAACGTTCGATGCCTTGATAACTCTGGCCCAGATTAAGCGCAGTCACCGAACCAGTGGCCGCACCCTTATTAAACGAATCCAGGACCCTACCGAAGAACATGTTGACAGTGGCGGCCTCTTGTCCAATCGCATTGGTCGAGGTCGCTTGGTCGTAGAGTGGCGGAACGATTGCATCCGACATTTTGTTGCGGGTGTATGTGCGTGTGTGTTTTTGTTCCAAACCTGTTGTTGGCGGTGGTTGTTTTCCCGGTTCCTTTGTTCTCCGCTTCACGCCTACCACTCTCCCGTCCACCTCCATACCGTGTGCGGGGTGGGTGTTCCGTGTTCGGATGTTGGCGAATCGGGATGTGGTTGCACAGAGGTGCGTGTGCAAGCTCCCCTCCCCCCCCGGAACGTGGGCTTGTGGTCAAATACTCCATGTCACCAGACGCTATCATATGAAGCTAGTAAAACGCCAAAAATTGCCAAGCATTTTTCACTTTTTTCTGCCCACTGGTCATGTATGTGTGAGTGTGGTGGCCATTTCACTGTCAGGCACTATTGTTCAGTGGGGGGTTCCGGTGCCACCGGCGTCTACACTCTGGGTTGTTTCTCCTCCAGATCACGAACGCGCTCATTCAGCTCCCGGATGGCCCTGCCAAATTTCTGTAACAATTGTTCGCATGTCGCCACGCGGACCGGTAGCAGTTGGGGCTTGACCCTAAACACCGGGGCCTCCGTCTCTGGCGATTCTTCCTCTTCCTCTTCCGCCTGACTGACTTGCTCGGGCGTGCCAGGTGCCAGCACCGCGGGTGCCGGTTCCTGGGCCGGACTAACCAGAGTAGCTGCGGGGGGGGTATCTTCTGTGGCTTGCATCACGTTGTGTTGTGCTTGTAAACGTAGTTATTATCTGTTTTTATGTTTGGAACTTCACGGAATTCTCGCTATATTTTGAAACTTTAGAACTTCACAAAATTAGGGTTTCGTGAAAATCCCAGAGGACAGTTCCGATACCGGGGACCGATGAAGGCCTCTGGCTAGCCTATAGCCGGCAGCGCCGGAGCTCGTCCACGGGTCGGCTTTTTTTCTTCTTTATTTGGCCGCCTGATGAATTGCCACGGTGAACATGTTCCCGATGGTGCGCATTGACCACGGGGGTGCCACTGCAGACTGTGCCGCTGTGGATGCACTCTCCATTGCCGTGGCGGGAGGTGCAACTTTTCGGGGGATTTTCCGCTTTTTGTTCGACGGCCTCTGCGCGGCCCGATACAACCGAGGCGAGGGGACCAACCAGGCCCCGCCGTGTCCCAACTGCTGGGAAAAAATAGATTCGTGACGAGATGGTGATTGGGCCCTCGGTGCCATTGCACTCCAGGCACCGCACCCCCTGATCCTGAATGGAAACGCGCGTTTTGACACGCGGCAATGAATCTAATAGTAGGGAGTATATGGGGAAATGGAAAGAGTTGTTTATTCACTCGTATCGTCTTATGCCCCTTTTTTCTCTTTCAGTCGTCGGTGACTGCATGAAATTCACCACCCGGCGTGGTGGCACGCACCGCGTAGATACCACTGCGGGAATGGACGAATCGAACGTGGCGCGGGTACGGGAAAGACGAGCACATATATCGGACGGTGACAGTGATGCATAAAACTGACCCAACCGAACACCTGATATGTGCGAAAGAGGCGGCCGCATTCCTCGCAAACCGGCCGGGCTGCACCGACGCGGAGTGTTTCCGGCGCTATTTCTGTAACGCGCCCACCCAACCGGACAGCGCGGCGGCCAGCGAGCGTGGATTTGACGAACACGTCGTGATGTTTCTGCACACGGCGGTGCTGCGTGCCGTGGCAGCGCCAGCCACACTGGAATTCGGGGGTCGTGCGGTTCGCGGTCCGGACACCGTGCGCCTGGCCCGCGCGATGATCGGGACGCGCGCTTCCGGGGAGCTGCTCACCAAGACGTGTATCTGGCTCGCTACGCGTGGGTTGGAACGGTACACGTTGCCACGCATGCACCCGACAGCGGACACCGCTGCGGAACTCTGCGGCTATGTCGGTGCATATTGTCGCGACGTGTCTGCGCGGAGGCCCCGGCCGAACACCGACCCAGAGGTACTGACAGATGGCGATGCCATCCGACGCCTAGCGGATGGCTACGGTGCGGTGTGTGATGGCGTTGTGACGTTGTGTGCACTCGCGCGGGCATGCGTGCTGATGGCGTCGATGGCGGGCAGGGACGTTCGGGCACAACTGTCGGCACTGCTCGAAATCTCCCGCGTCCACCTGGTGCGCGTTCTGTGCCCGTTGATCGACTACGCCGCGGCCTATGGCGTACGGGCGGTGGTGCGGGCCGACGACCGGGGAGCGGCCATCAACGCGGCGATAACGGCCCTCGGCGTGACGATGGGGCGAACGGGTGCCGGCATCACGTTCCCACCGGTTGCCGCGGTCGGCATGGATGCGGAAGTGCAGCCCCGCGAAGCGATACAGCGAGCCATGGTGCGGCTAGCTGCGGTGCTGGCGAGGCTCGCGGCGGGGGAGGCCTCCGGACTAACGGCGGCGAACGCTGCCGAGGCCCTGCTCGGCATGCCGGTGCTCGGATGGCTCGCCGATGTCGCCGCCGGGTCCCGGTTGTATATGCAATATGCCCCGCCCGGTTCAAACGTGCCGTACAAGCCCGCTCAGACGCCGATACGTGAATGGTACAGCATCCTCTCGGCGTCATTGGGCTGGGGAGATTTGACTTCCGCGCTCGGAGTGGGTATGCATGCCGGCCGGTCGCTGGACCTGGCTGCACTGCGCATCGCCGCTATTGAGGCCCCGCCGGGCACCGTTGAGTTGGTGCGTCCGCTAGTCGCAGCGATCGCGGCGGCGACGGCCGTGGCGCTTCCCGACCCCGACGTGAGCAGGCTCGTGATGCTGTACACGGCAGCGCGACCTGTGTTCGACCCCAGCCACGTACGGTTCACAGCCGACGAGTTGGCACGGACCCTGGTACCGATCTCGCGGCGTGTGAACCTACCGTCAGGTATCGCGATCCCTCGGAGTCCATCCGGGCCACTGCCGTTAGCTTCCATGTCCGCCCCGCCCTCGCCGGTGGTTGCTGGCACATCACCGACACTCCCCCCGCGGAGCCCCTCTCCACCGCCCGCACTCCCATCGCCGACACAACCCGTGCCCGTCGCTCCATCCTCGCTGCCTGCGCTGGCACCGGCCGCGCCCAGTTCGGCGCCCGCCATCCCAACCATACTGTCTCCATCCGTCAGGCTGCTCAACCCACTGCCGGACGATGCGCCAATGCGCAGTTACCCCCTCTACGTTCCGAGGCAGATATACCGTTACATTCAGCGGAGCCCCGCGATCACCGACGTGAGACCCGGTACAAGCGATCCGCCGGTATGCCGAACGGTCACGTGGCCAGACGATCCGGACCGGCCGCAGCTTACGGTGTATTTCTGAGTGCCACGGGAGCGCGAGTGTGGGAGGTTTAAAAAAAAGAAAACGATGAACATGAAGCACGTTGGATTCGTTGTACTATTCACGACATTCATGGCCGCACGGTCCGTCCAGGCCGCCGGCGGTATGTGCGAATACATTGTCCCAGATTGCAGCCAACCGCTCGGCTGGTACCGGATTACCGCGACGACACCCGATGCCAGTGGAATCTGTGGGTGCCCCGAAATGTGCGGTCACGCGAACTGGGCCGGTGCGTGCTCGCGGGACGCAGACACCGCCTGCATCGCTGCGGCAGCCGCGCGCTGTGGTATCGGCGTGCGGATCTCGTTTGTCACGACCGGTCAGTCGTGCGGCACGGACGACATACCGTGTCGCATCGCTAGCGTGGGCACGGACGTAGTGCCGTCGGCCACCGATCTCATGGTCGGCCAGGCAGGATGCGCACTGGTGACGGACGTGCGAGTGGACCGACGACCCGTGGACGGTGATAGCGGGCGGCGAGACGGCCTGACACGGTTCGCGCTGGCTGGCGTGCTCTGCAATCCAGGCAACAATTCGGTCAGCGTCGCTGTGAGCTGCGTGACGGGGATTACGGTGGTACTGTGCAATGCGTCCACGTGCGTACCGGCGATCATCGCCAACGCCACCGCCCTGGCGAACCACACCGCAC
>JALNYR010000015.1:12097-27063 GCA_023229725.1 Dehalococcoidia bacterium | reverse complement strand
TGAATCTACGCCGAGGATTGTCAGATTGACGCTCAGGATGTACTCGCACCATACCTGACCCAGAAGACGCGTCAGTTCTTCGTCCCTCTCTTGACCGACAATCTCGATTGCCTCACGCCTGAGGCAAGTGGACACTCTCCGTGTCCCCAGTCTAATCAGTAGCGGCTCTGCCGTGGATGGGATCGCGGCAAAAGGCACTCGGACCTGAATCCCCACCTGGTCAATGCCGGGGTAGTCATCGATGATCGCATCATCCACGCGGTGAAGGTAGCCATCAGATCCAGGCACGATGGCCGTCGTACGCAATCGTTCCAGCAGTTCCTCATCGAGGTCCTCGCTCTGAGCGAGCTTGGAGAGGGCGCCTCCCACAATGATGCTGTCCTTCTCCGGAATGGGTTTGGCGACGAAGCTGGCTGAGATCTCTATCAGAAGGTCGACATAGTCACACGTTGCGGGCTCGTCTCTGACACCTAGCCGATCCCACAGCCAGTTGAACCGCCAGAGACGTTCGGGAAGACGCACGCGGTACCGTCCGAACTCTCCGCGAGCGAGGGAGCGAAACACGTGCTCGGCCTTCCAGTACGAACCCTTGCCATCGACATCGAGCACAGCTTTGCCACACAAGCATTGCACGGGTTGGCTGTCCCTACGATTGTCCAGTTCCACATAGAGATTCAGGTCAGCTGCCAAGTTGTGCTCGGCCAGATACTCAAGACGAGTCACGATATCATCGGTGCTGGGTATCGTATGAATCCCGAGTACTTGAGCGAGACCGGCGTTCAAGTCCGGTCTTGCGACGTACAAGAAGGTGTCACCCAGAAACCGCTTGACTTCCCGCGTGTACAGCTCATTGGGCACATGGAGTGCCTCCATGTCATCGATTGCAGGAATCCATGCCAGGGTCTTGAGTTCCACCAATTGTGCGGATTCCGTTGCATACAAGTCCCAATGGTGATCCATGAATGCCAACAATCGATTCGCCCTGTCGATCTCGGGAGGCTGGACACTAGCAATAGCCGAAGCAAGCTGCACGACATCGCGAGGATGGGGGAGCTCTCTCACATCAACCAGTTGCTCAAGGCGCCTCCAGTCTTCCGCCGAGATCCAGGCAGAACTGCCGCCGAACGACTCCTTGGTCGCATAGTGGTACGAATTCCCAAACACACGAGTCGAGGCACTAAGGCGACGAGCCAAATGCGGACCCGGATAGGATTCACCATCGAGAGATACCAGGAGTGGTCGGGTGCGAAGCGCTGTGGCGACTTCCGCGTGCCCGACGAGACTGGATGCGTGCTTCGCAAGAAACGTGAGAAGCAGCTTCTTATCATCGTCCGACGCAACAGCGAATCGCGGCAGCAGGTAGTCCAGGACGTACCTTAGAAGCGTGAGATGCACGACCTTGAGTGTTGACTCAAACCATCTCCAGAGCTCGCGATTCGACAGAAGCTGAGGGTGAAGCAGGTTGTCAAGCCGGAGGGGATCGTCGATGGCTCTGTCGGCAATAGTCAGGGAACCTTGGCTTCCGCCAACCAATGGGCGCAATCGGTTCTTGGACGTGAGGAACACTGGGACCAACTTCGCGCGCTCGATGATGTTGGGGCTAGCCTTCGAGGTTCGCAGCAGCTTGTAGACAGCGAGAACTCCTTCGCGTGAGTTCAAGGGAGGCGACGCGGCGTCGAGCGCCGTGCCGTCTCCGACACGTGCCGCAAAGTAGTCGAGGACTCTGTTGATCGTGAAACATGGCACTCCTGAGTTCTCCAGCAGGACCAGTCTCTTGCCGCGCTGCAAGGATAGGTCGACGAAAGAGACATCTCTACAGCCCTGCATCAGAGAGCGTATCTCTGCTGAGGCCATGTAGGGCGGCGCATCGTCTCCATTGAACACTTCCAGTCTACCGTCGTGGGTCAACAGGAGCGGAGTTCCCTTCAGGGCGCCACTTCCCCAATCGACTGCTTCCGAAGTGCCTACCGCAACGAGAAATCGGTAGACCTCGAGGATGCGCTTGCGGCTGCGTAGCAGTGCAATTGGCGAACTCCTCATTGGCTTTCCAGCAGTTCTGTCGGAGTACTGCCTGAGGTAGTTGATCAGGTTCTTGACACCAAACTCGGGCACCAGCCTCCTCACGAGATCCCGTGACTCTGCTGACACAACTCTCTTGTCCAAGAGCGCGATGCCGGCACCTTTCAGTATCCTCTCCAGAGCCACACGTTCCGTACGGTACAGTTGGGGCGGCTCCAAGGCGAGTCTCCTCAACCAGCCTGCGCTATCGAGTGCCATTGCGACTCCCCTGATGTCGCCGTCGAGTCCCGAATACGGATGCGCGCCAATGTACTCCAAGATCCTGCGCACTTTCTGCGGTGTGTTGACCAAGCGTGGAGCCTGAGAAACGGGAATTGCAGTCGGCAATAGAGTCGACAGCCTGCCCACCAGTTCCTTGCATCCGAAGTCGGGGACACCCAGTCTTCCAAGCAGTCTCTCGCCTGCAGTGCTGGCGTACACTTGCGGATGAACAAGTCGGCTGTCCAGATCTGTGCCTAGGCTCCTAATAGTTGAGTCTGAACTGAGTGCCTCGGTCGGGCATGACCAACCGCCGTATGTGTATACGACGCGTTTGGTGGCCACTTGGTCAAGAAACGAATCAACGAGTTCACTAAGAACCTGATGCTCTTCACCAACTTCCAAGGGCAGAAGGTCGTAGAAGTCCTTGACGTGGGCGCACCGCGCTCCAATCTCCTCAGAACAGTCAGCCAGCAATATGCCTAGCTGACGCAGAAGCCATTTATTCCAGGAACCTTCCTTGCCTTCGTCACCTCGGATTCCACCTCGTCCCGCAAGAGGCGCGAAGTCCGCGTTGACATTGAATTGAAAACCCGTGTGTATGTTGGTTGGTAGGTACGCGTGAAGCATGCCCAGGTGGGGCTTCGCCTTTGGCGTTCGTGCAACTGCAAGTGCTATGCCAGTGCGCCCCGGTGGTTCCCCTTCATTGTCAGCGAGGTATGTACCCTGGCAGTCACGTGTATAGACATCCCACAGGTGTGATTCCGTCCTGTATTGCCCGGTCCCCGAGTCTAGGCTCACAGTCCTGACAAGCACTTGAGTCAGTTGCGTTACTGCATCCAGCCTCTTCCCACTCGCGCCGTTCGGACATCTCCTTTCACACCGACACAGCAGATGCCTGCGCTCCCCATGTCCTTGGAACGCCTCGAGTATCCGTACCTTGGACAAGAACAGGGCACAATCACGGAACTGCTGTGCAAAACACTGGAGCAGGCTCTCGATTCTCTCAGATGTGAGCGGCTCTGCTGCAATCTCTGCCGAGAACAGCGTCTCTTTTCGCCGGATGGGTAGTTCGAACCGCGCACCCCGTGCCAGCACACTCGCCGGGTCAAGGGTCTTGGCTACCCTCCCATTGGGCTTGATAGCAACACGGACACCGCCTGAGACAATCGTGGGTGAATCGGTGAGGTGATAGCACGAGATGAATCCGACTCCGAACTTCCCAATCTTGTCCCGATCATGCCACTTGCCTTGCGCGAATTGCAGCAGTCGATCGTAGTCTTGGTTGTCGAAAGGATCGCCGTCGTTACGTATGCAGACTCGCTTGCTGTCAATGTCAAGAGAGATGGACTTGGAGTTGTCGTCTTCAGCATTCTGAATGAATTCGCTGACTACGTTCGCGAGGTCCGGATACTCCCGCAGGATATTGCGGATTGTCCCGCTACGCGTCGGATTGTGGCTGTCCGGTATTCGGCTGATATCCATGCGTTCTCCTCTTGCAGACGAGTTGCACCAGGTTGCGGAGTCCAGTTCGGATTCTAGATGCACGCTTCGGAGTTGACAATATGGTTCCTGAGGCCCCTCACAAATCGGACATCACCGGCATCCGACCGCGCCGTGATTCAATCCTGTCGGCACCGCAATCAGTCGGCAGCGGGATCTCCCTCCGGAAGCCGAAGGTAGCCGAGAAGGTCGCCTGCAACCCTCGTGGCGCCCCCACAGACTGGCTGCATCCGAGCATCGAGAGGCACGGCCTCGAGGACTAGCCCAGAGGACCACCGTTGTGTCTTGCCCGGAGGGCCCTTGGTCCGTGACACACAGTTGTCACGGGCATGCGTCATGCTCCTTCGAAACGAAGGAGGGAGGGAGGACGAATGGGACTGCAGCACGTTGTCAACGACTACAAGCCGATAGACCCGGGCACGCTGGACGAAGTAGAGGACTACGCCGAGGAGATGCACGGCATCTCGAAGAAGGTCCGCCGCACCGTCGAGGAGTTCCTCGGCAGTGAGCACATCGTCGACATCCCCCTGAGCGCACCCCGGTACTACTGCGACCTCGTGGCATGGGCGCTTGAGCGCCAGCGCGAGGAGGGTGGATGGAAGAGCGAGCAGGTGATGGGTCGTGCCACGGGACAGGCGTGCTACACCAGCGTGAGCGTGGCGCCGGGGAAGCAGGAGGTGCTGCTGCAGGCCGGCATCGTCTTCCTGCGGCGTCGCGGCGTGCCCCTGGTGCTGAACGTGGACCTCGACCCGACCGACAAGGCAGACGTGGTCATCAGCGCCGCGGCGGGACAGCGGCGCCACGCCGAGGCATTCGCACGCGCTCTGGAGACACGGCTGAACGAGAAGAAGCTCTACAAGGGACAGAAGATAGAGTTCGGCGGCACGATGACGTTCTTGGAGCTGGCGGACCTGTCGTGGAAGGACATCGCCGTGCCCGAGGAGGTCAAGCACGCCATCACCGCCCACACCACCCGGTTCCTCGAGTGGGCGCAGTGCCTTGAGCCGCATGGAGTCTCGCCGCGCCGCGGTCTGCTGCTCACCGGCAAGCCCGGGACGGGCAAGACCCTCGTCTGCAAGGTGCTGATGAACACCAGCCCGGGCATCACCTGCATGGTGGCGCACACCGCGTACATGATGCATCCGCTGTACATCGATGAGCTGTACAAGGTGGCGGCCAACCTGAGTCCCACCATCGTCTTCCTTGAGGATATCGACCTCATCGGCCAGGGGCGGCTGCGCTCCGGCTACGGCATGGCCGACGCGCTGTCGCGCCTGCTATTCGCCCTCGACGGCGTACAGGACTGCCGTAACGTGGTGACCATCGCGACGACAAACTGGCTGGAGATACTGGACGAGGCGCTGAAGGACCGGCCGTCGCGCTTCGACCGTGTCATCAACATCGACCCGCCCGACGCCCAGCAGCGGCGCAACTACCTCAACTACCTCGCACGCCGGATACCGCTGCCGGCCGGCATCGTCGACCACCTGGTGGAGAGCACCGCCGGCATGACGCCGGCGCAGATACAGGAGGTGGTGCACTGTGCCGCCATAGAGTCGAGTGTCCCGCCGGATGCGCCCGACTACTGGGACACGGTCTTCGCGGCACCGGCCGTCGAGGCGGCGCTGAAGAATGTGAGGCACGGTGCGGGAAAGGTCGGCTTCGAGCAAAGGCGTTCGTGAGGGGCTTCACGGTATGACGCGGCGGTGCACAGCCGTGCGTGAACACAGGCAGAAGAGGAACAGGATGTGAAGGAGGCAGAAGACGATGAAGAAGGAGAAGTGCTGGAAGTGCGACGGGACCGGCAAGGTACCGCTGGAGCTGCCAAGGATCTGCATCGGCGCGCCTGGCTGCCCGACGACGAAGAAGTGCGACGTCTGCGAGGGGAAGGGCTGGAACTGGGAGTGAACCGGCGGCCAATGGCCGCCGGCGTCCTGGGTTCTGCGTTCGGCGTTCTGCAGGACAACGAGCCGCCGGGGTTGTGGGTTAGCGGGTTGGCCGGAGGGAGGGCAGGATGGAGTTTCTGGTGTTGATGTTCGTGTCACTGGTTCTGGCGGTGCTGATCGTGCTGGCGAGGGGTGGGCGGTAGCGGAGGCCAAGAACACTCTCCGACTGAACAAGACTGAAATGCCACAGAAGCCGAAGGAGGCGAAACGATGAACGTTCTCTTTGTCGATGAAGGCGACACATGCCTGGGTCCCATGGCCTGCGGTCTGCTCAGGAGCGCGATTCAGCACCGCAGTGAGGAGACGGTCAACGTGGACAGCGCGGGGCTTCGCGTGTTCGACGACTCGACCTCGCCGGAGGCCGTCGAGGCGATGAAGGAGTACGGAATCGACATCGGCGACCACAGGCCGAAGGGCGTATCGCATGACCTGGTGCAGTGGGCGGACCTCATCCTGACCATGACGGGCGGGCAACTGCGCGAGGTTCGCGGCGCGTTTCCGAAATCCCGCGACAAGAGCTTCCGATTGTCGGGCTACTTGGGAGTTCGCGACGAGAAGCTCTCTGATCCGTACGGCTCGACCGACGTTGCCTACAAGGAGGTTCTCGATGTGCTGCTGGTGTCGCTGCTGAAACTGGCGCCGCAGCTTGGACTGCTGCCGGAGTCCCTGCCGAAGTCCGCGCCACCACCCGAGAGCGACTGGCCCCCGGAGAACGACATCCTGGAAGGATGGGACTCATGGCCACCGCATCCCGTGACGCGCCCGGAGCGTGTCACTGACATGTCGTCCTTCGCCGCAAGCAAGGAGTTCTCAATCAACCAGCGCTGGATTGAGATGGGCTACGAGGCTGAGCACCGGCTGCGCTTCGGCACGTTCGCCACCATCGAGGAGCACCGCTACCTGCAGGAGGTGGTGGCGCGCGGCAAGCACGCACAGGAGTGCTGGGCCTTGGGCGGACAGGTCGCGCTGCCAGAGAACCCCTATGCGGAGGAAGACGAGGAAGAAGGGTAGTGGGCTTCTGGCGGAGTGCGGGGCTGGGTCTGAATGTAGCGGCAGGCTCCCATGCCTGCCCGGTGGGGGGGGCTGGCGGCCGTCCGGCGGTGGGCGTCCGACAGCCGGATGGCGGCGCGGGTGGGGTTCCACTACGGAGACTTGCGACCCGGTGCCAAGTCCGCCTGCTCGAGGAGCCGGCGGCAGGCTGCCTCCAGCGGCCCGACCTTGTTCTGTACCACGTCCCAGATGATGGGCAGGTTCACGCCGAAGTACTCGTGGACGAGAATGTTGCGGAGCGCCCGTATCTTCCGCCAGTCTATCTCCGGGGTCGATTCCTCAACACTGCCGGGAACGTGGAGCGCTGCCTCGCCGATTACCTGCAGATTGCGCATGACCGCGTCCTGCGTCTTGAGGTCGTGCCCAAAGGCCATCTCGGTCTGCCCCTTCGTATACGCGCGGATGCGCTCGATGGCTTGTACGATATCGTCGAGTTACAGACGACTATCCCTTGGCATAGGCGACCTCGCGCGTGACGATCGGCTTGAGACGCGGCTTCAACGAGTCGGCCAGCACGAGGTCGACGGTTCGGGCGAAACGCTCCTCAAGGAAGAACTTGAGGTCCATGTAGTGGTCGAAGGTCGGCTGCCCCAGTTCCACCAGGATGTCGACATCGCTGGTGTCGCTCGCGGTGCCCCGCAGCACCGACCCGAACAGCCCTATGCGCTGCACCGAGAAGCGGCGGCGCAGTGTCGGCATTTCGCTCTCAAGCAGCGTGATGACCCGCTCATTCGTAAGCATTGTCCATCCTGTTCCGGCGTCCGGTGGCCAGAATACCACAAAGGTACCGCGGGAGTGACGCCTGCACCAAGTTCCACGAGCCGACTAAACGAGAATACGGGGACACCATGCACCGTCTCGGTTGAGGAAATCCTGATGATGGTGTCCCCGTATTTCGTGACCCCGTCCGCCACACGGCACAGTCCGCAGGGCCGTTCTGAACCTGCAACCTGTTAGCCTGCGTCGACGGCCGGCAGTGTCTTCACGTACTCCTTCGCCCAGGCCTCGAGGGGCTTGCCATCGATGGCCGGCTTCAGGCGCTTGACCTCCGACTCGAACCACTTCCGGCTCTTCTCCGTCACCGCGAACCACTCGTCCCGCCTGCTGGCGAACCGCTCGCCCAGCAGCGCCAGGATGACCGCGGTCGTGACGAGCTTCAGGGATGCTGCTCCGCGCCGCCCCACCTTTGACGCCGCCTGCCGCAGCGCGGGCACGTCGAGCCCGACCGCTACCGCCTGAGCATCATCCGCAACCACGAAGCCGCCCGCGGCTGCCTGCATCGACAGCAGCTCCGACAGAGGGTCAACCGGAGACGACTCGGACTCCCGCTGAAGGGTGAAACTCGGCAGCGCATGAACCATATGCCGTTCGAGAGAGTCCGACAGCGCAGCCTGAGCGACGTATGGCGCCGCCATGGCATCAGCCTGGAAGGAGAGCATGGCATCCGCCACCTGCATCCCACCCCACCCCCTGGTCAGCACGCTCGGGACCTTCCGCAGCTCGATCTCGCCCATCGACTTCTCCGCGTCCACCCGCGACTCCACCGTGATGAAGCTCGTGGCGCGCGAGAGCAGTCCGTAGCGCTTCGAGAGGGCGACTATCTCGCCATCGCGCGCCTTCTCCTTGCGGCCCGCCTGCCGGGAACCGCCCCCCACCACAACCCCTTCCTCGAGGTCGCTGATGCGCGCCCGCGCCCACAGCAGCGGCAGCGCCACCTCCGCTCCCTCCACCCGCTTCACCGCCACCGCCCACTCCGGGTTCGTGCCATCCATCCACCCGTTCAGCTTCACCACTTCGGGAGCCGCCCCGCCCGCCAGCCTCGCCAGCAGCGAGACGCACTCGCCCTCGTGCACCACCGCCCGCAGCGGCGCCTGCTCCGCCGGCGCACCCCAGTCCACCTCCAGGTCCTCCAGCACGCCCTGCGTCACCTTCGAGAACAGCCGCAGCACCTTCGGCTCGATGCGCTCGCCCGGGGCGACCGACTCCGTCGCCCCGCCGGTGAGGGCCGCCAGCTTCTTCACCAGGTACTCGTTCGGGCCGAACCCGATGCCCACCGTGAACAGCCGCGTGCGGCTGTCGCCCTGCGCGAGCTTCAGGATGTCCGCCTCGTTGCCCACCTGACCGTCGGTCAGCAGGATGATGTTCCTCCTGAATCCCTCGGCCACCGGCGTGCTGTAGATGTCGCGCAGCGGGGACAGCAGCTCCGTGCCGCCGAGGTCGGCATCCACGGGCGCCAGCAGCTTCAGGACGGTCGCCAGCGTCTCCTGGCTGTAGTCGACGCTCCCCGGGAACAGCTTGTGGAAGTTGGAGCCGAAGCGGTAGACGTTGAACAGCGTTCCCTCCGGCACGCCGCGGAGGAAGACCTCCAGCGCCTTCTTCGCCTGCGCGATGGACGACCCGCCCATGGAGCCGGAGCAGTCCAGCAGGAAGATGACCTCCGGCCTGTCCGGCGGGCCCAGCTGGTAGTCCTTGAAGTCCGGCAGGGCCTCCTCACGCCGGGGCGAGAAGTCCACCTGCACGTAGGTATGCCCGCCGTCCGTGAACGAGTAGCCCCTGCTCTCGAACCCCTTCGCGTGCGTGATGGTCAGGACGAAGTCGTGGTCCATCGCCGTCGAGTCGTTCGAAAGCTCCACCACCACGGCATCATCCGTGTACGAGGTCCTGACGCTGTGCGACGGGCATTCGATGCCCGCGATGTCCTTGCGGCCCAGCACGTCGAGGTACAGCTGCAGCCCGTAGGGCACGTTCAGCCGCAGCTCCGGGTTGATGAACTCGCCGACCGGTATGCCGCCCTGCAGCGGCGTGTCCGCCGGCAGGTAGCGGGGGGAAATGGTCGTGGGCAGCATGAAGCGCACCTCGGCGCCGTTCGTCTCCAGTGTGGTGACGTACGCCACCTCGATGTCCACCGCATGGCGCGGCTTCACGTTGCCGACCGAGAGCGTGAAGATGTTGGGTCGCTCCTCATCAAGCAGGAACGCGCCGTGGCCCTGCGCCAGCGCCTCGTCGTACTCGCGGAAGGCCTGCTCCCGCTCCTCCACTCGACCCCGCAGCACACGGTCGCCCGTGGCCACCGTGAAGCCGCAGACGGAGCTGTTCTCCGGCAGCGGGAACTTGTACACCGCCTCGATAGGCTTGCCCTCCCGATTCTCAAAGCGCTGCCTGAGGGTCACCTTCGCCGTGCGACCCGTGATGGTCCCCTCGACCTTCACCCCGGTCAGCGGGACCGGCGCGTCCTCCTTCGTGAAGAGTCCGAACCGCTCAGATGCTTCCAACACTGTCATCCGCACCCTCCTTCATGATTGACCTGGCCGCGCGCAGGAGCTCGAGCAGCTTCCGTGAGCCGCGTTGTTCGACCTCCCGGCTCACGTGCAACTCCACGCCCGGGACCACCTCGTACCGGGCCCACGCCTGCCTCGCGGGCGCGACCATCTGGTCATCCTGGCTCTTCGCGAGGCGCGCTATCGCGCCGAGGCTGAATCCCTGCTCCTGCTGCGACTTGATCTTCAGCAACATCGCCACATGACTGTCATTATAGAACCCGCCGCGACCTCTTCCCGCGGGAGGTTCGATGAGCCCTTCCTGCACGTAGTAGCGTATGGTGCGACGCGAGAAGCCGGTCTTCTCCGCGAGTTCGTCGATGGTGTACCGCGGCTCGTCCATGGCGGCATAATAACAGTGCACTGGCATAATGTCAAGACCACGGATGGAAATGACGCCACCGGCTGAGCATTCATCTCGGCATGACGTGCGATGGTCTGATGCCCAGGCGGGCACACCAGGACCAGGCGACATGGACCTTCGACCTGCAGGCGGAGCCTCAAGGTCCGGCAAGTCCCGCGGACAATCCGTTGCCAGAGCGCATTTCGTTTGTCCAAGAATGGACGCTGGCCTCAAGTTGTGCAGGGCCACTACAGGTTGAATCTACTACTGCTACCATTTGCCCATGTCCCGGGTGTGTGAGCCGCTTGAACGGCGCGAATTCGTGACGCCGGAACTGGTCCGCGACCACCCACCGAGACGGCGCGACAAGAACAAGCGACTGGTCTACGAGATCATCCGCCCTGCAGGCGCAGGGCACAAAGGACTCCTCAGCTACTCGCGCTGGCCGACGTTGGAACTGCCGGTGCACGTCGATATCGGTGCCGCTCTTGAACGGGTCATCGAGCGACCAGGTTTCTATGACTATGAGCCCCTCCCCGACCTGAACGCAGTTGAGTGGCACGTGAACTTCGCCGATGCGCACCTCTTTGTCGCGTACTCGAGTTCGCTGCTCGCGCAGGACGAACTGCAGGCGCTGGAGCACCCCGTACTCGGTTCGGTGCGTGAAGCGTTGTCGGCCCTGGGAGAGCGTGCGCTGACCGTGGAGAGTGGCAAGCCGACGCCAATCCTGCTCGCGGGGGTGGAACGTCGCGGCTACTTCGCCACGGAGCCGAACGCCGACGAGGGTAGGCCCAACGGACTCTACGGTAACCAGTTCGCCCGGGCCTCGGCCGACGCCATACGACAAGCGACGCATCGACTGGAGCCGCCCACGGTCAGCAACATCATCGCGATGGAAGCGCCGCCCGGCGGCGCGGGAGCCTACGGCAGCACGATTATCCGCTACATCCTCGCAACCGCGTACACGGGTTTCGAAGCCGCAGTGCAGGAATCACAGCGACTCAAGAGCGATGGAAGTCCGGTGGTGGTCCACACGGGCTTCTGGGGTTGCGGCGCCTACGGAGGCAATCGAACGCTGATGGCAGCGCTTCAGATCATTGCCGCAGGACTCGCGGGGCTCGATTGCCTTGCGTTCCACACGGGCGAGCACTCCGGTGGCGCGTTCCTGCACCAGGCGCAAGCTCTGTGCAGGGAGGAGCTTGGCGCCACGCAAGCGATACGAACCGCCGACATTGTGACTCGTCTTGCGGCTCTCTCCGCCCTCAAACCGGAGTATCGGTGGGGAGAAGGCAATGGAACCTAGGCTCGCGGTCCTTCACATTCCTCATAGCTCGAAGGTTGTGCCTGCGGATGTCAGAGCCACGCTCATCCTGTCCGATGCCGACCTCGGGGCTGAGCTTATCCGCATGACCGACAGCTACACGGACCAACTCTTCGAACTGCCCGAAGGCGCCGCCCGAATCGTGTTTCCCGTGAGCCGGCTCGTGGTCGATCCGGAACGATTCGTCGACGATGCGCAAGAGCCGATGGCGGCGAGAGGCATGGGTGTCGTCTATACGCGCACGTCGGACGGTCAGCCACTGCGTCGAACCCTGTCCCTCGAGAGCCGCGACCTGCTGATACGACGATACTACGATCCGCATCACGAGAGGCTGACCCGGGCCGTGGATGATGCCCTGGAGTATGCGGGTCGATGCCTGATTCTGGACTGCCACAGCTTCCCGTCGGCTCCGCTGCCATACGAGCTCGAGCAGTCCAGCGTACGACCGGACATCTGCGTTGGCACTGACGAATACCATACTCCCGACTGGCTGGTGGAATTGGCTACCGAACTTTCCTCCGGGCAGGGCTTTCGGGTGCTGCTGAACCAACCCTTCTCGGGAGCACTTGTCCCCATGGCGCACTATCGCAAAGAGCCGCGGGTGTGGTCGCTGATGATTGAGGTGAACCGGTCGCTGTACATGGATGAGTTCACCGGCAACCGCTCTGCCCAGTTCGATTCGATTCGCAGGAGACTCAGGGCGATTCTCGCACGGCTGCTGGAGGGCGCGACCCTCTCCGAGTAGGCCCCGCGCACGTCGTCACGGTCGCCGGCCGCGCCGCACGGCAACCGGCCCATCGGGTTGTGACTTCTTGCTTACACAGCGCCGTTCGCATGAAGCGCTGACGGAAGTCGCCTCACCGCGTCGTGCGACTGCGACGGGGTTCCGCCTTCTCTCGGCGAGACGGGAACTCCAGGTTGTCAGCCGGGGAGTTCCTTGCGTGCACGCGGCTAATGTCGGACTGGGCGAGGTTTATGTAACCCCGCAGCACCTCCAGCTGGGAGTGCCCCAAGATGCGCTGCAGGCTGAACACGTCGCCCCCGTTCCGCAAGAACGTGACCGCCATGGTGTGGCGGAACGTGTGGGGGCTCACCCGCACTCCCGTGATGCCAGCCTTTCTGCCGTACCGCTCCACTATGGCCTCGAGCCTGTCCTTGGTCAGCGGGTAGCCGTCCCGCGTGAGAAACACCTGCTCGTACCGGGGAATGGCGGGCTGGGGGCGATGGCAGGTCATGTACTTCCAGAGAGCCTTCTGGACCCTGGCTCCGATGGGGACCATCCTCTCCTTGTTCCCCTTGCCGCAGACCTTCAGCAGGCGAGCGCTGAGGTTGACGTCGCTGAGCCTCAGTCCCGTGAGCTCGCTGCAGCGGATGCCGGTATCGAGCAGGGTGAGCAGGATGGCATAGTCCCGGTACCCAGTCGGTGTGGCGATGTCCACCACTGCGAAGAGCTGTCGGAGTTGGTCCTCGCTGAAGGTCGGTATGACCTTCACCGGCGCCCTGGGGATCCGGACGGTGGCGAAGGGGTTCTCCCGGATGAATCCCTCCCGCTCCAGCCACGACCAGAAGCCCTGCACCGCCCGCATGTACCCGTTGATGGTGTGCCCGGAGAGGTGGCCGTCCTGCGGCCTGGTGAACCGGTGGTGGGCAAACCGGGGACGCTCTCTCAGCGAGACGACGAAGCGACGAATCGCGTTGTCGTCGATCCCAGTCACCTCGGTGGAGAGTCCCTCACTCACAAGGAACTCCTCGAGGTAGCGGACGGAGGCCTCGACGATGGCTATCGTGCTGGGACTCTTGCCCTCGCTCTTGGCCGAGAGGCAGTAGCCCTCCATGAGCGTGCCAAGTGAGGGGGCAGTGCTCCGCGGCAGTACCTGGCTGAGGAGCCTGTCTACGTCCGCACCCGAACCATCTTCTGACATCGTGGGTACGCCTCCAACCATCCCGTGCATGGTGCACGGGCCCGGCCGTGTACCGGAGCTTCAGTACTAGGGTAGAATGGGAAGGAGCGAGTAGCAGTTCCGGTTGGTTCTGTACGGTTCTATCCGGTTCTCTCTGGTTCCAAAGAAGTCACGATGATGGAAATGGACGGGCGCCTCAAGGTCCTGATCCTCCGAACGCTTGGTCTCAGCCAGGAGGATACGGCCGGCCTGCTGCATTACGCCAAGCAGGCTGTGGGAGATGTCGACAGGTGGTTTCGAGATGCCCCTGAGGGTGAGGCTCTCGCCCTGGTGGAAGACCAGCGGATCAAGAGGCTCGTGAACCGCGACTTCCCGAGCCTCTCGCTGGCATCCTCCCAGCTCATGGCAGCTGCCCAGGTCATCGGAGACGACATCCTGCTGCACTACGGCAGGGTGCACCCTCGCGCCACCGCCGCGGAGGAGGCGGGGGTCGCCCCCATGTACCTCCGGCGGCTGGAAGAGCACTGGGAGAGCCTGCGCCAGCAGACGATGACATTCCGAGAGCAGCTGGTCCCGCCCAGCAGCAGGCAGCTGTTCGGAGCCGATGTGTGCCGTACGTTGCATCGGGCAGCCGAATCCGGCACGTTTCTGCTGTCGACCACCGCATGGAAGCAGCCCTTTGAGGCCCCCGTGGAAGTGAAGCTCTCAACAGGCTCCGAGGCAGGGGCTGTTGACGTGAGGCTTCTGTCGGAAGGCAGCTTCGTCTTCCCCCACCTCGTCTCCCACCTGAGTGCGGAGTTCCCCGGATTCTCCGAGTTCGAGGCCTGGAAGACGCGGCTTGGGTACCTCGCTCGGGTGTGCCTCGAGCAGGTGCGAGGCGTGACGCTCAGCTGCAGTACTGCGGCCGGACTACCCTACATGCGAGCGGGTGCACCGGAGTGGCTGTCGTTCCAGTTCCCCGCGTACGTGTGCCAGTTCGTCCTCGACAATCCCGGCGTCGAGACCGCCCCCAGCCTCCGCACTGAGTTGCAGCCTGACGGATCGTGGAAGGTCACGCCGGAGGAGTTCCCCGCCATCACGCTTGCCGGGGGCCTTGGCGACAGCGCCAGCCGCTGCCGCGAGGTCCTGGCGGCAGAGGTCAGCCGCGTCGCCGGCCTTCAGGCGTGGCAGCAGATGAGGAGCGACCTCACCGCCCTCGAGTCAGGTGCCGAAAGACTTCGCCTGCTGCTCACGACTGTCATCGAGCGAGGCGACTTCAAGGGGACGTGCCGCCTGTGTGAGAACTACTTCGTCCGTTCGCGGACCGCC
>JALNYR010000015.1:0-12087 GCA_023229725.1 Dehalococcoidia bacterium | reverse complement strand
GCAGTCCCAGGTTGTCCACCGGGCTCGCCGTCATGTGGGCCCGCTTGACGTCGATATCCGCGAGCTCGCAGTAGCGCCTCGTCATCTCCAGGCTGGAGTGTCCCAGCATCCGCTGCAGGCTGAAGACATCGCCGCCGTTGCGCAGAAACTTCACCGCTGCCGCGTGGCGGAAGGTGTGCGGCGAGCACCTGACGCCGGTCACTCCGGCCTTCCTGCCGTAGGACGTCATGAGCTTCTCCACGCGGTCCTTGGTCAGCGGTCTGCCGAACCGCGTCAGGAAGACGGTGTCGACGATGACTGTGGCCGGCTCGGGACGGTAGCGGCTGATGTAGTGCCAGAGCAGTCGCTGCACCTGCTTGCCAACGGGAACAAGTCGTTCCTTGTTGCCCTTGCCCAGGACCTTGAGCATACCGTCCTCGAGCCAGACATTGTCCAGCTTCAGCTGGCACAACTCCGACACCCGCAAGCCCGTGTCGAGCAGCGTCAGGATGATGGTGTAGTCCCGGACGCCCTCGGGGGTGCCCGGGTTGGTGGCATCGAGCAGCCCCTGGATCTGCGTGTCGCTGAACACCGGGATGACCTTTCGCGGAGGCCGGGGGATCTTCACGCGGTCGAACGGATTCTCGCCGATGACCTCCTCCGACGCGAGCCACGAGAAGAAGATCCTCAGGCTGCGCAGGTAGCAGTTGATGGTGTGCCCCGAGAGCCCCTTCTCCAGCGGGCGGTTGAAGCGGTGGGTGGCGAAGCACACCTTCTGCTGCAGGTGCAGGGTATAGGCCCTGAGATCGTGGTGGCTCACCGCGGTCACGTCGGTGCTCTGCCCCGCCGAGACGAGGAAGTCTCGGAAGTAGCGCACGCTGCTCGCGACGATCCCGATGGCACTGGGGCTCTTCCCCTCGGTCGCGGCGCAGAGCTGGTAGCCGGGCAGCAGGGTGCCCAGGTCGGCGCGAGATTTCGACGAAGCAAGAGGTCCCTGTTTACGGGGCTCAATTTTCCGGCTAAAATACGTTTGTTTTCGGGCGGTTAGCTCAGTGGTTAGAGCGCCTGCTTCACACGCAGGAGGTCACTGGTTCAAGTCCAGTACTGCCCACCATCCCCTCTGCCAGCAGTAACCCCAGCGCACACGAGCCACGGGCTACCTCATTCCGAAGACCTATGCACCTGGCACGAGGCTCACAACGCCCAGGGTGGCCAGCATCACGACGATGCCGGCCACGAGCACTCCCAGCACGACAGCAATGAAGGAGCGCTTCCACTCCATCGCCAGCAGCCAGCTCAGAATGGTGCCCGTGTAGGCCCCAGTCAGTGGCAGCGGCACGGCGACAAACAGTGCGAGGCCGAGCAGGCCATACTTCTCGACCACCGGCTGTCCCCGCTTCCTCACCCCAAGGAGATAGCGGTCGAATCGCGGCAGACGCCGCAGGACGCTGCTGTAGAAGAACTCCAGAACGAACCGGGTCGGCAGGAACAGCACCGCGTTGGTGATGACCGCTACCGCGAACGTCAGCACGGGGTCGAGCCCGAGCCCGATGCCAAGCGGTATGGCTCCGCGCAACTCGCTCACGGGAGTGACGGTAGCCAGGATGACGAGCAGCACGTCCCGCATCAGTGCGTTCCTCCCTGACTCAGCCCGCCGAAGCGCCGGCTGCGCGCGGCATAGGCCTCCAGCGCCGCATCGACTTCCGCCTCGCCGAAATCCGGCCAGAGCACGTCGGTGAAGTACAGTTCCGCGTACGCCGCCTGCCACATGAGGAAGTTGCTCATCCTCTGCTCACCACCGCAGCGGATGAGGAGGTCAACGTCCGGCATGCCGGCGGTGAAGAGGCGCTCGGACATCCGTCGTTCGTCCACTTCCAAGGGCGCGACCCCGTCGGCCGCCAGTGCCCGCGCCGCGCGCACGATCTCGTCGCGGGAGCCGTAATCAAACGCGAGACACAGCGACAATCCGGTGTTGTGCTCATTCAGCGCGACCGCGGCCCTGACCTTGTCCTGCAGGGCCGGGCTCAGATGCTCCAGCGTCCCGACCAGCCTCAGTCGCAGGTTGTCCCGCAGGCACGTCTTCGCCTCGTCATCAATCATTGTCGCCAGCAGACGGAGGAGGGCCGACACTTCGGCACCGGGTCGACGCCAGTTCTCCGTCGAGAACGCGTAGAGCGTGAGGTACTCGACCCCTCGCCGGGAGCATGCGAGAGCCACGGGGTGAATCCGGTCGACACCGCGACGATGACCCACGGACCTCGGCAGGCCGCGACTGCGCGCCCAGCGTCCGTTGCCGTCCATGATGATGGCCACGTGGCGCGGTGGCTCGTGCGAGGCAGTCACGACTCGGCCTCCGACTGCCTCCCCGCCGGATGCAGCAGCGCACCCGGCAGGCACCGCAGCAGGCCGGACAGCAGCGCTCCGCTGTGCCGGTCGAACGAGAACGACGGCGAGCGAAGCAGCGTCTCCGCCACTCCGGTGCGGGCAGCCAGTTCGATGACTCCGTCGACAAGCCCCGCCGAGAGTCGCGAGTAGACCGCGCGCGCAAGCGCTCCGCGGCGCAACTCGCCTCCGAACGCGGACCGCCACTGCGCCTCATATCGCGACAGTGCCCGCGCCGAAAGGTCGTCTCTCGCGAGTGCTTCAGCCAGAACGGCGGCGGCCGCGGCCGCGGCCATCGCTCCCAGGTACAAGCCTCCACCCGTCGTGGGTTTCACCTGGCCGGCGGCGTCGCCGACAGCCAGCACGCGCTCGCCGTGCATCCGCCTCGACACCGCCACGGGCACCGGCCGCTGTGCGATGTGGAGCGGCTGTCGTCGCACCCTGTCGCGAACCCCGGGTCGTGCGAGGAACATGCCTGCCACCTGCGCGGCCAAGGACGCGGACAGCACGCCCAGGCGCACGCGGCCCGGTGCCATCGGCACCAGCCACGCGAATGCGCCGGGCGCAACGTCGGACAGGAAGTACACCTCGGTCTCGTCCACGCCGTCCATCTCGACCTCCGCGTGCGCTCCGACCATGTACTTCGCAGGCTGCCCGAGGCCCGCCTGCCGCAGCAGGCCGGGGTTCACGCCGCTCGCGACGACGAGCACACGTGAAGCATACGTGCGGGCGCCGTCCGGTCCCGAAACCTTCGTCTCACAGACGTCCGTCGACACGCGCGCGCGGGTCACGAGAGCACCTTCGACCATCTCCGCTCCGGCTTCGGCAGCCCTCCGCCTGAGCTGGAGTTCAAGCAGCGCCCGGTCGAGGACAAAGGCCTGGTCAACAGCTGACGCCACGTGCAGTCGCCTGCCCGAGGGCGAAATGAGGACCGCGGACCTCGCTGCGGTGAGGACGAGGTCCTCGCAAGGCTGAATGCAGTCAAGGTATGGTCGCCCGACGATTCCCGTGCAGCACGGTTCGACCGCGTCGGCGCGGCGGTGCTCAAGGACGACCACGCGGCGACCACCGGACGCCAGAGCGGAAGCGACGAGGCACCCCGAGGGACCGCCGCCTATCACAGCAACATCGTAGAGTTCTGGCACTGGCGCTCGAATGGCGTTCCGGCATCGGACGCTGAGCGTAATGCTAGTATAGGTCTCAATGCACGGCAACCTGAGGACAATGCGCCGAACGCCTTGCGGGAGACGCCCGTGCTGATACTGGGGCACGTCGGCATCACCTGCGGAGTTGCACTGGCGGCAGAGGAAGTCGCCTTGCGCGCCCGGCACGGCGGTGCAGGTCCCCAGGGTTTCGCCGTGAAGCTCCGCCATACAACCGCCCTGCTTGCGCGGCACGTCGACCTGCGTCTCCTCATGGTGGCTTCCCTGCTGCCGGACATCATCGACAAACCGCTCGGATTGCTTGTCCTGGGCGATGTGTATGGCTCGGGACGGCTGTTCTGCCATGCGCTCATCTTCCCCGTCGCTCTGGCAGCGGCGGGGCTGCTGCTGTGGCATGTGAGGCATGTGAGCGCGCTGCTGATTCTGGCATACGGCGCCGGCCTACATCTCATGCTAGACGCCATGTGGCGAACGCCAGCCGTTCTGTTCTGGCCCATCACGGCGATGCCCGCACACGCGGCGTCTCCCGATGGCTGGCTGCAGCGCGTGCTGGAGGGACTCCTCAGCAACCCCGCGACGTACGTTCCCGAGATAGCCGGTGCTATAATGCTTTTGCCCCTCGCGTACGTCATAATCAGAGAGACTGGGCCCGTCCGCTTCCTCCGTTCGGGGACCGTGGAGTTGCATTGAAAGTTGAGTGGCCTGTTGTTCTTGTGCGCGTGCTCCCGCTGTCGCTTCTGCTCTGCATACCATCCCTGTTGCCTCAGCCCGCATCCGCACTCAGTCTCAATCCTCTCGACTACTACGAAGTGGACTACCGCATTGCCGTAAGCCACACCGTCGTCGAGCCGGACGAAGCCTTCTCGGTCGCGGTGAGCGCCGACATCCGCTGCATCAAAGACATGCCGTTCGGGGTGGACGAGGCGACGGGCGTCGCCTCGGTGCTGGCGCGCCACACTACTTCCGATCTCGAACTGACGCTCCTCGACTCGTACGAGGTCACCATTGACAGCGTCCCCGATTGGGAGGGCGACGAGTACCAGCTTGACGAGTCGATGGACCTGGCGTTCCCCTCGGACGCGCCCGAGGGCGTGTATGAACTGGTCGCGAGGCTCGACCGAGTGAGCCTCGACGGCTGGAACGTCACGGCGCTCATTCCGGGTTCGTACCGCACCTTTGGCATCGCCTCCATTATGTGCGCCACGGAGGATGCGCCGCCGGCGCCGCCGGCCCCCGAACCGGGCACGCTGCGGGTCGCCGTCCTTGGCCACGACTTCCGTCCATCGCTGGACGCCGACGGCATACTGCTCGACGGTGTCGACGCCGACCTCATCGAGGGAGAAGTGACGCTGCTCATCGAAGCGGGAACAAGCTGCGAAGACAGCTCCGGCGACGCACTTGCATACATCGCCGTGGCGGAAGACCCGACGCCTCCGGCCTACGCCTACGGCATCGTCGTCGCCGCCTTCACCATGCAGCCGTCGGGTGCGCAATTCAGTCCTGCGATAGAGTTGGGAATCGCGTACGGTGAGAGCGCTCTTCCGGACACGGTTGACGCGGCCAGCCTCATGGTTGCCTGGTACGACCAGCAGGCCGGCCTCTGGAGAGAACTCGACACGATCGTCGACGCGCAGCGGCGCGTCGCGTACGCGGACGTAGTCCACTTCAGCAGCGTGGCGCTTCTCGCTCCGACCGCGGCTCCCGGCCCCGCCTCATTTGCAGTACGCGACCTCACCGCCACACCAGCGCAGGTGGCTCCCCTCGGGAAGGTGCTGGTGAGCGTGACCGCCGAGAACACCGGCGGCACGCGGGGGACGTACCACCTTGCGGTGAGCCTCAACGACGAGAGCGCCTACGAGCAGGACCTCGTGCTTGGGCCCCGCGAGAGCCGCACCGTCCGCTTCGTGCTCGCCCGCTCGCAGCCCGGTGTCTACCGCGTCGAGGCGGCCGGTCTGACGAGCGAGTTCACGGTGCTGGCGCCGGCGGCAACAGCCGGGGGTGCCGACGTCGATGACCCACCGGCTTCGTCCTCCGGAAGCACGACACCCGCGTCGAACACGAACGAGCAGGTCGGCATGCATCCGGTCTACATCGCATTGCTGGCGCTGGCGGGAGTGGCATTCATGACGCTCGTGGTCCTAGTACTCGCGGGGGTATTGTGACTTCTGTCGATGCGCGGCTATACTGGCTCGACCTCAGGAGCGAATTAGATTCGCCCGGAACCTGCCTGCAGGGACATCACATGACTATGGTGCGGAGGTGCGGAAGAGATGCGTAACTCCAAGAACGGATTGAGGGCGGCTCCCCGCCTGCTGATGACACTCGTCATGCTGGCGCTCCTCACTGTTGGCGCCTCGGCTCCGCTCGTGAGCGCGGCGGACACGGAGGACTACACCGCGGCCGAGATTGAAACCTGGCTCGTTGGCAAGATAACGAATGCGACGGTTCAGATGTCCGACGCGACGGTAACCCTCTCCAGCTCGGGTACCGAGGGACCGTACATGCAGGTAAACGGCATCACGCTGAGTGTCTTGGGCGTATCCGTCGGCCTCAACCCCATCAAGTTCATATTCGCCGTTGACCCGGGAACCACGGACGTACTGATTCGGGCTGAACTGGACCTGTTGGGGGTCTCGCCTGCGCCCAAGATTGAGTGCATTGCGACCATCGCGTGTTTGGGGCCCGGCGGCTCTCTTGAGGTAACGGCCATCGACAACGTCGTGATTGGCGCGTCATTCGAGCCTGCCCTGACGCAGGGGGACCTCGATACCGTTGCCGACGTCATCAACCAGGTTATTGAAGCGAGCGAGCTGACCGTGTCACCACCCGACGCCTCCCTGACCGGCATCACGGTAGTAAACAGTTCTGGAGAGGACAAGCTCAAGCTGACGTGGTTCGATTCCAGCGAGACACTCTGCACGGCGCCCTACTTGAAGGGCAAGATTGACGGAATGACCGGGGTACTGGAAACCAAGGCAACCAGCTATCTTGCCGAGGGGGAAGGTAACTGGAACGTCGGCATCGCGATACCCGGCAGCTTCTTGGAAGTGGACGCGTCGTGCTCCGCGTTCGGCATCACGGCAACGCTTTCAGATGCAAACGTGGCATTCGACACGCTCACCGCCACCGTGACGGATGCGACATTCTCGATTGGCACCGCCACCAAGACCGCTACCTTCTCTGCCGAAGGTGAGGTCGGCTGCAGCGGCGGGGCCCCTTCAATCACGATGTCGTCATTTCTTCTCGGCCCCGAGTATTCGGGGCTGCAGGGCTACGTCAATACGGATATCCAGGACCAGTTGCTTGCAGCCATTGAGGAGGCGATGGACGATCTCGTGGCCAGCACGGGCCTCACATGGCCGTTCTGCCCCACATCCATCACCGTCGCATCCGGCGCCGTCTGGCTGCATGGAGGGGCTGGGCTGATGGAGGGCGACACCAATCTCGATGGCACGACCAACATCATCGACGCCATGTTCGTCGCTCAGTACGTCGTCGGGCTGCGTACATTCGATGCCGATCAAATGATGGCGGGCGACACAACTGATGAAGGCGCAGTCAACATCGTCGACGCCATGCACATCTCGCAGTTCGTCGTGGATCCGTATCAGACCGCTAACGTGCTCTTCAAACCACTGTGGGAGAGTCCGGCAGACGACGGCATGATTGACCCCCTGAATCCCTAGGAAGAGCTGACATTGAGAAGTAGCGACAGACGCCGACGGGCAAGAGCCTGGGGCTTCTCCCTGGCACTCATGGCGGCATTTGCCGCCGCAGGACAGGCACCGGGCAGCCTGCCGCTCCTGGTTGCCGCGGACGCACCGGCCGTGATTGCCCCATCCACCGAGGCGGCGCTGCCGCTCACGGTGCGCGTCACCACCGTGCCGGGACTGATGGAGGGTGACGCGTCGGTAGACGGACACACGAACATCGTCGAT
This sequence comes from Dehalococcoidia bacterium, assembly GCA_023229725.1. Taxonomy (GTDB): domain Bacteria; phylum Chloroflexota; class Dehalococcoidia; order GIF9; family AB-539-J10; genus SKVJ01. Next base: position 4,625 of record JALNYR010000015.1, on the reverse strand, counting down.
GCCATGTTCGTGGCGCAGTACACGGTAGGGTCGAGACCGCTCGATCTCTACGAGTTCACGTGCGCGGACACGAACGACGACGGACACGTGGACATCGTCGATGCGATGCATATTGCGCAGTTCACGGTCGACCCCACGGGTTCAGGACACGTCCTGTTCGCACCGCTCTGGGACGCTCCGCATGACGAGGGCATGCTCGACCCGTTGAACTGGTAGCGTGTCAGCGTGCATGTCGCCCAGTGCGCCGTTGACCCGATCGGTACGGCTGGGGTTCTGCACAAGCCGCTCTTGAAATGGCCGGCAGGTGGTGGGGTGGGAGATCCAGGGGTTCCGTCCTCGAACGTCGGATAGCGGCTTCTCCGGAGGAACTGCCTCCACGCAGGCACATCCGGCGCACGCTTGGACGCGGCACAGCACCTCCGAAGTTGCTCTCCGTGTCATTGCGCATCACTCGGCATGAGTTGCCCGGGGATTCAGCGGCAGCACCAGTCGCGTGTCCTTTGACGGCTCCCGAAACAATGATGTACTGTCCCCTGTCCGCCGGACAGGCCATCAGGACCGAGAGAGCGCAGTCCGGCGCCAGGGGATGAGCGTGCATATGACTCGGCGACTGTGGTGCGCATCAGCTGTTGCGGCGCTGCTCACGCTGTCCCTCCTCTCTTCCACTCCGGCGGCGTCTGTCGACGCCGCCGACGCTCAGTCTTTCCCGGTCATGCAGCCGGACGACGCGACGTTCCGGAAATGGATGCGTTCCTACGACTCCGCGCCGACAATCGCTGCCCCGCTTGAGGCGCAGCTGGCGGGCGCTCCTGGTGGCTCGGTCGACCTCCTCTCGCACCTGGACTACGTCCCATCAGAACGCAGCCAGGGGAGCTGCGGGAACTGCTGGGCCTGGGCCGGGACGGGCTGCATGGAGATCGCTCTCGACACGCAGACCGGCATCCTGGACCGCCTCTCGGTGCAGTACATCAACTCGTGTCAGTATCCAATCACGGGCAACCCTTGCTGCGACGGCGGGTGGCTGAGCTACGATTTCGTGAGATTCTACGAGGCCACCGGCATCTGCATCCCGTGGTCGAACACGAGCGCCCAGTGGCAGGACAGGGATGCGGGCTGCGACGTGGTCTGCGGGTCCATCGCCACCGAGCCGTACTATCCGATAGGCGACATCGCCGCCGTGACCGTACCCACACACGCGAGCGAGGGAGTCCCGGGCGACGAGGCGGCGATAGCCAACATCAAGTCCGCCCTGGATTCCGGCAAGGCCGTGTGGTTCGCGTTCTTCGTGCCTACAGCGTCCGCATGGTCCCAGTTCACGAGCTTCTGGCTGCACAGCGGAGAAGAGGTCGCGTGCGACCTCGGCGCCATCTGCCGCGGCACGAGCCGCTGGGGCGGCCACGCCGTGCTGTGCGTCGGCTACGACGACACCGACCCGGACAACAGCTACTGGGTGATGCTCAACAGCTGGGGCACAGCGAACGGCGTGCGTCCCAACGGTCTCTTCCGCGTCGACATGGACATGGACTACGACACGACCTGCGTGGTCAACGCGTTCTACTGGCAGACGCTCGATATCTCGTTCGGAGTCGCCCTGCCAACGCCGGTGGTCCAGACAAACGCTGCGACCGATGTGGAGGAGACGAGTGCGCGTCTGGACGGAACACTGGTGGACGACTCGGGCTATGACCGCGACTGTCGTTTCGCACTTGGCACGTCGAGCAGTGGGTCATACGAATACACGACCGAATGGCAGCCGGAGATGGGCTCTGGAGACACGTTCCTTGCGGATGTGGCCGATCTGCCACCGGGAACCGTGTGCTACTTCGTTGCGCAGTCACGCAATGCCGGCGCGGCGGACAGCGGCAACGAAGAATTCTTCTTGACCAAGCCCCTACCCCCGGCGAGTTTCTCTGCGGTTGCCACGGGTCAGTCCAGTGCAGCCCTGACGTGGACGGCCGGCGCGGGAGCTGAGCGAACCATCGTGCGAGGCAAGAAGGGGTCTCCTCCCTCAGGGCCGGAGGATGGCTATCCGGTATACGAGGGACCCGGCGCCGCGTGCGGCGACGTCGGCCTCGATCCCGCCAGTATCTATTGGTACCGTGCCTGGTCGGTGGCAGACGAGCCAGGCCTGGACTCAGCGTGGAGTGATACGTCCGCACAGGACAGCACAACCACCATCGGCAGTGGTGTCTGGATGGAAGGAGACGCCAACCTCGATGCGCAGGTGAACATCGTCGACGCCATGTTCATCGCGCAGTTTACTGTCGGTCTGCGCAGCCTCGATGCAACGCAACTCCTCTGCACCGACACAACCGACGACGGACAGACGAACATCGTGGATTCGATGCACGTCGCGCAATTCACGGTGGACCCGGACACAACGGTGGGCATCCTCTTCAAGCTCCTGTGGAGCAGCCCCGAGGACGACGCCCTGCTGGATCCGCTCGATACGTAAGCCTGACATGGAGGAACCGCGCTGCCCCGGCGCGGGAGTCCCTGCTCCTATTGACATCCGGCGCGCTTCGCGGTAATGTCCGGTCTACACGCGGAGAAGAGCGTGCCGGTGCTGTTGTCCGGGACAGGCTTCAACCGCACTGCTTTCCGGCTCCTGGTTGATACGTCCTGTTCGAAACACACGACCCGGAGATGAACATACCCGGTGACCTGCAGCCTGGAAATCGGGCGTTGCAGGCACGGTGTCCGCGCATGTAAGGAGGAGTCGCCTAATGAGTACAAAGGTGGTGCGAGCCCTTTCACGGGCGTTCTCGACCATCATGGTCGCCAGCCTGCTCGTCCTCTCCCTCGGTGTGCCGCTTGTCTCTGCTGCCGATGGAGACATCTACACCGGCAACATCATCCTCCAGGGTACCGGGACACAGACCGTGCAGGTCCGCATCGACGTGACTGACCTCGGCAGCTGTCAGGCGGAACTCCATTTCGATGACACCCTCATCGACGTCGTCAGTGTCGCTGCCGGCAACATACCCACCGCACCGGCCGTAGCCGGCGGCGTCTACACCGGCCCTGTCGACCAGGGTACCTACGTCTCGTGCGCCTACCTCAACACGGCGTCGGCGGGAACCGGCCCCTCCAATGACTTCGTCTTCTTCAGCGTCACCTTCAGGGCCCTCAAAGTAGCCACGGCTACCTCCTTCACCCTCGAGAACCTGGCCGGCGCAAAGACCGGCGGTGCCGGTATCACCTTCACTCCGGCCGCCGGCACCTACACCGTCCTTCCCCCCACTGAAGTCTGGGTCAACGACGACTGGAACTGCAGCGAGCCCGCCTGGGCCGGTGATACCGTCATCGTCGACGGCATGGACCTCGTCATCGGCTACAACGCCTTCTGCGACATCCAGCCTGCTATCGACGCCGTCTCCGAGTCGACCGTCCACGTGCTCGCCGGCACGTACTCGGCCTTCAACGTCACTGACAGTGGCACGGAGGTCATCGGAGAGGAGGAAGACGCCATCGTCTGCTACAACCCTCTCAACCATCCCGGACTGAGCGGCCTATACTTGGCAGGCATCTTCGCGGACGACGTGCTCGTCGAGAACCTCGAGTTTGATGGCACCCAGTTCGAGTACTGCGTCGGCGACCAGGTCGCGGTGTACTGCTATTACACCGCCGGCACCACGCTAAGAGACCTCGACATCTACGACGTGCGCGACGACTGCTACGCCGGCTACGGCATCTACGTGGACAACGACGGCGGGAACTCCGTTGACATCGAGAACCCCGCCATAACCGGCTGCAACGTCGGCATCTACGTATACAACGACACCGTGAACATCACCGATGGCTTCATCCAGGGCAGTTGGTCCTACGCATCGTTCTGCACCACCGGCATCTGGGCCGACTACTACTCCCACGTGACCGTGTCCGGTACGGAGATATACGACCACTACCAGGGTGACGTGTTCTCCGCCGAACCCGGACAGCCGTCGTGGTCCAACCCGGAGGGCGTGGGCATTTTCTGCAGTTACGAGTCGCATGTCACCGTCCAGGACTGCTGCGACATCCACGACAACGACGTCGGCATCTTCACCTGGGGACACTGTGCTCTGCCGTCCGGAGAGCCCGGTGCCAGCGGCCCCTCCTACCTCACCACCAACGGCAACAGCATCTACGACAACCGCTACTGGGGCGTCTACAACGACCTCGGCTACCAATTCGTCGACTCCGCAGAGCCGGGCATCTGCCCCCCAGGGGATGACGACTGCGAGGAGAACTGGTGGGGCGACGAGTCGGGCCCCGACACACCCGATGACGACGGCGACCATCAAGGCCTCGGCAACCCCGTCACGCTCGGCATCGACTACTCCCCGTGGCTCGACGGGCCCTGCCCCAACGGCAACCCCGTCGGTATGAACGCCAAGCTCAAGGGCGTCGCTCGCTCCGGCCAGCCAGGCCTCGAGGTCAACTTCACTGACCTCTCTTCCCCCACGCCCGGCTGCGAGATTGAAGAGTGGCTCTGGAACTTCGGCGACGGCAGCACCAGCAGCGCACAGAACCCCTCCCACGTTTACGACCGCCAGGGCAGCTACACCGTCACCCTCACTGTCACCGATTCCTGCGGCTTCAAGGATTCCATCACCATGAGGGCCTACATCTCCATCAAGACG
>JALNYR010000014.1 GCA_023229725.1 Dehalococcoidia bacterium | reverse complement strand
GATAGCCACCGGCCTGCAGGAGATAGAGCAGGAGCAGACACCCCTGCAGCAGAGCATCGCGAAGCTCAGCCGCTACCTCGTCTTCCTCTTCCTGGGCGTGACCGGACTGCTGCTTGTGGTCGGCCTGCTCCAGGGGTTGGGCTGGATAGATATGTTCATGCTGGCGGTCGCCGCAGCCGTGGCGGCCATACCGGAAGGGCTGCCGGCGGTGCTGACCGTCGTGCTGTCGATAGGCATGCGGGCCATGGCGCGCCGCAACGCCATCATCCGCAAGCTGGTCGCCGTGGAGACGCTCGGCTCCGCCACGGTCATCTGTTCAGACAAGACCGGCACCCTGACCATGAACCAGATGACCGTGCGCAAGCTGTGCGCAGACGGTCGCACCATCGACGTGACGGGCGAGGGCTACGGAACGAAGGGCGAGTTCCTGCTCGACGGCCGGCGACTGGAGCTGCAGAGCGAGAGTCAGCTGGCGCTGCTCCTGAAGATAGGCGCGCTCTGCAACGACGCGCAACTGGACAAGAGCGTCGCCATCCCCGGCATCGTCGGCGACCCCACCGAAGGCGCCCTCGTGGTCAGCGCCGCCAAGGCCGGGATGCACAAGGAGAATCTGGAGCAGGACTTCCCCCGGCTGGATGAGGTCCCGTTCGAAAGCGAACGCATGTACATGGCCACCCTTCACCCGTCGGACGGCGGGAAGGTGGCCTATGTCAAGGGCGCACCCGAGAAGCTGCTCTCGCTGAGCAGCCGGCTGCTGAAGGGCGGCGCCGTTGTTCCCATGACCGAGGCCGATACGCACTCCATCATGGCGGTCGCTGCCGCCATGGCGAAGGACGCCCTGCGCGTCATCGCCATGGGCTACGTTGACGTGCCGGCAGAGACGAAGAAGCTCAAGGAGGAGGCGGTCAAGGGCAACGTCGTGTTCGTCGGCCTGGCGGGAATGGCCGACCCGCCACGCGAGGAGGCGAAGGACGCTGTGCGACTCTGCGCCCAGGCCGGCATCAAGGTCATGATGATTACCGGGGACAACAGGATAACCGCCGAGTCCATCGCCCGCCAGCTGGAGCTGCCCGCGGGCAGGACGGTGACCGGCGTCGAGCTGGCGAAGATGAGCGACGATGAGCTGTCGCGGGAGATACAGGACATAACAGTCTGCGCCCGCATCGAACCGCTGCACAAGCTGAGGATAGTGAACGCCCTCAGGAGCCGGGGGCACGTCGTCGCGATGACCGGAGATGGTGTGAACGATGCGCCGGCCCTCAAGGCCGCCGACATCGGCATCGCGATGGGCATCACCGGCACGGACGTCGCCAAAGAAGCATCGGACATGGTGCTGGCGGACGACAACTTCGCCTCGGTCGTGGCAGCCGTGGACGAGGGCCGGGCCATCTTCACGCGCCTCCGCAACGTCCTCTTCTACTCGCTGAATACCAACCTGAGCGAGCTGGTCGTGTTGATACTCTGCATCCTCTTCATCGGCAAGTCGCCTCTGGTCGCGGTGCAGATACTCTGGCTGAACCTCGTCACGGACACAGCCGGCGATATCCCGCTTGGCTTCGAGCCCAAGCGGGACGATGAGCTGAAGCAGCCGCCCCGCCGTCGCGGCGTCGGCCTCATCTACCCGGGGCTGTTCATCCGCATCATCACCATGGCCGTCGCCATCGGCCTGGGTTCGTTCTTCATCTTCCGCTGGGCGGATGCGCGGATGGGAGTTGACCACGCTCGAACCCTGGCCTTCTGTGCCGTGGCGGCCTTCGAGTGGTTCATGGCCTTCAGCGCCCGCTCGGACGAGCATACCGTCCTCAGCCTTGGCTGGTTCAAGAACCGCGTTCTCGTCGCCTCCATCGGGCTGGCAGTGCTGCTGCAACTCGCCGTCGTGTACGTTCCCTTGCTGCAGACGGCGTTCCACACCGTGCCCCTCGAGCTGATAGACTGGGCGGTCATCCTGGCCGCGGGCGGTGGACTGTTCCTCCTGGAGGAGACGCGCAAAGCTCTGTTCCCAAAGCTCTTCTCTGCGGGAAAGTGGTAGGGGTCGATGGCTTTGCATCGCCGCAGGCGGCGGACGCAGAGTGGCTGCCCCGTTATCACGACCCGCAGGCGGACAGGCAAGGAGTAGCGATGATTACGCGTATCTGGCGAGCCAGGGCGACGACCGACGGCGGAAGGAAGTACCGGCAGCACTTCGAGCACAACGTCATGCCCGAGCTAAGGACCCTCAAGGGGTTCCGCCAGGCGTACCTGCTCACGAGGGAGCGTGACGGAGCCGTGGACATCGAGGTGCACACGCTGTGGCAGTCGCTGGACGCCATTCGAGCCTTCGCGAGCCCTGACGTTGAAGCCGCCGTGGTTGAACCACAGGCGCAGGCGGCGCTGACGGGCTACGACACGACCGTTACACATTTCACCACCCTGGCGTACTTGCCGTAGCCGGAGCGGTCGGTGGATGGCGCTCACGGCGCCGTCCCGCGTTGTACAATGTCCGGTCCCCCGAGGGGACGCTTTCATGTCTATCGAACTCTGGCTGGCCTTCGTCGCGGCGTCTGCCGTCGTGCTCATCGTCCCGGGACCGACCGTCTTCACGGTCGTGAGCTACTCCATCGCCCAGGGACGGCGCGCAAGCCTCCCCGTTGTCGCGGGCGTGGCGCTCGGTGACGCAACGGCCGTCACCGTCTCCGTCCTCGGGCTGGGCGCGTTGCTGGCAACATCGGCCTTCGTCTTCGCGGTCATCAAGCTGGCGGGCGGCCTGTACCTGCTCTACCTCGGCATCCGGCTCCTTCGCGCGGGAGCCGCCTCGAGGGATGTGGCGGCGCAGGCCACGCCGGACTCCCGCCGCAGGCTGTTCCTGAACACCTACCTGGTGACGGCGCTCAATCCGCAGAGCATCATCTTCTTCGTGGCCTTCTTGCCGCAGTTCGTCAACCGCGGCGCGGACGTTGCGCAGCAGCTCTGGCTCCTGGCGCTGACGTTCGTGGTCATGGCCACCATGAATGCCACCATGTACTCGACGTTCGCCGCGGCGGCAAACCGTCTGCTCAACTCACCGCAGGCACAGCGACGCCTCAACCTCGCGGGCGGTTGTCTGCTTGTGGCTGCTGCGCTGTGGGTGCTCTTCGCCCGGCATTCGTCCTGAGGTCACCCGGTCAGGTCCCGTCCGGTGGCTAGCGCGCCGGCGCGTAGAAGTTGAGGCCGCTCTGCCGGGCCTGCTCTTCGATTGCGTCGACCATCGATTCCGGTGGAAGGCCGAACGCGGCTCCGCTCTGCGCGTCCCGTGGGTCGGCCAGCCAGGAGACGTACTCTCCCTCGGGCACCCTGCTCAAGGCGGCCTTGACTGCGTCGACCCCGACCACGTTGAGGTGTACCCATCCGTCGGAGGAGACACCGCTCTCAGGGGAGAGCACTTCCTCCGCGGTCTTGTTGCGGTTCGTGCCGGTCATGAGAGCGAAGCGCCACTCGCCGCCGTCCTGCCACGAGTAGAGCTCGTAGCCTTTCATGGAGCGCGGCAGCGGACTCTCCTCCGGCGGCGGAACGAACAGCTTGCCGGCGCGTTCCAGCGCCGCCATCACCAGCGGGTCATCCCTGGGGTCTTCCCCCTGGTAGAAAGACGAGCCGGGATATCCCAGCCCTATCGCGACAACAGCGGAATCCCGCACGCCGAGCGGCTTCCAGATGGTGATGCCGTCGAACGACTGCGACGAATAGAGTACCCAGAACGCCCCCCAGTAGACAGGAGCCCTATCGACGCAGACGAGGAAAGACCGTCCCTGTACCGGAACCTGCAGCTCCGCGAGGCGGCTCATCGCCTCCTCTGTCAGCAGCATCTCGTGGGTCGCGGCGTTGTATGAGAGGATGTCATCCGCGGAGATGACCGGCTCATCCGCGAGGTCGACGTGGCTCAGCACGTCCATCTGTGACGGCGGGGTGTCGTATTTCGTCAGGTAGATGGCGAATCCTTCGCCGGCCGGGGCGGAGCATCCGGTTGAGACCAGCAGCACACCGGCGGCAAGCAGCGCTCGCCCCGCGGCGGCGCCTCTGAAAAGCCTTACCATCGAGTCCTCCTGCGCGGGTGATTCCTTTGTACTGCTATACGCAGTGCGGAGCGATGTATCACGGCGCGGTCCCCGCCGCGTCCAACCCGGGCAATCGGGCGGGCACGCGCTACTTCGAGCCCGTCGACTCGCTTGGCGCGGGGCAAGTCGGGGAGCGGGGCATGGCGAATATCGCGGGGACGGTCGCCACCAGCGCGACAGCCAGGGACACGAAGACGATGCGGAAGCCGGAGGCGATGTCGCCGGACTGGTGCAGCACGAGCGTGGCGAGCGTGACGCTCGCCGCGCCGCCGGCCTGGCGGAACATGCCCCGTATGCCGGTAATCGTTGCCGCACGCTCCGGCATCAGCTCGATGCAGGCGTTGTTGGACGCCGGCGCCGACAGCCCGACGCCCATGCCCATGAGCAGCATGATGAGCGACAGCACGGTGATGCTGTCGAGACCCTGTCCGAGCATGTTCAGGCGCTGCGGCTCCAGGCTGAGAAGCACGAGGCTCACCATGGTGAGGCCCGTGCCGGCAAGTATCGGCCGGCGGTATCCCCAGCGCATCATGAAGATGCTGACGATGAGCGATGTCACGAACATCCCCACCGCCCGCGGCGTGAGGATGAGGCCGCTCTCAAGGTACGATACGCCGTAGACGCTGATGGCGAACATCGGGATGAGCGACATAACGCCAAGCACTCCCGCTCCGTAGATGAGATTGAAGATGTTGGCGGCCAGGAACGGTCTCTCCCTCAGTATCTCTACGTCGATTATCGGGTCCCGCGCCGTGGCCTCGTGCCGCTTGAACAGGACCACCAGTATGCCCGTCAGGGCAAAGAGCGCTCCCACTACGAGCCACATCTGTGCCGTTGCGGCGTAACCGATGAGCGTCAGGCCGCCCATCAGCGAGGCGAGCAAGCCGCTGACAAGGGCCGCTCCGACGATGTCGATTCCCCCCTTCCTCTGTCCCGGTGATGTGTGAAGCAGCAGGGCGGCGGGAATGAGGATGGCGAGACCCAGGGGAACGTTGAGCCAGAACACGGACCTCCAGCCGAGGGATTCCACGAGCCAGCCGCCGACCACGGGGCCGGCAATCTGCCCGATGGGGAAAATGCTGCTGAACAGGCCGATGGCGCGCTGCCGGGAGCGGGGGAAGACGTCCGCGACGATGCCTACCGCCGTCGGCATGAAGCCGCCGGCGCCCATCGCCTGGACGAGGCGCGAGACGATGAGGAGCGGCATGTTCGGGGCCAGGGCCGAGCCCAGCGAGCCGAGCACGAACAGGCCGACGCAGAGCATGAAGGTGGGCTTGCGACCCAGCACGTCGCACACTTTCCCGGACAGCGGCATGCTGATTACCAGAGCCAGCTGGAAGACGCCGATAATCCACCCGGCGAGAACCACGGAGACGTCGAAGTACTCCCGGATGGCCTCCAGGGCGACCGCGACGGACGTGCCTCCGACGCCCGAAAGCAGGAGGGCAAGGCTGACGGTGACGAAGATGAGGTATCGGGACATAGTCGGTGTTGCTCGCGCCCTTTCAGTCGTGCCGCGTGGCGGGGCCGCGCGCCCGAAACCGGACCGCGGGTAGTCCCGCACCCGAGCCCCAAAGTGTACACTAGAGATGTGCACGTCGCCGCCGGGCGATGGCCGGAATGCCGGCATCGCAGCTGGACGGACCGGCTGAACGCGGCCGCCGGAGGCGCCGTTCTACAACTGAAGGTCAAGGAGGCTCCATCGCATGGAAGAGGACAAGAACAACCTTGAGAACACCCAGATAGTCAAGGTCGAGGACATAAGCCTGTCGACGATGGACCTGCAGCAGCAGCGGATGGCTGCGCGGCTCTATTCGCAGCTCGGGCTCGATCCGGTCGTCGACAAAGTCCTGAAGGAGTTCAAGGCCAACCTCCACGGGATGGACCGCGCTACCGACACCGTCTTCGGTCCGTACGACATCAAGGGCCGCGCCGAGTCCGCAGCCAAGGTCGCCGCGCTCATGACCTACAGCGCCCTTCACCAGCAGTACACGCAGGACCTCGGCCAGATGCAGTCACAGATAAGCGAAGCCGAGAGCCAGCGGGACCGCGAGAAGTCCAACTACGACTCGCTCGTGCAGAAAGTGGCGGACGTCGTCGGGGGCGACTTCAACGAACTGAGGTCAAACTACGATGAGCTCGTCAGGAAGCTCTCCGAGATTGACGTGCTCAAGTCCCAACTCGAACTGCTCAACCGCGAGAAGTCGGAACTCACGCAGCGACATGAGGCGCAGCTTGCGGTGATGCAGCAGGACAAGGCTGAACTCGCGCGCCTGCACGGGGCGCAGCTCACGGCCGCGGAGCGGGAGAGAACCGAGATTGTCAACCGGTACGACCTGCAGCTGGCCGATGCGCAGAAGGAGAAGGCTGACACCGTCAGCCGGTACGAGGCGGAGTTGGCCGCTCTTCGAGAGGAGTTCCGCAAGGCGGCGGAGGACCTGCGGGCGCAGGTCAACGACCGCGGTGCGAGGATATCGCTCCTCGAGCGGGAAAAGGCCGGACTCATCGGCGAACGTGAGAGTCTTATCGCTCAGCTTGATGAGTTGCGGAAGGCACACGCCGACCTCGAGTCGCGGAATGTCGCTCTCGGCGTGAACCACGCCAAGCTGCGCGCCGCGGCGGCCGGCATCGAGGGCAACATCGACTACGCCGACATACGCAAGCGGATGGGGCCGGAGATGCACGACTTCGTGCTCAAGGACTCGAAGGTGCCCGATTCGGTCATCGACGGTGTGGGCAAGTTCATCGACATCAAGAAGTACCTGGCGCACGCGGCCGAGGCCGGAGCGCGCGAGGCTGCGAAGAAGGCGGCCGAGGTGCTGAAGGCTTCCTGACGGATGCGGGGCGGCGCTGAGAGGTTCGTGCCCTAGAGGATGGTGTGCTCGAGGACCGTCTTCACGCCGATGGCGATGAGGATGAGCCCGCCCACGAGCCGGGCCTGACGTCCGGCGAGCGCGCCCAGCCGGGCCCCGATGGCGAAGCCGGCGACCGTCACGACGAAGGATGTCGCCCCAATGACGCTCGACGCCAGCACTATGTCGACCTGCAGGAACGCGAGCGTCAGTCCGACCGCCAGCGAGTCGATGCTCGTGGCGATGGCAAGGATGACAAGCCTCGGTCCTGTGGTTATGTCGCTGGCTGCATCGGAGCTTTCCTCCCTCTCCGCCGCTTCGCGCAGCATGTGCCCGCCGACGATGGCGAGCAGCGCGAAGGCGACCCAGTGGTCGAAGCCCGCGATGAACTCCGCCACCTCCCTGCCCCCCGCCCAGCCGGCGAGGGCCATGAGGAACTGGGCCAGTCCGAACGCGAACGCGGTCCGCAGCGTCTGAAGGCGAGTCGGACGTATCAGCGCGCAGGCGCCGCTGACGGATACCGCAAAGCAGTCGGCTGACAGCCCGAGGGCGGTGAGGATGAGAGTGAGCGGCGCCATGGCATTCAGGCCGGGAGCGTATCGCCCGGCGTCAGGCCGCTCCCTTCTCCACGGGGAAGCCTCCGCTTTGCCACCCGTTGAAGCCGGTGCCGATGTGGCACACGTGCTCGAAGCCCATGTCGAGCATCTGCTCCACGACCCGCGCGCTCACGCCGCCGCTCCGGCAGTAGACGAGGTACGTGCCATCCCGTGGCAGCTCGTCCAGCTGGTCGTCGAACGATGAGCTGGAGCTGCTCAGGTGCAGCGCGCCGGCGATATGCCCGGCCTCGTACTCACTCTCGCTGCGCGTGTCGATGACAGTCATGGGCGCCGCGGCGTCCGACAGCAGTTCGAATGCCTGTGAGGGTGTGAGCGTGCCTCCGTTGCAGACGGCTCCATTCTCCTGCGGGACGGTCGGCAGGGGAAACGGGGTCGGAGTGGTCCCGCCGGGCGCTGACGGCACCGGGCAGGCGGTCGGCTCCGGCTCCGCCCCGCTGCACCCGGCCGCGGCCAGGAGCACGGCGACGGAGACCAGTACCATCCGGAGACCCATCACGTTCACTCCCATTGTGTCATCCACGCGCCGCGTATTTCGCGACATAATCATTCATGTGGAACTTGCGCTCCAGCCCCGCGGCGTTCATGTAGCGCACCTTGCCGAACACCGGACGCTCTGCCCACGGCCGGTCGTGCATGCCGAAGCACCAGGCCACACCCGCGTATGAATTGGGGTCGCGCCCGTCGAGCTGCCAGCGGTTGTTGAGCCACAGCGCCGTCGCGAATGCGTCCGACGGCGAGGCCGACCACTCGAGGAGCTTCTTGCCCCAGTACATCCGCATGTAGTTGTGCATCGAGCCCGTCCGCAGCATCTCTTGCTGGGCCGCGTTCCAGTACGCGTCGTGCGTCCGTGCGGTCTCCAGTGTGGGCCGGTCGTACGCGTACGGTCGCGCGTCCGCCTCGTGTTCCCGCAGCGTGCGGCGCGCCCACTCCGGCAGCGCGTCAAAGCTGTCGTAGCGCGTATTGTAGCTCACGAAGTTCAGGCTCAGCTCGCGACGAACGATGAGTTCGTCGAGGAAGACGTCCGCGCCCGGTCCGCGATGCTCGTCGGCTGCGAGCGCCACGGCCAGCGGCGATACCTGGCCGAAGTGGAGGTACGGGCTCAGGCGTGAGGACCAGTCCAGCGACGGGTCGCTCCGGTGCACCGCGTACCCGTCCAGCTTCTCCTCGAGGAAGACCCGCAGCAGCCGCATCGCCTCTCTTGTGCCGCCCCGGAAGGCCGTCACCGGCCGTACACTGCGGTCCACGGGGAGCGCATCCAGCAGAGTGGCGATGTCGGTCACCGTATCCAGCCGCAGAGTCTCTTCCGCCAGTTGCAGCAGAGGCATGGCCGGCACGCGCTCGGCCACCGGCACGAGGTAGCGCAGCAGTAGCCGGCCCAGCTTCGGCCGCAGCGTGGCGGCGGTATACTCGGCCTTCGGCGACGCGGCCTCCACCGGGACGACTGCGTCGCTCTCCACCTCGACCATCGGGCAGTCGATGCGCTCCGCTATCTCCGCCCGCCAGCGGCGCTGGTGCCGCAAGTAGCCACGATCCGTCACCACGAGGGCGGCCTGTCGTGACAGCCGGGGCACGACGGACAGGGGCGAGCCGCGCAGGACGGCCGTGCCGATGCCGCGGTCGCGCAACGTCGCCACTGTCTCCCGAAGCCCTTCGAGCATGAAGGCATAGTGCCGCAGCGTGGCCTCGGGATAGTTGTCCATGAGGCAGAAGAGCACCACAGCCGGCAAGGAGAGGTCGTTGGCCCGGTCGATGGCGTACTCGAGTGCGTGGTTCTGGACTGCGCGCTGCGAAGCCTGCATCCAGTAGAGGACGTAGCGGCCGCCGGCTGAAGACCGCCGGTTGAGAGCTATAACCCGCTCCGGGTGTATCACCGAATCTGGCTGTCCACGCCCGAAGGCGCGAGCACGCCCATGTGTGCCAGGAATGCCGGCGCCCGCGCCACGCACTCCTGCCCGTTCCATTCGCCCAGCTCGCAGACGCGTATGGCGTACGCCGGGAGGTAGCGGCTCACCATGGACCAGTCGAGCCGCCCGCTTCCCGGGCACTGGTGGTCGCGCTCGGAGTTCACATCGTGCAGGTGCGCGCCGATGAGCCGCCCGCTGTGGCGCCGCAGCCATTCCTCGTGCGTCGTGGCGCCGCAGCGCTCCTGCATGGCGGCGTGACCGGTGTCGTGCCAGTAGCCCACCACCGCCGGGTCCGAGACCCGCAGCATGACGTCCATCTCGTCGACGTTCGGCATCTCGTGCAGGTTGTGGCGTGTCTCGAGGCCGAGGAGGATGCCCCTCGACCGGGCGAGGGCTTCGAGGTCGCGCAGCGTCTCGAGCGCCCGCTCCAGGTGCAGGGCCTCGACGCCGTTGCGTATGCCGGGCACCGCATCCTGGATGGCGAAATACTCGTCCGACTCCATCTGGCCCGCATGCCACAGCTCGTTGATGCGCTTCTCCCTCGCTCTGCCGATGGGGATGTGGCCCATGTGTAGGACGACGGCGCGGGCGCCTACTCGTGCCGCGAGGTCGATGGTGCTCCGTGCGTGAGAGAGCGCTTCCAGTCGCTCGTCCTCGTCGAGCGCTCCCAGGTTGAGGTCGTAAGCGGACACGCCGCGAGGTACGCGCACGTTCGGCGCCGGGTTGTGCAGGCTCGATAGGGGCAGGGGGCCGGCGGCAAGTCGTTCGAGCGCCTCCATCGACGTCACGAAGGCGTTTGCCTCCACGGCGGTGAAGCCCCAGTCGCACGCGTCGCACGAGAACTCGTACAGGTCCTCGTACCTGCCGCGCGCCCACATGGTCGAAAGCGACAGCGGGGCGGTCACCCGGTTCCCTTCTCCACCTTTCCCATGTGCTGGAACTGGCGCAGCAGCTCCTTCTGCTCGTTCGTGAGCCGTTCCGGCGTCACGACCTTCGCCACGACGTAGAGGTCGCCGTGATGCTTGCTCCCTAGCTTGGGCATGCCTTTCCCCTTGAGGCGGAAGAGCGTGCCATTCTGGGTGCCGGCGGGAATCTCGACAGGAACGTCGCCGTCGAGCGACGGCACGGGCATCGAAGTGCCCAGTGCCGCTTCCACGAGGCCGATGTCCCGGCCCTGGTAGAGGTCATCGCCGTGCCGTTCGAAGACCGCATGCTTCTGGACGCTGACGACCACGTACAGGTCGCCTGGAGTTATGTCTCCGTCGCCTGATTCCCCTTGTCCCTCAAGACGTATCGTGTGACCGCTATCCACGCCGCGAGGGATGCTGACGGCCAGCTCGTGCACTTCTTCGAGAACTCCGTGCCCGTCGCACAGGGAGCACGGCTCCTTGATGCGCCGGCCCGTCCCCTGGCAGGCACTGCAGACGCTTATCTGGCGGAAGACGCCGATGCCGGAGCGGTGCTCGGTCACCATCTGTCCCGTGCCGCGGCAGCGCTCGCACGTCGAGGCCGCTCCCTCCTTCGCCCCGGAGCCGCGACAGGAGGTGCAGGTGCGGCGCCGCGGTATCTCGAGCTTCTTCTCGAGCCCCGTTGCCGCCTCTTCCAGCGTTACCTGGAGGTTGTAGCGCAGGTCGGCGCCGCGCCGGCGCTCGCGCGTCGCGGAGCGACTCCGTCCGAACAGGCTCTCGAATATGCCGTCTCCGAAGCCGAAGCCCCCGAAGCCGAGGTCGCGGAAGATGTCCCCGAAGTCGGCGCCCCGGAAGATGTCCGCCTGGCTGAGGCCCGCGAGGCCCTCGTGGCCATACTGGTCGTAGATGCGCCGCTTCTCGCCCTCGCAGAGGACCGCGTACGCCTCGTTGATTTCCTTCATCCGCGCAACGCATTCGGCGTCGCCGGGGTTGCGGTCCGGGTGGTAGCGCATGGCAAGCGTCCGGTATGCGCGCTTGATGTCGGCTTCATCGGCACTACGAGCAATGCCCAGTACCTCGTAGTAGTCGCGTCTCTCTGTCGCCATTCGTGGTGACGGCGCCGTGGTGGGCCTTCGTTCGGGCCCGGGCGCCTCGTGGCATTGTAGCACGCTCGTGTGCCCGTCCGGGAAGGTTACGAAGCCCGAGCTGCGCGCCTTCTGCGCGAGGAGCGTGGCCGACTTCAAGCTGCCGCAGCGCATCGAGTTCATGGCGGAGTTGCCGAAGATAGCCTCAGGCAAGGTTGACCGCAGGGCGCTCATGCAGACCGCCGGCGCGTGAGCATTCCGGGTCACGAGACGCGCCGGGCCACGTAGATATCGGCCTCCAGCATCACCCCGTCGCGGTAGAAGTGGTGCGTGAAGTACAGGTTCCCGGCGTCGTCCAGCGACGGCTCTCCGGCGAACTGCGAGATGACGAGGACCGGCTCGGTCCAGCCCTGCGGACCGAGGACGGAGCGGAAGACGGCGGGCGTGCCCATGTACCACCGCGTGAACCACATCTCGCCGCCGTCCGTGGTGACGAACGGCCATCCTTCCGTCTCCGGGCTGTTGACCGCCTCGATGTTCACGGGCGCCGACCATCCTCCGGTGCTGCGGGTCGTCACCCAGATATCGTAGCCGCCCTTTCCTCCCTGGCGGTCCGAGTGGAAGTAGAGCGCTGTGCCGTCTGAGGAAAGGTGGACCTCCCCTATCTGGTAGCCGGCGTTCAGCAGCTCCCCGGCGTTCTCCCAGTCCTGCCAGCGCCCGTCCCGCTGCGTGGCCGTCCACATGTCCACGCCGCGGTGATTGCCCTGTCGCGCCGAGCAGAACCACATCTCCTCGCCCTGCACGCAGACGCAGCCGTCGAGGGCGACCTCGCGGCTGTCCTGCAGCATCACGCGCTCCGCCTCACCCCACCCCTCGCCCTCCTGCTCGCTCACGTAGATGCCCGTCACGCCGTCGACCAGTTGCTTCTCCGGGGGCACGCGCACGTCTGGTGTGAAGAAGAAGTAGAGGGCCGACCCATCCTTCGTCACGAAGGCGGAGTCCTCGGCGCCCGCGCTGCTGATGCCGTGCACGGGCTCAGGTGGAGAGAACGCGGAACTGTGCAGGACGGGCGGATGGGCATCCTGCTGCGGCGTCACTTTGACGGCATCCGCCGGGATGGCGCTTTCGCGCGGGGGTGGCGGCAGGGGCGATGGCTCCTGAGCCGGCTGGCACGCGACTGCCATCCACGCGAGACACAAGGCGGCACAAGACGCGACTCTCAACGTACGCCGTTTCATCCTCTTCCGTGCGCCTCCCCGCGGCGGCCTCCGTCGGACTACTCCTCTTGTCCAGCGTACCACAGGACTTTCAGGCGGCAGCCCGCATGAACCGGACTTGCCACCACCGCCGGGAGGGGAGTATCCTTCCCCCGGGAAGACGAGATGACTGGAGTGGGTCTGGTCATTGTAGTGTACTTGCGCCAGTGAACCTGGTGGGGGGCATGTCATACGACATGCCCCCCGCTTTTTTGTGCGGCGGGACCGGCCGCAGGCGCCGCCGCAAAGTGCGCAGGGGTACGGCGTATGCCGTGCTCTGAAGGAGGTGTGGCAGCATGCTCGAAATCCTGTTTCACGGCAGAGGGGGGCAGGGGGCGGTCACAGCCGCAAACGTCCTCGTGGCGGCGGCGCTCAAGGACGGTCACAGGGGCGTGCAGGCATTCCCGCTCTTCGGCTCCGAGCGCCGGGGCGCACCCGTCAAGGCATTCGCACGCATTGCCGACAGCGAGGTCAACCTCAGGAGCCAGATATACAACCCTGACATCGTGGTCGTTGTCGACCCCGCCCTTCTCAAGATGGTCGATGTGACCGAAGGACTCAAGCCCACCGGCATCCTCATCCTCAACACCACGTCCGGACCGAACGCCTTCGCGTTCTCCAAGAAGTACAGGGTTGCGGCCGTCGATGCCGCCGCCATCTCCATCAAGCACAAGTTGCTGGTGGGAGGCATCCCGGTTATCAACACGCCCATCCTCGGTTGCATCCCGAGGGTGACCGACCTCGTCTCCATCGAATCCATCGAGACCGCCATCAAGGAGCAGTGGAAGGGCGAGGCCGGCGTGAGGAACGCACTCGCGGCCCGCGAGGCCTATGAGCTGACGGAGGTGAATCGATGACCTACAAGTCAAGGACTACGCTGTCGACTCCGTCTGATGCGGCCATGGGGAAGACCGGCCTGTGGAGGGACTTCCGCCCGACCGTTGACACTGCCAGGTGCGTCAAGTGCCTTCGCTGCTGGATATCCTGCCCGGACGCCTGCATCAAGCGGGGACCGGACGACAGTATCTCCATCGACTATGAGTACTGCAAGGGCTGCGGCATCTGCGCTAATGAGTGCCCGGCCTCTGCCATCACTATGACGAGGGAGGGACTGGGCGAATGATAATGATCGATACCGGAGACCGTATCGCCGCGAAGGCCGCGCAGATGTCGCGACCCGAGTTCATCGCGGCCTATCCCATCACGCCGCAGACCATCATCGTCGAGAAGACCGCCGAGATGGTCGAGTCGGGCGAACTCGACGCTGAGTACGTCCGCGTCGAGAGCGAACACAGCGCCATGGTCGCTGTCGTCGGCGCTGCCAGCACCGGCATCCGCACCTTCACCGCCACCTCTTCTCACGGCCTGGCCCTCATGCACGAAGTGCTGCACTGGGTGGCCGGGTCGCGATTGCCGGTCGTTATGGTGAACGTCAACCGCGCCCTCGGCCCGGGCTGGAACATCTGGGCGGACCAGAGCGACTCTACCTCACAGCGAGACACCGGCTGGATACAACTCTACTGCTCGGACGGCCAGGAGATATTCGACACGGTTGTCCAGGCTTTCCGCCTCGCCGAGATGGAGGACGTCCAGCTGCCGGTCATGGTCTGCTTCGACGCCTTCGTCCTCTCACACACCTCGATGCCGGTTGAGCTGCCGGAGCAGTCCGAGATAGACGCCTTCCTGCCGCGGCGCAAGCCGCTGTGGAAGCTCGACCCGGCCGAACCTATCACATACGCGGCCATGATTCCGCCGGCGCACTACGCCGAGATGCGAAAGAACCTGCATGTGGGGCATCAGAACGCCCTTGTCCGCTTCCCTGAAGTGTGCCGCGAGTGGAAGGCACGGTTCGGAACCTTCCGCGGCGACCTCGTCGAAGAGGTGCAGTGCGACGATGCCGAGTACGTCATCGTCACGATGGGCGCCTTCGGCGCCGAGGCCCGTGTTGCCGTCGAGCAACTGCGGAAGCAGGGCGTCAAGGCCGGCCTCGCGCGGGTACGGATGCTGTGGCCCTTCCCCGATGAGGTCTTCCGCAAGCTCGCGCCCGGAAGGAAGTTCGTGGTCGTTGACCGCAATGTCTCACCGGGCGCCGGCGGCGCATTGCATGCCCAGCTTAAGGCGGCGCTCTACGGGTACGCGAACGCGCCCGTTCGCGGCTTCATCGCCGGGTTGGGCGGACGGGACGTGACCTTCACCGACCTGTGTGCGATGGTCGACAGGACGGCGAAGGGTGAGGCGGCGGATGTGAACTGGTGGGGAATCCAGGACTAAGGGGGTAAGGAATGGCAATCAAGAACCTGCCTGCTGAAGAGCTCCTGAGACCCGGTGGCGGCGGCTGTCCCGGCTGTCCTTCCACCATCTCAATGCGCGTGGCCCTCAAGGCCCTGGGCAAGAACACCATCTTTGTCATGCCGGCTGCCTGCGCGGTGGTCTGCGTCGGCGGCTATCCGAAGAGTTCCTTCGACGTTTCCGTGATGAGCGTCCTCTTCGAGGCGGCGGCGGCCGGCGCCTCCGGCCTCGTGGCCGGGCTCAAGCGCCAGGGCAAGACCGACACGAATGTGGTGGTGTGGGCCGGCGACGGCGGCACGTACGACATCGGGCTGCAGTCGCTCTCCGGCGCCGTCGAACGCGGCACGGACTTCATCTACGTCTGCTACAACAACGAAATGTACTCCAATACCGGCATCCAGCGCAGCAGCGCCACTCCGTATGGCGCGTGGACGACCACCACCTGGACCGGCAAGGCCGAGGGAAAGAAGGACCTGCCCGCCATCATGCGCGCCCACGGCCTGCCCTACATGGCCACGGCCTCGCCCAGCTACCCCGAGGACCTCTACCAGAAGGTGCGCAAGGCGATGTCCATCCGCGGCCCCAAGTACATCGAGATACTCGCTCCGTGCCCGCCCGGCTGGCGCTTCCCGATGGACAAGACGCTCGAGATGGGGCGGCTCGCCGTGGACACGGGCGCCCTGGCACTGTACGAGTACGAGAACGAACAGCTGCATTTCAACCTGAAGAGCAAGTCGATTCTCGAGGGGAAGACCCAGCCGAAGCCCATCGAAGAGTACCTGAAGCTCCAGGGCCGCTTCGGCCACCTGTTCAAGCCGGAGAGGAACGAGCAGGCGCTCTCCAGGATTCAGGCTGACCTCGACAGAAGCTGGGCGAAGTTCCGCAAGCAGGTGGAGTGCGGCCTGGCGTAGCAGTGTCCGCCCCGGACGCTGTCACGGGCTCTGCCCGTGCGCGCAGGGAAGGAGAGCGGCGTGAAGATTACCGGCGTCAAGACGTACCTCTACAGGCCGACGTGGAACTGGCTCTTCGTCAAGATTGAGACCGACGAAGGCCTCTATGGCTGGGGTGAGGCCACCTGCCAGGCGCAGGAGAAGCCCATCGAGGCCTGCATCCATAACCTGGCCGACTACCTTGTCGGCAAAGACCCGCGCGACATCGAGCTGCACTGGTCGACCATGTTCCGCAACACGTACTGGAGGCCGTCGTTCATCGTCACGAGCGCCATGAGCGGCATCGACATGGCGCTGTGGGACATTCTCGGCAAGAGCCTTGGTGTGCCTGTCTACCGTCTCCTCGGCGGCGCGGTGCGCGACCGCATCAAGGTCTACCACAACGGCTGGTGGTTCCCGGCGAAGAGCACGGATGACTACATCCGGCTGGCCGAGCGGGAGGTGAAGGAGCGCGGCGCAAAGGCCATCAAGTACGACCCGTTCTGGGGCACGGATGTCTTCACCGCGACCGAGGCCGACATCCTGAAGGTGCTCGACAATGTCGCGCGCGTTCGAAAGGCTGTCGGGGACACGGTCGAGATTATGCTCGACTGCCACTCCCGCATGACGACGAACAGCGCCATCCGCTTTGCCCACGCGGTTCGCCAGTACAACCCGGCGTGGTTCGAGGAGCCTCTGCCTACCGACGCGGCGCCGGAGGACCTCGCCAGGGTCGTTGCCTCAACCGATATCCCCATCGTCACCGGCGAGCGACTCGTGACCCGCTGGTGCTTCCGCGACATCGTGGAGAAGCGGGCCGCCACCGCTATCAACCCTGACCCGTGCCACGCGGGCGGCATCTCGGAGATGAAGAAGATCGGCGAACTGGCCAATACGTACTACGTCGGCTTTACGCCTCACAGCGCCGGAGGGCCCATCATGGTGGCCTCGAACCTGCACGTGGAGGCCTGTGCGCCCAACTTCACCATCCACGAGTTCTTCGCGCCCGACCCACCGTTCTACAAGGAGATCCTCAAGGAGCCGTTCCCCGCTCTCGTTGACGAGTGCCTGAAGCTGCCGGAACGGCCCGGCCTCGGCGTCGACCTCGTCGAGGAGGCGTTGGCGACGCGGCCATACCGGTACCATGACATGAGCAGCTTCTGGGACGTGCCGCAGGTGCCGGCCGGCGGAAACCTGGAAGACTGAGGGAGAGTGAACAGCAGGGCGACCGCCTTAAGGGCGGTCGCCCGTTCATTTCAATGAGCCTCGCGCCGCGTGCCGGCTAGCACGCCGCGGCGACAGGGAGCGCTCCCAGCAGTTCCCTGGTGGTGACGTGCTGGGCCTTCCGGCAGAGCCTCGCCAGGTCCTCGTCCGTGAACAACCGCCAGCCGTGGCGGTCTACCGTGCTGACGTCATCTATCTCACCTGACCGCAGCCAGCGGAAGAATGTGTTCTTGCTGATGCCGGCCAGTTGGCAGGCTTCCGCCGTCTGGTAATACCGGGTTCCCATGAGTGTCGTAGGCATTGTCTCCCTCCCGTGTTGCTACTTGGGTATACCTGATAGTAGCCGCGACGCTGCCACGGGGATAAGACACGAAGGTACCGTCCGATGGTTGATGATGGTCAGGTGACGCAACGCCCAGTACCAAGGTCGCTGCATAGTCGCGCTGCGCCCGCCGGGAGAGAACGAGAAGGGCGGGACTGACACGAGCCGCGCCTGCCCCGCCCCTCCCTTCTGTTCCGAGTCTCTTCCCGGACGCTACCCGCCCTTGAGCTTCTCTATCTCATCCTCCACTTCATCGGCCCCCTCGTCGTAGAGGCTCTGCTCGTCAGGCGAAAGCTCGTGCAGCAACCGTAAGAACTCGCCCGCGTGTACGCGTTCTTCGTCCGCGATGTCTCTCAGCACTTCGTTCGCCAGCTTGTTGTCCGTGGACTCCGCCAGCTGCGTGTAGAGCTGGATGGCCTCGTACTCAGCGGCGACCATGAAGCGCACCGCGCGGATGAGCTCCTCGTGCGTGACCTTGCGCCCATGCGCCAACCCGGCAAACGGCGTTCCGAAGTCAGGCATTGCATCTCCTCCTTTGTGCCGTCGGTGCTGTGGGCCCGGCGGCAGCGGCAGCGAGCCGCACCCACCACTTCTATGCTGACAGACGCTGCGACAGGTGGCAAACCGATGGTGCGAGCGGATGGCGACTCCGTGCTCCCTCCCGGCGCGCAACACGCGACCGGGGAACGCGTGCATCGCACCGCCACTCTGCCGCGCTGGTTCTGTCTGAAACGCCCGCCGGGACTGCTACTTGAGCAGTTCCATGTCCTCGCAACAGACGAGCGTCCCGCCGCCCACCTTCGTGACGGTGACCTCGTTGCCACAAACATTGCAGCGGTACTTCTCTCCGACCTTCTTGACGGCCATGGCGATTGCCTCCTGCGCGGACGCCTGCCCGTTGGGCGCGGCGCGCCGACTCTGGTCTGAGAGTAGTTGCCGGCCGTTGCTCTGTCAATGCGCGTTGCGGACGCGTGACGGGGGCTTCCGCGGCGCGTCTTCCTGCGCTAGGATGGTACCGGCCGGTGCACGTCCGCAGGTGTGGTTGCGCGGGGGCCGTGGCCGGTTCCCTTCAGGAGGTGGACACGTGAAGTGCCTGGTTGCGTACTACTCGAACACGGGCGTGACCCGGAAGGCTGCGGAGTCGATTGCCCGGATGCTCGATGCGGATACAGAGGCCATCGAGGAGAAGAGGCCCCGCCCTGCGCTCGAGGTGGGTCCGGGCAAGGTGGGCGCATGGGCTGTCGCACGGGCGGGCATCGCCGCGATGCTGGGATTCGGCTCGCGCCTTGTCGCGTCCCGCTACAAGGCCCGGGACTACGATGTCGTGGTCATCGGCACGCCCGTCTGGGTGGGGTCCGTGACGCCGCCGGTGCGGAGCTACTTGAGGCGGCACCGCATGTACTTCCGCAGCGTCGCCTTCTTCTGTACTGCTGGAGACCCGGCGACTGTGCGCGCATTCAAGCAGATGACGGCGACCGTCCGCCGCGAGCCGGTTGCCTGCATCGCCCTGCGGACCGAAGACGTCAAGTCCGGTGCACACGAAGGCATGCTCGTGAAGTTCATCGAAAGCATCCGGAGTTCGTGAGACGCGGGCGGGCGCCACGAGGGCGTGCCGGGGGCTGTCTCAGATGCCGCGGCCAAGGCTGAGCATGAACGTTCTTGCGTTCTGCAGGTCGTTCATGTCCGGGTGCCCCCGGGCGAAGCCTCCGAAGATGCGCCACGGAGCGTAGGTGTCGTAGCCCCGACACGAGAACTCGCCTTCGACGCGAAATCTGCGGTTGCAGAGTATCGTCCGCAGAGACTGGTGGTAGTCCCGTCCGGCAAGGCGTGCCAGCCGGTCTCCCGTCCCGCTCGTGGAAAAAATGAATGCCGACCGGTTGCGGCCGGCCTCCAGCGCTCCGGCGAAGGCCAGCAGGCTCGTGTGGTGGTGGCCGAAGTAGATACCTGAGCCGATGCCGAGCAGGGCGCAATCGCCCGCGGCCCGGAGCGCCTCGTCCCCCGGCTCATACACATGGCCGCCGGAGGCGGCGGCCATGGCTTCTGCTACTCTGCGCGTGTTCCCGTGGTGCACCGACGCGCACACGATGACGATGTCGCCCGACGCCACGTTCAGGGCCTGCATCCGGACGGCGTGACGGTCAGCACCGGGGTCTGAGCGTGCTCCAGCACCCGGCCCGTCACGCTGCCCATCGCCCAGCGCACGATGCCTGACTCGCCGTGGGTGCTCATGGCAATGAGGTCGACCTTCAGCTTCTTCGCCTGGTCGAGAATCACTTCGGCGGGATTGCCCTCGATGACGATCTGCTCGACGCCGGCGCAGTGCGTTCGCAGCGTGCCTGCCGCGTACGACAGGTACTCCTCGGCCGCGCGCTTCGTCTCGGCCAGCACCTTCTTCGCCTGCGTGTCGCCTATGACGGCGATGGCGCCGGAGGAGAACGGTTCCACTACCTTGAGCAGGACGACCTTCGGGGTCCCGAGTGCCTTGGCGATGATGCGGACGTGGTCGAGGATGCATTCGGACTGCTTCGAGCCATCGAGCGGGACGAGTATCTTCTGGTAGGTTGCCACTGTGCCCTCCTCGCTTCTAGATTTCTCGCGCCCGATGTCGAAGGGGGGAGGACGGCATCGGAGCGTCGAGACGGCTCATCGAGTATACCCATGCCGAAATGTCGAGTCAAAGAAGCGCCGTGCCTTCGCCGGCGGGCTATCCGTGCCGCGACGGTCGATAGCGTTTCCACAGTACGATTCCCACGGCGCCTGTCAGGGCGGCGAGTGCCGCTATCCCCGAAGGCCCGATGACTGGCCGGCTGACGCCGGGCCCGTTGGGCTCCGGCTGCGGGGTCTCCCCGGCCGGGGATGCGGCCGTCCAGAAGACCTCGAGGTACGGCCGGAATCCATCGCCTTCTTCGTGGGAGTAGAGCTTCAGCTCGTTCTCGCTGTGCAGGTCGGGCGGCGTCTCGTTCTCATAGTCCCTGCGTTCCGGCAGGCACAGCTTCGTCGTGCCCGCAACGCGCACCACCGCGCCGGGCTCGTCCAGGGGAACTTCGCGGTATGCCAGTTCGCGAGTCCACGAGCCGACGTCGACCCGCGCGCACACGGGCAGCCCGCCGGCCGGGAGCGCGTAGTCTTCGGGAACAAGTGGCTGGTGCGGGTAGTCGTCTGTCCCGCTCAGCACGTACAGCCCGGTGTCGTCGAGGTCGCCGGTGCATTTCGCGTAGATGTGCAGCACCGCGTTGGTGATGTCCGCATCATCGGGGATGGCCGCCGTGTCGAAGAACAGGAAGCCGCGGTAGATGACGTCCGGCCTCGTGTTGACCTTGACGTAGCGCAGCGTGTCGAAGACGTCTGCCGGCTTCTGCGACGTCTTGAGCGCGTCCCAGTCGCCGGAGCCGCTCAAAGTGAGGTGGCCGTCGTCGGGCGTCGACTCGAAGATCATGCTCTCGGTCTGCGCGCCGGAAGCATGAGGCGAAGGCGTGAGCAGCAACGCAACCAGGAGGGGCAGCAGGAGGAGAGACCAGCGCCACGCAGGGCGATTCGCGGGCGTGTCCGACCGGTACTCAGTGCTCATGGCGCAACGCGTGAAGCCATATTGTATACTCGCCGGAGCGCGCGGGGACAGCCGATGCGAGTTCGGAGGGGGAGACATGCATTCAGTCGCGGTAATCGGAACGCTGGCTGACAATCTCACGTACGTGCTTGAGCGTGACGGCGGGGCCGTCGTCATCGACCCCGGCGAAGCGTCGCCGGTCCTGCGCCATCTCGGCACAACCGGCTCGAAGCTGCTCGCGGTGCTGTGTACGCACGGTCACTTCGACCATATCGCCGGCATCGGAGAACTCGTCGCCGGCACGAGTTGCGACGTCGTGCAGCCCGGAGAGACCGATGCGGGTTCGGATGACCGCGTCACGGTCGGCTCGTTCATGTTCACGGTGCTGAGGACGCCGGGGCACTCAACCGACTCCGTGTGCCTCTACCTGCCGGGCGGCGATGGCGCTCCAGGCGACGTCTTCACCGGGGACACGCTGTTCGTCGGCGGCTGCGGCCGGCTGCTGACGAGGTCCCCGCAGACCATGTGGGCCTCGCTCGAGGTCCTGGCGGCCCTTCCCGGCGAAACCGGCGTCTACCCCGGGCACGACTACACGCTGGAGAACTACGAGTTCGCACTCACGCTGGAGCCGGACAACCGTGAGGTGAGACAGCGACTCCAGCAGGTGAGGGCTCTCGTCGAGGCAGGGAAGCAGGCCGTTCCCTCGACCATTCGGGAGGAACGAGCCACCAACCCGTTCCTGCGCGCCGGCGACCCGGCCCTGAAGGCCGCGCTGGGCATGCCTCACGCTTCGGACGTGGATGCGTTCGCGGAGATTCGCCGTCGCAAGGACCGGTTCTAGGACGGTCGCCCTAGCGCAGCAAGCCCCAGAGGACGTGCCAGACGAAGTCCGCCGACGTGTGCACCGTGGCGGCGGCAAGGTAGCCGCTCGTCCGCAGGAAGTACGCCGCTACGAACGACAATGCGCCGTTCAGCATGAATATCTCGGAAAGCAGGGCCATCGGGATGGCCTCGACGCTGTCGACGCCAAGCAGCAGCATCACCGAGGGAACATGGCCGGCGGCGAAGAACGAGGCCGAGAAGAACGTCGCCACCACGTAGACGGCACTCTCCTGCGCGCCCTTCAGAATGACCCGGGAGATGAACCAGACGACCGCCGGGATGAAGAACAGCCTGAACAGCACTTCCTCGCCGATGCCGGCGCTGAGCGAGGCGACGATGGACGTGGGGAACGGGGGATGGGGCAGAGGTCCGTAGTTGTGGAATCGGGCGAAGATGTTGTCGGCCACGATGAGGATCAGGCCCAGCCACAGTCCGACAAAGCCGGGAACGATGAAACGCTGCCGCGTCGTCACGCGCGCATCCAGCAGGTCGGGGTAGCCGAGCTTGCGTGTGAGGCGCAGCCCGAGGTAGCCGAGGCCTCCGTACAAGAGGAGTATCGACCCGGCCGAGGCAAGCGCAATCTGCCACAGCGGGATGGCCGTCTGCGGCAGGCCCGAGGGGTAGCCCTGAGGCAGGAACGTGCTTGCGGCGGCCAGAACGGCAACGACCAGGATCAGGCCGAAGAAGAGCCTCGTTGAGCGTGCTGTGTCTGTCATCGTTCGCGTATTCTACCGCAGTACGGCCGGAGGTGAGCCGTGTGATTGCTGCGATGGCCGTGTCTTTGCCGTCCGGTGGTTCTCATGTAGGGGCGGGCTCCCACGCCCGCCCGTCCGGTGGATGGGGCCGGGCTCCGCGACGTTCCAGGCTGCTGCCCACGTCATTTCCAGTCGAGGCGTATTGACGCGACCGACCGTACACCGTTAGAGTAATCCGCGCTCAACGCTGCCTGAGGTGTCCCCATCCCCGGCGTTCCTGCCGGTAGGCGGCGAGAATCGTCACGATGGGGCATGTCGTCAGGGCATATGCACACAAGGGGGATATGAATGAAAAGGACTGCCTGGCTCCTGCTCGTCGCACTGCTGCTCATCGGCCTCGTGCCTGCCGGATGCAGCAAGCAGAGTGGGAAACTGCAAGTTGCGACTGATGCCACCTGGCCTCCCTTCGAGTTCGTCAACACTGATACGAAGGCGATTGAAGGCTTCGATATCGACGTCATGACGGCCATCGCCGAGAAGGCCGACCTCGACATCGAGTTCGTCAACGTGGCCTGGGACCCGCTGCTGACCGGCATGGCTCAGGGGACGTACGACATGGCTATCTCGTCCATCACGATAACGGAAGACCGGAAGAAGGACATGCTCTTCTCCGACCCGTACTTCGCGGCGGGACAGATCGTGGTCGTGGGCATCAACGAGACCAAAATCACGGGGCCGGGAAACCTGGCGGGCGTGGTCGGGGCCCAGATCGGAACGACCGGCGCCTTCGAGATTGAGAAAGTGGCTGCGGCCACCCTCAAGACCTACGACGATATCGGATTCGCCTTCCAGGACCTGATGAACGGGCAGATTGTCGCCGTCGTCTGCGACAACCCGGTTGCCCTCGGCTACGTGGGTGAGAACCCCACCAAGCTGAAGACAGCCGGTGGAACGTTCACCGATGAGTACTACGGCATCGCCGTTGCCAAGCGCAATGCGGACATCATCGCCAAACTGAACACCGCCATCGCCGCCCTCAAGTCCGAGGGCAAGTTCGACGAACTGTCCGACAAATGGCTCTAGCAGGTAGCACTTGTCACCAGTAAGCCAGTCCAGGAAGCCGGGCGGCTCGGCCGCCCGGCCTCCCACGCGAGACGAGCAGGCCGCCCGAACGCGGGAGCAGCTGAGCCACGTTGATGGCGCTGCTCTTGGCTACCGGCTCGACCCGTGGTGGTGGCTCGTGGCCGCCGTTGCCTGCCTCCTCGTCTTCCTCATCGCCTCCTGGCCTGACCCCTATCTGGCCATCCTCATCTTCGTCCGCGACGGGCTGGTCGTCACCATTGTCCTGACGCTGGCGTCCTTCGTCTTCATCATCTTTGTCGGGCTGCTTGGCGGGCTGGGCAGGATCTCGAAGAACCGCGTCATCTACGTCATCACCTCGCTCTACGTTGAGGTCGTCCGCGGCATCCCGCTGCTGGTGCAGCTGATGTGGTGGTACTTCGCCGCTCCCGTCGTCATCCAGGGCATCGGTGTCGCGCTGAACATCACCTCCATGGCCCAGTACCGGGCGAACGCCATCGTCCTCGCCATCCTCGGACTGGTCATCTGCTACGGCGCGTACATGACTGAGATATTCCGCGCCGGCATCCAGAGCATCCACAAGGGCCAGATGGAAGCGGCGCGGAGCCTGGGGATGAACTACCTGCAGGCCATGCGGTATGTGGTTGTGCCGCAGGCCATGCGCGTGGTGCTGCCGCCGGTGGGCAACGAGTTCATCATGCTGATGAAGGACACCTCCCTTGTCAGCGTCGTCGCCGTGGCGGACCTCACCCGTCGTGGACGCGAGTTCATGGCGGTTCACTTCAACCCCATCGAAGTCTGGACGCTCATTGCCCTGCTCTATCTCGTCATGACCCTCTTCTCTGCCCGAGTGCTTGCGTGGCTCGAGAAGCGGAGGGGAGTGGGGGGCACCTCGTGACTGACCCCATCATCCATATTGAGAACATCCACAAGTACTTCGGCCATGTGCACGCCCTGCGCGGCTTGAGCCTCGACGTCCAGATAGGCGAGGTCGTGGTCATACTCGGTCCCTCAGGCTCGGGAAAGTCGACGCTGCTGCGTTGCATCAACCACCTTGAAGTGAACGACTCCGGCAGCGTCTTCGTGGATGGAATACGATTGAAGGCCGCAAGCGACATCAACGCCGTCCGACGTGAAGTTGGCATGGTGTTCCAGTCCTTCAACCTCTTCGCGCATCTCACCGTGATGGAGAACCTCACCCTGGCCCAGCGCATCGTGCGGAGGCGGCCGATGGCTGAGTCGAAAGAGACGGCTCTGGCGCTCCTTGCCAAGGTCGGCATCGTGGATAAGGCGGACTGCTATCCCCACCAGCTCTCGGGTGGACAGCAGCAGCGCGTGGCGATTGCCCGGGCGCTGGCCATGAGTCCGAAGATAATGCTGTTTGACGAGCCGACGAGTGCGCTCGACCCGGAGATGATCAAAGAGGTGCTCGATGTCATGCTGGCGCTGGCCCGCGAGGGCATGACGATGGTGGTCGTCTCCCACGAGATGGGCTTTGCCCGTGCCGCGGCTACCCGCTGTATCTTCATGGACGAGGGCCAGATTGTCGAAGAAGGCCCACCGGACAGGCTCTTCTCAGCTCCCGAGAAGGAGCGCACGAAGCTCTTCCTCTCCAAGGTGCTCCAGCTCTAGTTTCCCCGCCCCATTTCCGGCCGCCCGCGCTCGTCGTTCACGCGCACCTTCGCCTGCTCCCGTAGGGGCGAGGCATGCCTCGCCCGTAGGCTGGCGCGCCGCACACGGTGGTGCCGATACTCAGCGGTGACCTGGCTTCCCGTAGGGGCGGACCTCTGTGTCCGGCCGCCATCCGACTGCCGGCCGCCCACTGCTGTCGCTCACGCACCTTCGCCTTCTCCCGTAGGGGCGAGGCATGCCTCGCCCGTAGGCTGGCGATCGAACCTCGTTGGTTCGCGTCGTCGCCCCCGCCTGCTCGCCGTGACGTCGCCTTTCCGCTGACCAACGGGCGGGACATGTCTCGCCCCTACGAATACCACCTGTCCCCGCCTGTGGTGTGGTGGGTGGTCCGTTGTAGGGGCGGACCTCTGTGTCCGCCCGCGGGGTTGATGTGGTGTCCCTGTCCGAACGTAGGGGCGGGCTCCCATGCCCGCCCGCCATCCGATTGTCGGATGCCCATCGTTGCTGCTTCCACTCGCCACCGCCCTCGAACGTTGGCGTTGTTTTCCTGTAGGGGTGGACCTCTGTGTCCGCCCGCCACCCGATTGCCGGCCGCCCACCGTCGCAACTCACGCGCAACCGCGCCGTTTCTTGTAGCGGCAGGCTCCCATGCCTGCCCGGGATGGGGCGGAAATGCGGGGAGACCATCGGAAGCATACGGGGACATGATTCCCTGGATGCTGTGAACGGGAGTGGGGCATCGTGTCCCCGTATTGGGGATGCCGCCCGGCAGGTGGAATATCTTGCGCTCGCACCCGCGGGCACTTCTCCCGCAGGGGCCGGTCTCACCGGCCCGCCACCCGATTGCCGGACGCCCACCGTCGCAACTCACACGCAGCCGCGTCGTTTCCCGTAGCGGCAGGCTCCCATGCCTGCCCGGGGTGGGATCTCTCCTCAGGCGCCGCTGCCGGCCGCCCTGGGGAGTTGCTCTAGGATCGTCTGCCGCACCTCCGCCAGCCATGCTCGTCGCTGGTCCTCGGTGCTGGTGATGACGATGCTGAACGTCCTCCGGTAGAAGCTGCCGATGCCGCACAGGCCGAAAATGCAGTTCTTCCAGATTGTCTCGAGCGGGTCGCCGAACACGCGCTGCTCTCTGCCTGCCTCCGTGTTCGCGGTGTTGAAAACGATGGCTGTCCGTGCTTTCAGCAGCCCGTGCGGCACTCCCTGTCCGGAATCTCCCTCCAGGAACTCGTAGGCCACACCCGGCCGGATGACCCGGTCGATCCATCCCTTGAGGATCGCGGGCGGCTGTCCCCACCAGTTCGGGTGGACGATGACGATGGCGTCCGCCTCGGCAATCTCACGGCAATGCAGCGCAATCTGAGGCGGCAACGCAGCGCCGGACGGCATCTCGCCGGCAGGCAACAGCGCGTCGAATCCTTCAGCGTACAGGTCATGGAAGCGGACTTCGTGCCCGTTGTCGTGCAACGCGTCAACGACGGCCGCCGCAATGGCGTGATTGAAGCTGCCTCTGTCGGGGTGACCCAGTATCACAGACGTCTTCATGCTGTTGGTGCACCTCCGCGCGCGCCCGAGAGCCGATGGCGCTCCCCTGTCACACACGTGATTCGTTCGCGGTGTTGGGGGCGGACCTCCGTGTCCGCCCGTCAGGCGGTCGCGGCGCGCCGGTCGTCGCCGCTGCCACCACGCCTTCGCATCTCTTCCGTAGATACCGTCTTGCCTGTCAAGCTGCCATAGCTATGGACGGGTCGAAAGGTCTGCCGCTCTTGAGCACGCCGTAGGCGATGTGGACGAGTTTGCGCATGGCCGCTCCGACGATGACCATGGG
>JALNYR010000179.1:1324-4628 GCA_023229725.1 Dehalococcoidia bacterium | reverse complement strand
CCAGGGAGTTGGCCGGAGAGAGGTCGAGGCTGATGAGGGTCGAGGAGGACCACGTTTCGCCGGTCCAATCGGCCCAGGTTTCCCCGGTCCAGTCGGTCCAGTCCTCAGCGATTCCATCATCTTCGGAGTCGGCGATGTGCGAGATGGCGAGAACGTGGTCCTCGTCCATGTACTTGGCGATGACCTTCAGGCGGCGGATCAGCGTCTTGTACCAGACGTTCTGGTCAACCCAGATGTCGCCGGTCGAGACGCGGTGGTCGATGGCCACCCCATCCCAGCTCGTGCCGTGCTCCAGGCGGCGAATGAACCCGTCGTCGGTCCCGGCGTAGCAGTAGCGCACGCCGCGGCTGGCCTCGGCCGAGAAACCCATCTGCGGGAAGGGGGCCGTGCCGGTGTCGTTCTTCCGCCACTTCTTGCGGGTCATGTCGTAGATCAGCCAGACGTTGTTCGTGGTCTGGCCCGACCCGGAGGGGATCAGGAGGTGGTATTCCTTGAACGTGGCGTCGTACCACCCGCGCGAGCCCTCGATGGCGTCGTAGTTGACGCAGCGCACGTCCGAGGGGTCGAAGTAGGAATCCACCCCGCGCATCGGCAGGATGTAGGCGCCGTCGAAAAGGACCGGCCCGGAGTAGGACAGCCACATGGCGACGTTCCGCTGCACGTCCTCGGCGACCCTAAACCCCATTTCCGCCGTGGCGAGCGTCAGCGGCGCGGCGCAGCCCACGGTCGTCGATACCGTGGACACCTCGAAATCCTCGGGCGTCGAGCCCTTAACCGAGTACGTCTCTCCGGCCTTCAGGACCGCGAGCATGGTGAACAGGGACGAGCCGTAGCGGTTGTACAGTTCGATGGCCGCGACAATCGGCTCCTCGCCGCCCACGTAGAGGCTCTGGTAGCCGCCGTCGGAGGACTCGGCCCCGTTCCACACGTCGGGCGTGTTCGGGAACGAGTAGTCCACCCGGTTCGGCTCGTTGCCGCTCTCGTGGTTCAGGAGCACGGCCCGGCCGCGGTACATGGCCGAAAGGTTGAAGGCGGGCACGGTCACCGGGGCCGGAACCCCGAACACGGTGTCCACGGACGTGCCGACGCCGGAGTTGTCCTTGTCCTTCAGCGTGGCCGACCACTTCAGGCGGTAGGTGTAGCCGCTCTTGCCGAACAAGGATTGCGGGAACTCCTGGCCCTCCGCCGGGGGCTGCCAGGACATCAGCCCGGTCTGCGCGAGCGTGGCCCCGCCGCTGGACGTGCCGTCCGTGAAGCCGCTCGGCGTGGTCCAGGCCGTGCCGTTCCAGTAGGCCAGCGAAGCCGTGGACGTGGCGTTGTTCGCGTACCCCGCGAGCATGGTGAGCTTGATTGCCGAGAGGCGGTCCTTGAACATCAGGACAGCCTCGTCCGTGGCCGTGGCGTTCCCGAGCAGGGCGACCACGGGATAGGAAACGGAGGACGCCTGGGCGACCTCGCCCGTGTAGTCCTCGTATTCCCCGCCGCGCCGGAGCTGGAAGGTCAGGCACTCCCGGTTCACGCCGTCCCACACGTCCACGAGGGGTTGCCAGGGCGCATCCACGGTCACATGGCTGATCTCCGCGCTGCCGGCCGACATGGTGAACAGGTAGGCGTAGAGGTAGGCCCCCTCGAAGTGCTTGGGCTCCGCGCTGCCGACGGTGGAGGAAAAGCGCATCCAGCCGTTCTGGGCCAGGGACACGCCGCCCGTGCTTGTCTGGTCGGAGAACCCGGCCGTCGCCTGCCAGCCGGTGCCATTCCAAAAGCTCGCGCTCGTGGTCGAGGCCGCGGCGTTCACGGTCCGCATCTCGTAGCGCACGCCCGCAAGCGCCCGCGAGGAGAGGACGATCCAGGAAAGCTGACTGCCGCCGACGCTGGCGAAGTTCCCGGCCGTGGCCAGGTTGTTCTGCACCGCGAGGGTGGAATCCTTGGGGTTGGTCCCGTTCGACCCGTCCACAGTGAAGAAGCCGGAGGCCCGGGTCTCGTTGCCGCCCCAGACGCGGTTTTCCAGGCCGTTGCAGTAGAAGGCCGTTCCCGAAGGCCCGCGCGAGAACCGGCCCGTGCCTGCCCCAGCCGCGTCGGCGTGCAGGGGGGTGGCCGTGAAGTTCCCCATCTCGGGGATGGCCGTCTGCGAGAGCAGGACCGCGCCGCTGCCGCTCGCGTTCTGGCCCCAGACCAGGATGTTCGAGGGCGCGTCCGTGGCCGTCGTGGCAAGGTGGAAGCCGTTGCCCGGCAGGGTGTAGGTGGTCAGGGCGGCGTCGTTGATCTTCGAGTACCCGCCGATGCCGACGAGCGAGGTGTCGGTGTAGCGGAGGTTCCGGATGTCGGAGAAGTTCTCCGCGCCGATCAGGGCGGCGTCCTCGTCCGGCAGCCAGGCCCCGGAGAACGTGTACTGCACGTCCGTCAAGGCCGTGTCCGGGGGCGGCGGGGCCTCCTGGGCAAACGCCGGGAGCGCCAGGAAAGCCAGGAGGAGGGCCAGGAGAAGGCCGCGGCTTTTCACTGCGCGGGCTCCTGCATGAGGCGCTTTCGGATCGTCTGGAGGTAGTATTCGATGGCCGAGTAGAACAGGCCGCGGTAGTAGGCCGCGGTCGTGGCCCGCTCGTCCTTCTCCAGGTACTTGGACTTCATGTAGGAGACGATGGCCGGGTCGAAATAGTACGGCGTCGGCAGCGTGTCGTTGGTCGCCGTGATTGCCGCGGGCTTCTCGACCAGGGAAACCATGATCGTGGTCGCGTTTTGGTCAGCTCCGGGCACCGGCCAGACGTTGATGCTCCCGCCCCACTCCCACCAGTACGTCGGCCTGCCCTTCTCCTTGGACAGGGCGTACAGTTCCTTGGGGTCAACCTTGTTCAGGAAGGTGTACCGCTGCGGGTCGGTGGACACGCCGCTGTCATAGACCACGGTCTCGATGTCGTAGTGGCTCGTGGCCAGGGGGTAGGTCATCTGCCCCTGCCTGAGGGTCGCGTTCTCCGTGCCCTCAATGCAGCGCGCCTGGGAGGCGATGATGGTCACCGCCTCGTCGGCCCAGCGGATACCCTCGTCGTCGTCGAAGAAGTTGGCCGAGGCGTCGTTCACGTCCTCCTGCGCGCGGGTGATGACCGTGGCCACCGTGGTTCCGGAGGTCGCCTGCGAACCGGCGAACGCCTGGGCAGTTAGGGACAGGGCCAGAAGCAGGACGAGAAGCAGACGGGGAATGCTGGTCCTCATGCGCTGACCCCCTTGGCCCAGGAGTGCCGGTGGGCGAGCATCTTCCTGCTCAGCTCGCGCGTCTTTACCTTGTCGCTCTCCCACTGGGCCATCCAGTTCT
>JALNYR010000179.1:0-1314 GCA_023229725.1 Dehalococcoidia bacterium | reverse complement strand
TCCACGTTGCCGAACTCGCGGTCATAGGCGGACATGCGCTTGGCCTTCTCGTGCGCGCCGACGAGGTGGGCCAGGCCCCCATGCCAGAGGTATTCGTGAATCTCCGGCGGGTGGTGCGGGTAGGTGCTCTCGTCCCACACGGCGATGTCCGGGACTTCCTTCACGTAGTTGAAGGCGACGTTGTACTGGTCGCCCGGGTAGCCGTACCAAAGGAGGTTGTGCGTGGTGGCCGTGTTGCCGAGGTACTGCCAGTAGCGGACGCGCTCCGGCCTGCCCCCGGCGGTGATCCACTCGCGCTCGTCCTTGATCTCCCGCTCGGTGATGGCCTGCGAGCCGTAGCCGTCGAAGGTCACGGAATCGAGCAGCAGATCCTTGAAGCCCCAGGCGGTCACGGAGCCGAGGATCGTGGTCGTGTTCAGCACCGCGCCCATGTGGTAGACGGTGCCCCCGCCCACGTAGGCGGACAGGGCCGAGGTATCCACGTCGTCCAGCCCATCCAAGGTCTTCAGGCTGAACGTGGTCGCGTCGATGTAGGTCAGGAGGAAGAAGCGGTTGTTCAGCTCCTCCATGCCGTCCAGGCTGTCGATGTAGACGATGCTGCCGACGGTGGCGTGGTTGGGGAACCCGTGCCCGGTCACTTCCTGGTCGCTCGACTCGGCGGTGACGATGCCGGGGTCGGCCTGGGTGATGGCCGAAATGTCGGCCTCGCACACCGTCCGCAGCCCGTCCCAGGGCACGATGTCCCAGGCCAAGGGCGACAGGGAGTCGCACACGCGAAGCTCCCTGTCGGCCATGACGATGGCGTTCTGAATCAGGACATCCAAGCCTTCCTGGGTCGGCTCGTTCAGCGCGAATTGCCGAACGCGCGTGACCAGATCGAGCGTGGAAATGCGGCTGGCCATCGGTCGCTAGCTCCCGGTTTCCCCGTCGTTGCCGAACTTCTCGACCATCTCCCGGGTGGCCTTGGTCCCGGCCGCGCGCTGGGAGATGAACTCTTCCATCGTGGCCTCGCCGTGGACCATGAACGGGTAGCAGCGCACCCGGCCGGTAAACTTGCGGGCCTTGCCGGGCTGCTGGGTGAAGATGGGGTAGGTGGAGTTTTCGGCTGCTTCCAGGAACTTGTAGGGCACGCACACCGACTGCTCGCGCTGGACAACCAGGCGCTCCCCGACCACACACAGCACCACCTCGTCCGGGTCGTTCGGGCTGGACTTGGCGGCGAAGGTGACGCGGAAGACCTTCATCGCCTTGGCGTTGACGGTGATGATGTGCTCCAGGGTCGGCCACAAGGCCGCGGCCTGGTCCTCGTTCGGG
>JALNYR010000178.1 GCA_023229725.1 Dehalococcoidia bacterium | reverse complement strand
CGCGTCGCTCTCCCGCCGGAGGTCGCTGGTCGACGGGGTGGTTGTCACCGGCGGCGAGCCACTCATACACGGTGACGAGTTGCCGGCACTGCTGGCGCGACTCCATGCCACGGGCTTCGCGGTGAAACTCGACACGAACGGGTACGAGGTCGATGCTCTGCGCGACGTGCTCGGCTCCGGCCTGGTCGACTACGTGGCGATGGATGTGAAGACCTCCCTCCTGAAGTACGACCAGGCCACGGGCCGGCCAATCGAACAGGAACGCATCGTCTCGGCGGTCGACGCAATCAAGGGTTCCGGCGTGGCACACGAGTTCCGCACAACCTGCGTGCCGGGCATCGTGGAGCGAGAGCACGTCGTGGCCATCGCGACCATGCTCGGCCAGGGCGAGCGATACTACCTGCAGCAGTTCCGGACGGGCGAGAAGGTGCTCGACCCCGTCCTGGCGGCTCTCGCGCCGTACTCTCCCTCCGTGCTGCGGTCGTTCGCCGCAGCGGCATCCAGCCTGGTGGCGTCGGTCTCGCTGCGCGGCGTGTAGCGCCGGCGTGCGGTCAAGGGCGACCGGTCCTCTGCGGGAACGGGACACCCCGGGGTGGCTGCGGCCGAAGGTGTGGATGGGTTTCCGGGCCTCAGCACGGCGGGCCGGATGAAGGTGCGCGAGAAGGGAAGCGAGAGGTGGCCTACCGCTTTCGCGTGTAGGGGCCGGTCTCAGACCGGCCCGCTCACGGGAGACGCCGCCAGCTCGCGGTTGTACAATCCGCACGTGGCAGAGAGCAGTTCGGACCCGACTCTGGAGCCGACGCGGCTCCGGTTCCGACTGACCCGGCTGTCGTCATTCGACTACACGCAAGCGGGTGCCTACTTCGTCACAGTCTGTACGGCTGGCCGGCAGTGCCTGTTCGGCGACGTTGTGGGAGGCAGCATGCAGCCGAATGAGTGCGGACGGGCGGTCGCCGACACGTGGATGGGATTGCCAGTGCATTACCGCCGTGTGACCGTACATGCGTTCTCGTTGATGCCCAACCACGTACACGGGGTGCTGATGCTTTGTGACGCTCCTGACGAAGCTCCGGCGGAAGGCCGTAATGCCCGCGAGGACTGCGGTCTGCCTGAGATTGTCCGTGCCTTCAAGTCCTTCTCCGCGCGCGAGGTCAACCGCATCCGGCAATCGCAGGGCGAAGCTGTCTGGCAGCGGAGCTACTACGAGCACGTCATACGCAGCGAGGAATCCCTCTGTCGCATCAGCCAGTACATTGCCGACAACCCGATGCAGTGGATGCTGGATAGCGAGAATCCCGAAGTGGGGCCGGCGGGCGCAGCGCCTCGACGCGGGTAGTCGGTCCATCCAGGTTCCCAGTCCGCTCCCGCTGGCGGGCCGGTCTGAGACCGGCCCCTACGTGCGGAGGCTACGCGGCGTCGAACGCAACTCGCTGCGCTGGCGGACCCCAGAGTCGGACCTGGCGGGCCGGTCTGAGACGGACCCCTACGTGCGGAGGCTACGCGGCGTCGAACACAACTCGCTGCGCTGGCGGACCCCAAAGTCGGACCTGGCGGGCCGGTCTGAGACCGGCCCCTACGTGCGGAGAATACGCGGCGTCGAACGCAACTCGCTGCGCTGGTGGCCCCCAGAGTCGGACCTGGCGGGCGGTATCTGTGGGGGCGGGACATGTCCCGCCCGCAGGACAGTGCATCGACCGCGCACGTTCCGCCACATGAGGCCATGGCAGGACAGACGCCGCCGTGAGTGTTGACTCGTGTCCGGCCACGACGCTACGGGCGAGGCATGCCTCGCCCCTGCGGGAAGACACTACGCAGCTCCGGATGTGGATGGCATTGTCGTCTTCCCCGGGTTGCGGCGTGGCGGCGGCGATGCTACCATCGTCTCAACTGGAATAACATCAAGCATGGTTGATTTCGATGCTGTTCGTGTGCTGAGAGCGGAGCGCAGGTGGCGGCTGTCGGCGCTCGCCGGGATTGCCGGGGTCCTCGCGCTTCTGCTGCCGTGTCTCTCCGTCGTCGGGCCGACCGCGTCCGCGGCCGAAGGCGATGTGACCGTGCTGCTGCGCATCGAGGGGCCTGCCGACCCATCCACCTTTCGCGACACCGGTGAGTACCGCACTATCTGGTCGGGTGAGGTTGTGGTGCCCCGCGAGGTGACTGTGACGGCGCACAGCGGGGAGCAGTTTCGCCTCTACGTCGAAGGAGGGCGCTACCTGGCCACGCGTCTGAGCGACGGGCGTTTGTCGGACCTCGGAGAAGGAGACGACACGCTGGGCGCAACGAGCGTCCTGGCGGCACTGCACCAGGCCAGCCTGGCCGGCGACGTCAGCTACCGGCTCAGCGATGCGTACTTCCCTGGCTCGGGGTTCTTCCTATCCGGCATCGAGGAGTACATCGGGTCCGGCTCGAAGGGGTGGTCCTACCGCGTGTGGAGCGGCGACTCCGCGCCGTGCCCTTCGAGGTCGATAGATGGCTTCCTGCTCGGCTACCACACCATGACGCCACCGGCCCCCCATCCGCAGGTCGTGCTTTTCTGGGGCTACGGCGTCGACTGTCGCCTGCTGCGTGTCGTGCCGGAGTCCGACGTCGTTCAGTGCGGCGAGCCGTTGCGCGTGGGCGTCGAGTGCTTCGCCGACAGCGGCTACGCGGGCGAGGGCACGTGGGAACCGGTCCCGGACGCGCAGATTTGCGCGGGTGGTGAGTGCTGCGTGACGGGAGACGACGGCTTCACGGACGTGGTCTTCGACGAAACCGGCACGTTCTCTCTCACGGCATCCGCCGGGTATGACGGCGAGCACTACTACATCCCGAGCGACGGCACGGCGGAGGTCACTGTCGAGGGCGAATGCCAGATCATCTCGTTCACCATCGTGGACCACGGGGCCGCGGGGCTGGACTTCGGCCTCGCCCTGTGTGGCGCCGAAGGCCTGCCCGAGGCAGGCCAGACAGCGGAGCACGGCGCGGTGAGGCTCGAAGTCGGGTCGGAGACGACGGTGGACTGCGAGCTGCAGCTCCGCGCCTCCGTGGAGACGGAGAGCGCCGGCGGCATCGTGCTGCCCGTCGAGTCGTTCTCGTGGAGCACGGGGCCGTCGGCTGCGGCGTCGACGCCGATGACGTCCGGCTACGTGACCGCCGGCACGTCGCAGGCGGGTTCCAGCACTGTTCTGGAGATGTGGCACTGGCTGACGGTGCCGGCCGACCAGGCGCCTGCCGCATACTCGGGTGCGTTCTGCTATCGTGCCGTCCCGGATGGGTCGTGATGGTGGAGGAGGTGAGGCGTCGGCCTGCCGGGCTTGCGCTAATGCCGCTGCTTGTGCTCGCGTGCTTCCTTCTGGCTGCCGGCATCCCGTGTCGAGCGCAGGCTGACGATGCTCGCTATTCGCTCGGCGCCGTCCAGCCGGTGATGGAGCTTGAGGTTGTCGAAGAGGTCGCCGGCTCGACGTGGCTCGGCTTCTACAACATCGACGGCACGGTTCCGACGACGATGGCGCTGTCGATAGTCTCGTTTCCGGAGGGGTGGCAGGTCACGTTGTCGACGGACGCGCTCTCATCCGGCACGGACCATGCGACGCTCATGGTCGAGCCGTCCTCGCCGGCGCAGCAGCCGCAGAACTGCGGCGAGCCTGCGGCGAAGTCGGTGTGGCTGTCAGGCCGAGGCTACGTCTGTGCCGACACCGCGTGGCTGCATATCCTCGTTCCGGCCGGTGGTGGGGGACCGACCCAAGCCACGGTCGCCGTTCGCGCCGTGGCGACCTGGGCCGCGCAGGGCTCGTTCCAGCAGGAGAGAGACTTCGTCTACGCGGTCCGCGTGGCGGAGTCGCCCACCGGGCGCCGTGATTGGCTGCCGCCGGCGCTTGCCGCCGCCGCAGCGGCGCTGCTGGGCGTGTTGCGGCGACGGCATATTGCGAAGTCTATAATAGTTGACTAAAATCAAGCCATCTTGACGGAGCCGTGCAGTGCCTCCGCCAGTCCCATCGAGAGGTGCGTCAATTGAAGCGCGTAATAGCTCTGATAGTCGTCGTGCTCAGTCTCGTGCTGTCGGCCACGCCGCTTCTGGCGGCGACCTCGTACCCGTTGCCGCCGGGCGACCCGGCCATTGAGGATGCTCTGGACTACCTCGCGTCGCAGCAGGCGCCCGACGGCGGCATCGGCAGCTACGCGGACTCGGCCTGGGCGTGCATCGCGATTGCGGCCGCGGGAGAGGACCCGGCTGAGTGGGACAACGGCGGGCCGTCGCTGGTCGACTACCTCGCGGCCGGCCATCCGGACGTCAGCGGCGAGTTCAACATGGGCACGTTCCTGGCCCGGATGGTGCTGGCGGCGGTGGCCGCCGGAGAGGACCCCGGTGCGTTCGGTTCCTGGTCGGCCGCCAACGCCGGCGTGAGCATCACGAACGGCGACTACCTGGGCGCGCTGCAGACGCTGCACGACGGCGACCAGTTCCTGCAGGACCTGACGGGCGACCCTGACAGCGCGAGGACGCTGAACGACGACTTCTGGGCGCTGCGAGCGCTGGTGGCGGTGGGCATTGCGCCCGGCTCGACGACCGTGCAATCGACCGCCGACTTCATTGCGGCGCAGCAGGAGGCCGACGGCGGCTGGACGTGGTCCACGCCTGCCCACTCGTGGTACACGCCTGATTCCTCCGATACGGACAACACGGCCGCAGCCATCGTGGCGCTCGCACTGGCGGGCCGGTCCTCCTCGCAGGAAGTCCGGGA
>JALNYR010000177.1 GCA_023229725.1 Dehalococcoidia bacterium | reverse complement strand
GATGCGGTCCTCGGCGGTCACTCTGTCGGACATGGAAGTGTTCATCTTCCCCGAGCTGATGTACAGCCTCTTCCTTGCGAACCTCATGTCGCCGCGCATCTGGCGCTGGCGCGAGGACCCGTGGTTCGCGGGCATCGACAAGCTGAAGCCGTACCGCCGCATCAGCCGCCTGAAGCAGTACATCATGGACCACTACGTCTTCAACCTTGACCTCGACACGTGGGGCCTCACGACGAAGCAGCGAGAGACGAACCGGTTCAGCAGCTTCATCGACGCGGCTACGCTGGCGCAGTCCAATGCGCTGTTCGGCTATGAAGGCGACAAGTACTACTTCAGCATCGACATCCGCACGCACTTCGGTCTCGACAAGTACGACGGCGACGTCATCCCCTATTGGAAGACGGAGACCGTCGAGGCGATGGACGCCTTCAAGTTCAAACCCGCCTACGGCAACGGAGCCGGCGAGTGCGTCTCGCTGGCGGCGCTCTACGCGGCCGCGCTCTACATCGTGGCCGGTATCCCCACCGAGGATATCTTCCTCCTGGCCACGCCGCTGCACTCGCAGGACTTCATCGACGTGGACGGCGGCGTTCTGACGAACAATCGACGCCTGCTCACCAAGGCGATGTGGTTCAACGGCACCGCACTTTCGGCGCAGGCGCGCAGGGCGCTGGAGAATGAGCGCGTCACCATCGTGGCGCACGAGTCGGGCCACATCCACACCGTGTACGAAGAGGCGACGATAGATCCGAAGGCCTATGCCCGCTTCAGCACGCGCCTTCGTTCGTACCTCAAGACCGGGATAAGCGAGGAGATAGTCGTCAACTTCCTGCGGCACAATCGTGATACGCAGGCCTGCTTCCAGGTGCGGTGGCCGGTGCACGGCCTGGATCACTACATCCCTTCGGAGCGCGCCTTCTTCTACGAGCACGGCAGCTCCAATCGTCTCAGCGATGCCACGAGGGGCAAGCTGCTCGACGATATCGATGATGAGGAGTACCAGCCGGCGCCGCTGCCGGGCAGGATAGTGCTGAATGACTTCGAGCTCTTCATCAGGGAGAACCAGCTCGACTGCGAGCGGGATGGGGATGTTGACCGACTGAAGCGCGAGATAGGCCGCGGCTGTCAGCGTGCGTCGGAGGCCATCGACGCGCTCACGCGGTTCTGCCACGTGGAGCCGCGCCTGCCCGACGCGTCGGCAAAGCGATTCGTGGGCGGGGGCGAGCCTCTCCGGTTGCGTGCGGGCATGAGACGCGACGAAATCGAGGCGCGCCTCGAAGCTATCCGCGAGCGCAATCCGGTTGCCGACCTCGCCTTCTATGCCTACCGTGACCTCAACAGGACGGACCCGTGGCCGTTCCTGCTCGCCGCTCTGCAACGCAATCCGGTGTGCATCTCCGGTGCGCGCGAGATGTCGGATGCGGAGGTCGTTGCTCACGTCTCCGAGATGCCTGACGAGTCCATATACGATGGCGAGGGGCGACTGGCTCAGCCCGATGAGGTGTGGAACTACGGTCGAGGCGATGGCGTGGAGAAGGCCATCCTGCTGGCGAACATCCTGCACGAGAGGCGGCCGGATGCGTCACTTGAACTCACCGTTGGACCATCCAGCGCGCGGCTGTCGGCCGACGGCGACGCGCTCGAGTTCGCCTCGCGCAAGGGGCTCAAGCCGCAGACCTGGCCTCTCGCGCAGTGGCTGGCCGCCTCGTCGTAGCCGGCGCTGCTAGCGCCTGTGCCGGAACCAGCCGGGGCGGGCTGTCAGCAGCACGTGCGCGACCAGCAGTACGAGGAACGGTATCCAGGTCCACAGGTGCAGCCGGTTCGCCGCTGCCTTGTTCAGCAGCCCGAAGGTCAGCTCGGTCACCGTCTGGTACTCGGTAATGCCGAGGCCGGACACCACCGTGAGGAGCGCGAAGACAAGCAGCGCCCAATGCACCACCCTCGACATGACCCGTACGTTCATGCTCTCTAGTCAAAGTACGGTTTGTCGAGGTCGCCGGACTGTGAGTAGCCGTAGTACTCCCAGTAGCCCTGGATGTTCGGGTTGTTGGACAGCTCTATCTCGGTCACCCACTTAATCCACTTGTAGCCCCACTTGCTCTCGGCGACAAGCTGGAAGGGGAAGCCCCGCTCGGGCGGAAGCGTCACACCGTTCATGCGGTACGCCAGAAGGATGTCGCCGTCCATGATGTACTCCACGGGAAGCGTAGTGGTGTAGCCGTCCTCGGCCTTGAAGATGACGGTGGTTGCCTCGGGCCTCACCCCCGCCTCTTCCAGCAGGTCCTTCACGAGCACGCCTTCCCACAGCAGGGTCACGTCCCAGCCCTCGACGCAAGACAGCGTCACGACCTTCCGGTACGCGTCGTGGCTGTTGACCACGTCGTCGTAGCTGTAGCTCTGCTCGTTCTCGACCAGTCCGGTGACGGCCAGGGTGTACTGAGACACATCGACGAACTGCGGTCCGTGGATGGAGTTCTCACGGAAGTCGTTGATGGAGGAGAGGTCCAGGCCCTCGTACTCACGGATCTCGACCGCAGGCAGGTCGGTGCCGTCCTCCGGCGCAGCTGCAGCCGTGTCGGGATGGCCCACGGCGCCCCCGACGACAATGACCATGAGCGCGAAAGCGAGTGACAGCAAGCTTTCTCGAATGGTTTGTGGTTTCATGGCAAAGCGTAGGGCCACGCTTGGAGGGCTGTCAAATCAGAACCCTGCGGCGATTCAGCCGATGAGGAGGCGCGCTCAGCCAGGTATGCCGAAGGCGCCGGTGGCGCTGTCCCTGAACAGCCCGACCTCCGGCGGCAGGAAGGTGAAAACGATGAACAGCACGGCGAGCAGGATGATGAGTCCCGGAGCAATGCGGTTCAGGTACGGGTTCATCTCATCGGCCGTCATGATGCGGCAGCTGACGTACTGGCCGGCTGCCACCGCGATGACGAAAGTGGCGATGGCCAGTGCGAAGACGTTGCGTCCCAGAACGGTGCTGTAGGCGTAGAAGAGCGCAGTGATGGCGAGCGGCATGAGGGCAATGCCCGCTGTCTTCGCGAGGCGGAAGTTGCTTATCCTGCCGTGCAGCGGACCGTTCTCACACAGCGCCCACACGAGCGCCGGCCAGAAGGCGAGCTTCAGGTGCTCCCAGATGCTCTCGTTGACGGCCGCGAACGGGGCCAGGAGAAGGAAACCTCTCGACCAGTCGAAGACGAAGTGCAGCGCCGTGCCCAGTCCGACGATGAAGAAGAATCCCGCAATCTCCCAGCGAAGGGCGCCGCGCCTGTCGATGTCGGCTCCGGGCCTCATCATGGCTCCTCCCTTTGGGTCGCGGACCTGGTCGTTCATGCCTTCCCGTCACGAGGACTGCTGCTTCGCATACTCCGACGGCTCCTTGCCGAGGTGCAGGCGCTTGCGGTAGCCGCGTCCCGACCACGGGGCGCCCTCGCCGGAATGCCGCAGC
This sequence comes from Dehalococcoidia bacterium, assembly GCA_023229725.1. Lineage (GTDB taxonomy): Bacteria > Chloroflexota > Dehalococcoidia > GIF9 > AB-539-J10 > SKVJ01. Next base: position 1,283 of record JALNYR010000177.1, on the reverse strand, counting down.
ACCAGCGCCCAGACAGTTGCGCCGAGCGCCACCATTGCCGCCAGTATCTCGAGCGTGGTGATGGAGATGAGCTGCGACTGCAGCAGGATGACGGTGTAGTTCATGAGGCTGTGCAGCCCCGCGGCGATGAGGTAGAAGATCCAGCCCCGTTCACGGGAGAGACCGTAGCCGGCGAGCGCTGAGAACGCAATGTGGCCCGCTACCGCGGAGAACCGTTCCCAGACAGGGGTCAGTCCCAGGAAGCCGGCGGTCGACACGGCGGCCCACGTCCAGCCAGCCGCGTAGGCCTGGTTCAGCGCCCACATCGCTTCGAAGACGCCGAAGCCCAATCCCGCGGCGGCGCCGACGATGAGGCCGACCTTCGGGTCGAGGAATCGGTCGGAGCGCTGCCAGACGTAGAGGACCGGCAGCAGCTTCGCAGCCTCCTGAACCAGCCCGGAGAGCAGTATCTGCGGGATGCCGAGCACGTAGATCCACGTCATAATCGTCTCGGGTGCGAATGCGCGTGAGAGCAGCAGGCCGGTGAGCGCCTGCAGGGGCATCTGTATCGCCACGATGGCGAGCAGCGCCAGGATGGCGGAGATTCCCATGACGACCGGCAGGAATCCGTAGCCCCGCAGCGGCGGCCGGTAGAGGGCAAACCAGAACGCTCCCAGCAGGATGGCGAGGCCCATCGCGGCGAAGCTTGGATTGGAGAACCAGTTCACGAAGAAATCAAGCGATTGCTGCAGAATCAAGGCGCTCCTCTCTCACTCTTCATCCGTATAACGGTGGATGGCTGCCCGTGGTTGCGGAATCCCCGCCTGTTGAGGGCGAGCCAACGGGAAAACGGCTTCACCCGTACGCAACTTCTTCGCGCGGAGAACGGGAAGCAGGCGACCCTGTGTGCCAGGGTCAGCATGGCACAACGGCTTCGTGAGAACAAGACAGGCCGGGGAGCCGGGAGCGCTCAGGCATCCGGGACGGTGTCCACCGTCCGGTTCATCTTGCCGCTGGCGAAGTCTTCGAGGTCGAGCGACACGAACGAGAAGCCGAGCTCGCGCAGCCGTGGCACGATGGTCCGACGCAGTTCCAGCAGCCTGGCGTGGTCGTCCGTTTCCACCACCGCGAGGTCGTTCGGGAAGTGGCGCACGCGCACGGCCCGGAAACCCAGGGAGCGGATGAACTCCTCGGCGCGGTCGACCCGGTCGACTCGCTTCGGCGTCACCTCGAAGCCATGCGGGAAGCGGGACGCGAGACACGCCATGCTCATCCGGTCCCAGCCGCTCAGCCCCAGCTCCCGT
>JALNYR010000013.1 GCA_023229725.1 Dehalococcoidia bacterium | reverse complement strand
CATGTCCGCCACCTCCTCCGTTGGTGTCTCGATTATGCATCGTGCGGGAGGGATGTGCAACGCGCGAACGGACGTGGAGATTGGCCGCGAGGCATTCGTGTGGCATAATCGCGCCATGAAGATTGTCGCCATCGATGGCAGTCCCCATGGAGAGAAAGGCAACACCGCGTTGCTGCTTGAGCGCTTCATTGCCGGCGCGATGGAGGCGGGCGCGGAGGTGCAGCCGGCATCCGCGTACAAGATGCACGTGGAGCCCTGCTGCAGCAGGATGGTCTGCTGGTACAGGACGCCGGGCGTGTGTATCCACAAGGACGACATGACCGGCCTTGTCGACCGCATGGCTTCGGCCGATGTCTGGGTACTGTCGACGCCGGTGCACCTGGGCGGGATGTCGGAAGGGCTGGTGCGTGTCATGGAGCGCACCGTGATGCTGCTCTCGCCCATGTTTGAGGTGCAGGACGGGCGCACGGGCCACGTCGCCTCGCCGTACGCGACGGGCAAGGCTGTGGTGCTCATCTCCACCTCCGGCTTCTACGAGGAGTCTGCGTTCGACTCGCTCGTGTCCCAGGTTGCTGACCTGAGTCGCTCCCACCACCGGCGGTTTGCCGGCGCGCTACTGCGCCCGCACGGGTTGGCGCTGCGGTTCATGCAGGCCAACGGCCTCGATGTCAGCGACGTCCTCGCCGCGGCGCAACGGGCCGGCTCGGAGCTGGCGCACACCGGCAGCATGCGCGAGGAGACTCTGAGAGAGGTGCGGCGGCCGCTGCTGGAGCGCGACGAGTTCATACGGATGATGAACAGCGCCTTCGAGCGACGGCTTGGCTGTCAGCCGGGACGGACGCCCGGCTGCGGACCAGCACAATGAAAGGGATGACGATGGCCGGACCGGCGGTGCGTTTTGCACTCATCGTCGCGCTTGTCCTCTGCGGCCTGCTCGCCGGCTGCAGCTCCGACAGCGCGGCGCTCCAGGAATCGTACGACCGGGGTTATGCCGCCGGCCTCGCGGCGGGACAGCAGCCCGAGATGTCCGATGACCGTCGCGATTGCTACGGCCTTGGCTTCTCGGAAGGCTACGCGCAGGGCTACACGGACGGAGCCGGCAACGCGACGCCATAGCCACCGGGTCGGGCGTCGACATCGGCGCGCGCCGCCCGTGGCGGAACCTGCTGTAGTTCGGCAGGCGCCGACGGTGCCGCGTGCCTGTGTCGCCTACCCCGCGGCTTTCTTCTCCGCCTCGGCCAGCTCGAGTTTCGCCTGGACCAGCTTCTTGTACTTCGCCAGCAACTTCGCGGCGTCGCCCTTCGCGGCGGCCTTAGCCATGTCGCCTTCTATCTCGGCGACGTCCAGTCGCTGGTAGTAGTCCAGGGATTCCTTCATGTGCGCCATCACTATCTTGCCGGTCAGCACCGGATGGTTGTTGGTGACGTTTGCGTCCGGGAAGACGGTGCCGTGCTCCAGTTCGACCTGAAGGCCGATGCGGAAGTCGTCAAGCGCGATGGGCATCTTCGTGACGTTGACCTCAGCGAGGATCTTCTTCGCTTCGTCAGCCGTCACAACCGGCTCCTTCAGACTGGTCCAGTCACGGATGCCCAGCTCCTTGCAGACCCTCTTGACCTCGTCGACGATGATGTAGTCAGGCAGCCTCATGTCATCCTCCTTCAGGGTGGCCGTCTCGCACGAGAATCGTATCCTTCCGCCGGGAGTGATGGTCTCTGTTCGTGGGAAGACGCCGGCAACATGATAGCGAAAATCCGGACAATGGCATATTCTGTACGTGTCCGCCGACGGACCGTAGAGCCGGGGCGTGGTGATGTGGAACGCGTGCTCGGTTCCGGGCGGACGCGGTCGCACACAACGGAGCGAGAACAGGAGGGATTGGCGATGACGGAGGCGAAGGAAACGAGGGCAAGCGCCGAGGAAATGAAGCGGGTGAAACGCTGCTGGAGCTTGCCGCCGCTGCAGCTTGGTCCCGGCGCGCTGGCGCACCTGTATGCGTCGAAGAACATGACAATCAGCTTCATCGTGCAAGAACCGAACTGCTCATTTCCGGTGCACAGCCATGAGCCGGAGGAGATAGTCATCGTGCTGGAGGGCGAACGGGATGCGGTGGTTGATGGCAAGCTGTATCGCATCAAGGCGGGCGACATCCTGACGGTGCCGTCGGGCGCCCGCCATGGTTCGCACACGTACGAGTCGGGCTGCAAGGTCATCGAGATCTTCGCTCCGCCCCGCCTCGACCTCCTTGCGCGGCTCGAAGTGGCGCAGAGCCAGCAGGGCCGTTGAGACCCGCTCCGGACGTCGGAGGACGCGTTGTGGGCGGATGGAGAACCGGTCCGGTGGGAACCGCGTGGACCGGGTCGCCCGTCAGGGACGCGTTGCGCCGGCGGCAGCGCCGGGCGAAGTGCGCTATCCTTGCGGTTCGGAGCGACAGGAGCAGGAGGAGAATATGGCGACGCTGCTTGACGACATCAAGGCGACCGCAAAGGGTATTCCCGCGGAGTTGAAGGAGAAGAAGGGCGTCTACACGCTCGAGTTCACCGTTGCGGAGCGCAAGGTGCTTCTGTCCAAGAAGAAGCTCACCTACATGGCGAAGTTCCGCGTGGATGATGCGAAGAAGGAGCTGCGTTTCACGGAGTTGCTGAAGGAAGCGAGTTCCGGCATGTCGTCGGGCGACAGTGACTTCGGCCCCGGCTTCGGCTTCAAGAAGGAGACCTACAAGACGGGCGCCGGCCCGAGGGAGGGTTCCATCCAGGAGCAGTCGGAGCTGTTCGGGAAGCAGTACACCTACTCGTTCGACTTCAAGAAGGTGCGCACCGCAATCGAGGCTGCGGCCGTCAAGGCGGGATACGCCTTCAAGTACCAGATAACGCCGATCGGTCTCTAGCGCGAGCCTGGACGGGGTGTGGTGGACGCGTGTGCGGCTGCGGTCCGCCCGCTGTTGTCGATGAGCCGGGGCGTCAGGCCGGATTCCATGATGGGATTCCGTGGCTGCGTGAAGTCGACAGCCGGTTGCAGTCTCCGCTATTCGGACGTCGCCCGCACGTGACCTGTGAGCGGCTTGGCGGGCTTCCGCAGCGAGTTGCCAGCGCTTCTCCAGGACTTGGAGGCGCTCGCGGTCGGCTTCGACACCGCGGGGGGAGCGGCAGTCTCCCCGCCGGAGACCACGTAGCCCGGGCTCTTGCGCCCGGTCATCTCGTCGATGGCGAGGGTGCAGATGTAGACGGCCATCTGCTGGAGCTCTTCATCGGATGGGTCAGACCCGGTCGACAGCTTCGCGTACTGCCGCTTGGCCGCGACGTCCTCACTGAGCGTGACCTTCCCGTAGCAGATGACGGAGCCCCAGCCTCTGTAGGTGAGCTCATCAACCTGGAAGCAGATCAGTGGATTGGCCTGGAGGTAGGTGGTTGTCTTGCCGCCTCTGGCTATGTGGAACCAGATGCGGTCTCCGTTGTACACATGTGAGACCGGAACGGTGTAGGGCTCGTTCTCGAACGACAGGCCGAGGCGGCCGTACTTCGCCTTCCTCAGGAGGTAGACCATCTCCTCTTTCGTGAGTTCCTTCGGCTGGCCGTGCATGTAGTCCAAGAGCGTGCTCCTCTCCGGCAGCGGGTCTCTTCTGGAAGTGTAGCAGGTTGCCGTCGGGACAGGCCGGCCTCTCAGGTTGCGGGTGCACGACTAGTCGAGGCGGGCCACCGGGCCGTGGAGGCCGACCTTCTTGAAGACGTGCTCTTCCACGAGGTACCGGCGCGTACGCGACTCGTCCAGGAATTTGTCTTCGCTCTCCTTCATCACCTGAGCGTCGGGCCCTGCGCGCCACTCGATGTAGTCCTCGTAAGCATCCAGGTCTTCGAACCACATCTCCACGATGCCGTCGGCGTCGTCTTCAAGACCGGGACTGGTGAGGGGATGGTTCTGCGTGTAGTGCAGCACGCCGGGGATGACTTCTACGGCCAGGGGGCCGTGCTTGTCCTGCCAGTAGGATAGAAACTGCTTGGCGCTGATGCCCGTCTTCCGGTACACGAGAGAGATGACCTTAATCATCGGGCGAGAATCCTCCTCCTGCGCCGCGCACGGCACACAGCACCATTGTAGCCCACGACACCCGTGCCGTGGCAAGCGCGGGCGCCTCCGGCCGGGGTGCGCTAGAATGACGGGCCGAACCGGAGGTCTCCATGAGTGAGGGAGTGAGAGTACTGTTTCTCTGCGCCGCCAACGCTTCGCGCAGCCAGATGGCCGAGGGATGGGCCCGTTATCTGAAGGGCGATGTCATCGAGGCGTACTCCGCCGGAGTGGACCCTCGCGGTGTGAACCCTCTCGCTGTGAAGGTGATGGCCGAGGTAGGCGTGGACATCTCGAAGCAGCGCTCGAAGCATGTGAACGATGTGAAGGGCATCCCGTTCGACTATGTCGTGACGCTGTGCGATCAGGCGCAGGAGGCATGTCCCGTGTTCCCGGGCGGGGGCACCAGGGTACATGTCGGGTTTGACGACCCGTACACGCTGGCCGCAGGCACCCAGAGTGAAGTGGAGAAGCTGAAGGTGTACCGTCGCGTGCGCGACGAGATACGGGATTTCGTCGAGTCTCTTCCGACGGCGCTCGAGTTCGCACGCGGCGCCTGACGCCGGCCCGCGAGGCGGCTGGGCCGTCTACCCCTCCCCGTCGGGGAGGGCGGAGCCGGACACCCAGGGGCGACCGACGGTTTCGAACATGTGCTCCACAACCACGAACCGTCGCGTCTTCTTGAAATCCTGGAAACGGTCTTCGTCCTCACGTAACTCGTAAGCCTCGGCGGTGTTGCGCCACTCCAGGTACCTCCGGGCATCGTCTTCGGTATCGAACCACATCTCGACGATGCCGTCGGCGTCGTAGCTCAGCCCCGGCCAGTCCAGCGGGTGATTCTGCACGTAGCGCCTCAGGAACGGGGCCATCCGCGCGACGAGGGGGCCGTGCTTGTCCTTCCAGTGGCCGTAGAACTCGGGGTTGCTGAGACCCTTCTTCCTGTAGACGAGTGAGACGAGCTTAATCATTGCCGAGGCCTCCCCCACCGGGCTGCGCTGGGTGCAGGGCCATTCTAGCCCCGTGCGGCGTCGCGGGATAGTGCCACCATGGCGGTTCGTGCGCCGTCGGCAGACGACCGACCAGGGATGGCGACTCACGGGGCGGGGTGCGGCACCGGCGACGAACGGCCGCCCTGCGCGTCGGCGAACCTGCCGCGCCTTCTGAAGCGCAGCGCGACGAATCCGGCGCCCGGGACGGCGCCGCGCTCGACGCGATGACTGTGCGCGGGAGCCCTGCCTGGAGGCTGGAGGAGGGCGCTTGCGGCATCCGTCAGAATGAGACCCGCGTCGGCGGCCATGCGCACCGTCTCGTCCACGTCGAGGAACCGGGCGTGCGAGAAGAGGGGATGGCCGGCAGCCCCCTTGCGGGCGTATTCCTGCCCCCACGGGCTGGCCGAGGGAATGAGCCCGATGACAAGCGTCCCCTCCGGCCTGAGCACGCGCAAGAACTCGCGCAGCGACTGTGCCGGGTCTGTGGTGAAGCAGAGAGTCGCCACCACCAGCACGCCATCGAACGAGCCATCGTCGTAGGGCAGCGCCTCGGCCGCTCCCTCCCGCGCGTGGATGCCTCGCTGCGCCGCGAGGTTGCGCATCGACTGCGACGGGTCGACGCCGTCCTCCACGCCGAATGCCGAGGCGAAACGCCCCGTGCCCACGCCCACCTCGAGCCACCTTCCGGGCACGCGCCCTTTCACCAGCAGCAGGGCCTCGACCTCCTGGTCGAAGAGAGCCCGACCCTCCGGTGAGTCGTACCACGCGTCGTACTTCGCCGCAACGTGGTCGAAGGGGTCCGCCGTCGCCATGGAATCACGATAGGACAAACCGGTTGCCGGTGTCTATAGTCCGGTCGCTGGAGTTGCCGTCTCCCCGCGCAAGCAGGCTCGTGGTACGATTCGTGCCTGGGGTGAGTCTGTCCACCGGCGCTGGTCGCGCCTCCCGGTTCTCAAGGGGGCACGGCGTGGCGCGGCGGCGGTTGACGATTTGCGTGAGATGAATCGCACTTCCGACAGTACCTACTTCGCCCTGCAGGCGAACCTGGGTGTGACGAAACACCTTGGTGGCCGGGGCGCCACGGACGAACTGGCCCGGCTGTGCCACGTGCAGGGTGGCTCTCGCGTGCTCGTGGTCGGCTGTGGCGTCGGCACGAGCGCGTGCTACCTGGCCGCACGTCTTCAGGCGAGGGTCGTCGGGGTGGATATCTCCCCGGCGATGGTGCGGCGGTCCGCGCGCCGCGCGCGGAAGAAGGGGCTGACGGAGAGGGCCGCGTTCCTGGTGGGGAGCGGCACGGCGCTGCCGTTCGACGACGGCTCCTTTGACGTGGTTCTGTCCGAGTCGGTGAACTCCTTCATCCCGGACCGCGTGCGTGCCCTGTCTGAGTACCGGCGGGTGGCGAAGCCAGGCGGTACGGTAGGCATGAACGAGTGCGTCTGGCTGGAGTCACCGCCTGGCGACCTCGCTGCCTACCTGGAGCGCGTCACCGGCGCGCGGTTCATGGACGCGAAAGGGAGCTGGAGCCGGCTGCTGGAGCAATGCGGCTTCGATGCGGTGTCGGAGCACATCCACCGGACTGGCATCCTCGAACAGTGGTGCAGCGAGGTGAGGCAGGCGGACGCCCACGAGTTCGTCGCGGCATGGGGGAGCTTCGTCCGCGGCTTCTTCTCCAACGCGGAGTACCGGAGCTTCGCGCGAACGGCGCTCAAGGTGCCCGCGTCGGCCGGGCGGATGCTCCGCTACTTCGGCTATGGCATCTACGTCGGATATAAGCCGGAGGTCGACGCGGCCGGCCGCAGGTGACGGTCTCTCGTCCTGTGCAGCAACCGGATATGGACTACACGATACGGCGAAGCACGCGCGCGCGGCATGTCTGGCTCCGGTTGTCGGCCTCCGGCGGATTGGTGGTCGTGCTGCCGCAGGGCTACAGCGAGAGGCACGTCCCGGAGCTCGTTGAGAGACACCGCGCGTGGCTGGAGCGAACGGCGAGTCGACTTGCGGCAAGTCGCACAGCGCGGGAGAGCAAGTCCTCCACCGCTCTCCCTGGCGCTGTGGCGCTTGCGGCAGTGGGACAGTCGTGGTCGGTGGAGTACCGCCCCACGGCTTCGAGACGGGTGACCGCGACGGAGTATCCGGAGCAGCGTGTCATCCTCTCGGGGAATACCTGCGATTGCGATGCCTGCCGGGACGCACTGCTCCGCTGGCTGCGCAGGAAGGCGAAGACGGTCCTCGAACCGTGGCTCCGGGAGCTTGCGCTGCACGCAGAGTTCACGTTTGGAAGAGTCGTCGTGCGCTCGCAACGGACGCGATGGGCGAGCTGCTCGCGGCAGGGCGCCGTGAGCTTGAACGTGCGGCTTCTCTTCATCGCTCCCGAACTGGTTCGGCACGTGATGCTCCACGAGCTCTGCCACACGGTCCGGATGGACCACTCGAAGCGGTTCTGGGGACTGCTGGAGAAACACGACCCCGAGTGGCAATCCCACCGGCGCCAGGTGCGGGCTGCGTGGCACGAGGTTCCATCGTGGCTGAACGTCGGGCCACGCGTATGATGGTGCGTTGACAACAGTCAACTCGCGATTGTGTCTCTCGGGTCGTGTCAGAGGAATCCGTTTGTGCACACGAGGCGGCGGTGCTACACTCTGGCCGCGCGTTGTTTCGCCACTCGATGTGCCAGTCCGTGGGCGGCTGACCGGGGCGCCCGGACCGTGCACCATCTCCGTGTGACGCCGAGCCGAAGCTGCGCGACGTCGTGAGCTTCCGCCGCCATCAAGATGACTCCACTCATCGTGCTTGCCTGCGTCTTCGCCCTTATCGCAGTGCGACGCATCGGCCGCTTCCGGCTCCAGATATGGCAGATAATGCTCCTCGGCGCGGTTGCCGTGCTGCTGGCCGGAAGCATCACTCCGGGCTCCGCGCTGCGCGCCATCAACCTCGACGTCATGGTGTTCCTCTTCGGCATGTTCGTGGTCGGTCAGGCGATGGAGGAGAGCGGGTACCTCTCCTACGTGTCCTACCGCCTCTTCCGGCGGGCGCGTACCGTGGACCAGCTGCTGCTGGCCGTACTGTTCGTGATGGGGCTGCTCTCAGCGTTGCTGATGAACGACACCATCGCAATCATCGGCACACCCGTCGTGCTGGCGCTTGCGAAGAGCGCCGGCCGGCGGCCGCAGATGATGCTCCTGGCGCTTGCCAGTGCCATTACCATCGGCAGCGTGGCGAGCCCCATCGGCAACCCGCAGAACCTCCTCGTCGCCATACACGGCGACGTGCAGAACCCCTTCGTCACGTTCGGCAGCCATCTCCTGGCGCCGACCGTGCTCTGTCTGCTCGCGGCGTTCGGGGTGCTGCGGGTGGTATACCGGCGGGAGTGCGATGGCGTGCGCATGACGCAGGTTTGCCCGGTTCTTGCGGATCCGTCACTGGCGCGCCTCTGCCGCGTTTCTCTCGTTGTCCTGGCTGTGATGCTGCTCGTGAAGGTGTCGCTCACGTTCCTGGGCGTAGTCGTGGACTTCCGCCTGACATACATCGCGCTTGGCACGGCGTTGCCGGTGCTGTTGCTGAGCCCGAGGCGCCTCGAGACGGTGCGCCGAATAGACTGGACGACGCTCGTATTCTTCGCCGCGATGTTCGTGCTGATGGAGAGCGTGTGGCTCTCCGGCTACTTGCAGACGGCGATAGACCGCTCAGGGCTTGAACTTGCCTCGCCGGGCGTCATCATGATGTTGAGCGTGCTCGCCTCGCAGCTCCTCTCCAACGTACCGCTCACAGCGCTCTATCTGCCGTTGCTGGATGGCCTCGGAGCCGGAACGGCGGCGTACATGGCGCTTGCCGCGGGGGCGACAATCGCCGGGACATTCACTATCCTCGGCGCGGCGAGCAATGTCATCATCATTCAGAATGCCGAGCGCAGGTGTGGGGAGAGCCTCAGCTTCGCCGAGTTCGCACGCACCGGTGTGCCGCTCACGGCTATCTGCGTTGGTATCTACTGGCTGTTCCTGGTGTGATAGGGAGGGGAGTCATCACTCATCCATGGCGCGTGCCCGGCGCATGAGCATCGCGTGGAATTCATCGGCTGCCTTGCGGCGCTCCAGCTCTGCGGCTTCGAATTCCCTGATGGCTGCCACGTCGAACACACGGGACGGCCGTTTCTTCGGCTCGCCGGCATTCTCCGGCGTAAGAACGACGTACTTCGAAACCTGACTCCAGTAGGCCCGCTCCGCTTCCTGCAGTCTCGCCGCCCACCCGCGAACCTCTTCACCAGCTTGTGTGTCCGACATCGTGTTGTCTCCCGCGCGGCGTGCCGGACACGCCGCGACTGCGATACGAGTTGCACAGCGAAACGGTCACTCGCTCATGTCGTCGCCGACTTGTTCGTCTTCGTCTTCGGCCCGTGAATCCGGTACGTCGCAGGATGACGGCGCGCAGCCGGTTCTCGTTGGTGTGGTGTACATCGTCCTGCTCTGTTCCACACGGGCTGCTGCCGCCGCGTTGTACTCTTCCTGATAGCGCATAGCGTAGCCGTCGAGGTAGCCCTGCTCGTACGCGTTGCGCAGTGCTTCCTGCTGCGAAGCCGCGGCTGCCTCGCCCGCGCCAAACGACGAGAGTCCGATGGCGGCGGTGACGAGCAGCACAACGGCGCCGCCGGCCGCGATGTAGTAGAGCGTGTTGGGTTTGCCCATGCCTCGCCTCCGACCGCCGCAGCGGTCTCACATCGGGAAGGGTAGCGCACACAGGCCGGCTCTACCAACTCCGCGGCGGGCGCCAGGTTCCGTACAGGTGCCGGACCGCGACAGCACTCATGCCTGCAGCTGCGGTGTGGTGTGACACGCCCCGGCGCATGGCCCTTCTCTCTGCCGTATCACCTGGCGCTGAGCTAGCGTCCGGCCTTTTCCCCGTTGCCGGGTGTGCGACCTCATGCTCCGGTGGAGCCGCTCCCCTGCTGCTGGCGTTCATGGGCTATGCGCTCGTAGCGTTCCTGTGCCTCCGCAGCTTTCCGACGCACCTGGTGGTAGTCCTCCCGTGCCGCCACGGTCGGAAACACGAGCTGACGCTGGCCCACGTAGGGGACTTCCTCGGGCGGGTAGAGGTACTTGCGCGTCAGTTTCCAGAGGTCCTCGTCGGCCGCCTTGTACTCGTCGAGGGCCTTCTCAACGTCACTGTCCTCCGGTATGTGGTAGCCCTCGAATGATTCGGACTCGCCCTTCTCGTCGTCCATCTTCGCTCCTCTAGCCCGAAGGCACGCCGATGGTCAGATGGCACCACGCGTCCTGTCGCGCGGTGTTCGTCAGAATGAGCCAGTAGTAGTCGCTGCTGAGGGCTGCGATTGCCCAGCGTATCTGCCAGTTGCCACCGGTCCTGGCGAGTCCCTTGAAGTATCCCCCGTTGCCGGTTTCCGTTGGCGGAAGATAGTCCCTGGCGCTGGAATGGCCGTAGGGCGCGTTGCCCGGGATGAGCATGACGGAGATGCCCTCGGTCGTGTCGGTCAGGTCGGCTCCCAGCGGCACGCTGGACTCCATGAGTAGCTCGACTACTTCACCCTCCTTGAGGAAGAAGCGCGTGTAGTACCTGTTGTACCTCGCGAAGGGCAATCCCTGGGCGATGACCTGGTCGAGCGTAAGGTCGCGCCAGAGTTGCTGCGCCTCGGAGGACAACGTGGCGCTGTTCTGCATCACGAAGCTCGCTTCCGCGATGTAGGGTCCGAGGTTCTCGCCCGGGTTCCCCGGGGCGTTCAGCGAGGGGGCGTCGTCTCCTCCGATGGAGCAGGCGCCCACGATGATGAGGACGATGGCGAGAGCCACACCGGCGACGACCAGAAGCAGGCGCCTGCCGGGCGTCCGTCGCTGAGGACGCTCAGGCTCGACGACGGTTGTCATAGCTCCTCCAATTGTGTCACAAGTCCTTCTTCAAGTCACAACGGGTTACCGTGCCTCGCGCCCTGCAGAGGACCGGAGCAGCGGCTCCATGAGGCTCTGAATAGCATACTTCGGATAACGTTGCGGCCCCCGTTGTGGATGAGGCGTGCCGCGGATGCGAAGCTGCGACGTTCCGGCCGCTCACGTTGGCTCATGATGATGCACGTTTGAGCCAGGAATCGGGATCGACTTTCGAGATGACGAGGAGATGCTTCCCTCCTGACGTGAGCGCGATGTGCTCGCAGAACCGGACCTCCACTCGTACGTCGTCGCCGACAATCTCGTTGAACATCGGCGGGATGCGGCGTCGCATGTCGTCGAGTTCCTCCGGTCCCGTACCGGCGCGCGGGACGACGCGGACGACAAGGCAGTCGAGTTCCTCCTGGACGAACTGGAACTGCAGCACCGGGAACAGCGCGAGGCGGTTCGAGCCGAGGTTCGAACCCGTGATGCGCCTGCCCGACGGTGTGTGGATGATGTCGAATCTTCTCCCGACCACATGAGAGAGGAGAGGCAGAGCCCGGCCGCAGGGGCACGCGTCCGCCACGAGGGAGCTGGAATCTCCGTTCTCGTACCGGATGAACGGCATCGCGTAGTTGTGGAGGTTGGTGAGGAGGACGCGCCCCTCTCGTCCGGCGGGTTCCGGGTTGCCGCTCTCATCGGCAATCTCCACGACGATGTCCTCGGCTGCAACGTGCAGGCCGGTGTGGGCCTCGCACTCCATCGCAACCTCGAATACCTCCTGGCAGGAGTACTTGGAGAAGGGCTCGACGCCAAAGACGTCCCGTATCCGCTGTCGCTGGTGTTCGAACAGCTGCTCGCCGCCGGTGACGACTGTGTCCAGTTCAGGGGGAGTGACTCCAGATTCGCGAATCCAGGCGGCGATGAAGGCGACGGCCGCGGGGTAGCCGGTGAGACACCGCATGTCCGGCCGGCGCAGCCGCGCGACGATGGCCGGCAGGCTGTCCAGTGTGATGTCCCGCGCATCGACTTCCGTCACGCCTTCAGCCAGTCGACTGAACCGGTGCAACAACCGCTCCCGGGAGGACGCGTGGTGGCGGGCGATGCGTATCAGCATGCGCCTGTCTCCCAGGCGCAGCCCCGCGAACTCGACCGCTCGGATGCCGCGTGCGAAACCGTGCGTGCGCTGGTCCTCGGCCGTCGTGCAGAAGACGAGGGGTGTGCCCGTCGACCCTCCGGTCGTCGCTCTCTTGATTCGGCTGCGCGGGATGTCATCCGCCACGAGGTCATCGAAGTTGGCGCGCACGAGTTCTCTCGTCAGCACCGGCAGTCTCCGCAGGTCCGCGGCGGAGAGGATGTCTGCTGGTTTCAGGCCCCGCTCGTTCATGATGCGTCGGTAGTATGGGACGTGCTCGTAGGCGTGTGTGATGAGCCGGTTCAGACGTCCCGCCTGCAGCTCGTCTATGCGCTCGCGCGGCCACCACTGCGACGCTTCGAGCTCTCGAAGGCACGACATCGTGTGAGTGCCGCGGATGAGGTCCGCCGCCGGCGCGAGGATGTCAAGCGCGAATCGGCTGTAGAGGCTCACACGCTCCTTCCCTGCTGCGCGTCTTCCGTTGTTCCCGCGTCGGCCGCGTGCATACCGTACGGAAAGCGAGATGCAAGCCGGGAGACGACGACAAGGTGCTTGCCCGCGGCGGTAGGTTCGATGTGCTCCACAGTCTCGACTTTCACCTCGATACCTGGCCCGACCCTGCCGCGAAGCGTCTCGGCGATCTGTCTTCCCCGCTCCGCGCGGGCGTCCGGGCTGACGTCCTCATGCCAGACGATGAGGGCTATCACTTTGTCGCGCTCGTTCTGGACGATGCGGAACTGCTTGACACCGAGCGAGCCGAAAGATTCGAGACCGAGATCAGCGGCAAAGACCCGCCGGCCGTCCGGCGCCACGATCAGCTCACTGGTACGGCCGACGACGCCGACCAGCCTGGGGAGGTGACGACCGCATGAGCACGGGGTCGAGTCGAGTGTGCCGATGTCGCCGATTGCGTAGCGCACGAACGGCATCACGTAGTTGTGCAGGTTGGTGATGAGTATGTGACCCGCGTGTCCGGCGGGCGCGGGCATTCCCGCCTCGTCCACCAATTCGACCACGATGTCTTCGGCATGCACGTGCAGGCCCGCATGTGCCTGGCACTCGCCGGCGATTTCGAAGACCTCGAATGAGCTGTACACGGAGTATGGCTCGCTGCCAAACGTCTCGCGGAGCAGTTGTCGCTCGTGAGGGTAGAGCTGCTCGCCGCTGCAGACGATGGACTGGACGCGGGGTGCGTCGAGTCCCCGGCTTCGGATGAACCCGGCCAGAAGACACAACAGCGGTGGTGTGCCGTCCAGACAGGTGAAGCGCCCCAGTTGCAGCTGCCGCGCCAGCAGCGCCGTGTGGTCGTCCGAGAGCGAGCCGTAGTCCAGTTCGACCGCCCGCCTGACGCGCTGGCTCATACGGTGGAGCAACTGCTCGCGCCATCTGCTGTAGTGCCTCGGCCGGATGAGAGTCGCATACCGGTCGCCTATCCTGAGGCCCGCCCACTGGAGCGCGAGTAGCGCTCGCGCCATGCCGTGGGAGAGCTGGTCTTCGGCGCTGCTGTAGAAAGAGAACGGCTCGCCGGTAGAGCCGCTCGTTGACATCGGACGCAGCTCCGCCCTTGTGAAGCCGTCCGATAGAATCGAATCCCCTGCGTCGCGGATGGTGGCCTTTGTTTGAATGGGCAGCTTCCGCAGGTCTGCGGCGGAGAGGATGTCTGCTGGTTTGAGGCCCCGCTCGTCCATGATCTGTCGGTAGTACGGGACGTGCTCGTAGGCGTGTGTGATGAGCCGGTTCAGACGTCCCGCCTGCAGCTCATCTATCCGTTCGCGCGGCCACCACTGCGACGCTTCGAGCTCTCGAAGGGACGACATCGTGTGGGTGCCGCGGATGAGGTCCGCCGCCGGCGCGAAGACGTTGAGCGCCATCCTGTTGTACAGAGTCACGGTCTTTCCCCTGTCGCTCCCGGCCGCGTTGTGGATGACTGCCCGGCGACAGTGCCCGCCACTCTTGAGTACATGAAAACGTGCTTGCCCGCCTCCGTGGGGAGGATGTGGTCGACGAACTCAATGTGAAGCGTGAGTTCTGTTCCCAACTTCGGTTCGAACATGTCGCGTACCTTTGCTTCGAGCGATGCCAGCGCGGCCGGAGACGTCTCGCCCGGTGGGGGTATGAGCCGCATGACGACGTTGTCGAAGTCTTCCTGAACGACCTGGTACTGTCTCATACCAAGTCCGGCGAGGCGGTCCAGGTAGAGCATGCCGGCGAAGAGACGCCTGCCGCTCCTCGTGACGAAGAATCTGCTCTTCCTGCCGACGAGCGCACCGAGTCGCGGCAGCGACCGACCGCAGGGGCAATTGCCTTCGAGCAGCGTGCCGACGTCTCCAAGGTCGTACCGGATGAACGGCATGCCGTAGTTGTGCAGATTCGTGACAATCACCCTGCCGGGCGTGCCCGGCGGCACGGGCTGGTTCTGCTCGTCCAGGATCTCGATGACCAGGTCTTCCGCGGCGATGTGGAGTCCTTCGTGTGCCTGGCACTCGCAGGCGATGGCGAACGCCTCGTAGGCGCTGTAGTTCGAGCAGGGTTCGAGTCCAAAGGCCTCTCGGATGAGTCTCCGCTCGTGGCTGAGCAGTTCGGCTCCGCCGGTCACGACGGCTTTCAGCGCGGGGGGAGGGGTGCCCGAGTCGAGCATGGCGGCGGCAAGGAGGGCAACGCCGTTGGGATAGCCGCCGATGCCGTCAAGGCGCAGCTTCGAGAGGCGCCGGACGATGTCGGGCAGCGCTTCATTCGTGAGGCTATCGATGGGAAGCAGCAACCTGTGCCGTAACTGTGCGCTGAGCGCGCGAAGCATCCGCTCGCGCTCGCTGGAGTAGAGCCGTGCTCTGCCTACGCTGAGACTCCGATCGCCGAGGCGCAGCCCGGTCCACTCAAGAGCCCGGATGCCACGAGCGAATCCCCGGTTGAGCTGGTCCTCCCGCGTGCCGTAGAACAGCAGCGGCGTTCCGGTCGAGCCGCTCGTCTTCGTCGGACGGAGCAGCCTTGCGGGGAAACCCTCGGACAGCAGTTCGTCCCTGTGTTCCTGCACCTCGGGCCGGGTGAGCACCGGCAGCAGCGTCAGGTCGGCAGCGGAGCGGATATCCGCCGGCGTGACGTGGCGCTGCTGCATGACGACGCGATAGTGAGGGACAGTCTGGTAGGCATGCTCGATGAGCTGTCGCAGCCGCTGCGATTGAGTCTCCTCGATGCGCTCGCGGGGCCACCACTGGGAACGCTCCAGCTCTCCGAGGAACTGTGCCGTGTGAGTGCCCCTCAGTACATCGTACCCGGGAGCGAGGATGTGGCGGGCCACCGCGTGGTACAGGCTCATTCCTCGGCCCTCTTGAGCCACGAATTCGGGTCGACCTTTGAGATGACGGGGACGTACTTCCCCGCGGGGGACGGCTCGATGTGGTCGACGAGTTCAACCTCAATGGCGATATCGGCTCCGAGGTTGTGGCGCAGTACACTCTCTATTCCCTGCTTCACCGAGGCGACCGACTCAGGTGTCGATGCCCCGTGGACGATGGCGCGGACGAGCAGATGGTCCAGGTCTTCCTGCACCAGCTGGAACTGCGACACGCCGAAAAGGCCGAAGCGCGATATCCCGATACTGGTGCCGGGGAATCTTCCGCCGGAGCGCGTGTAGACGGTGTCGCAGCGACGACCCGAATGGATGTCCAGCAGGGGCATGCCGCGCCCGCACGGACAGGGAGTGGGGGCATATGCGCCAAGGTCGCCGGTGTCGTAGCGGATGAAGGGCATTCCGCGAGCGAGCAGGTTCGTGATGAGGATTCGGCCCACGCTGCCCGGCGGCACCGGGGCGCCATCGTCGTCAACAACCTCCAGCACCAGGTCCTGAACGAAGACGTGCAGTCCGGAGTGTGCTTCGCACTCCGCAGCGAGGACGTAGTTCTCGCGGGAGCCGTATCGTGCAAATGGCTCCAATCCGAACACGTTGCGCACGAGAGCGCGCTGGTGGTCGAACATCTGCTCGCCACCGGTGAGTATGGCGTGCAGACGCGGAGCGGTCTGCTTCGAATCCCGGATGTGCCCGGCGATGAGCGCAAGTGCGCTGGGGTACGCGGCCAGCGCATGTGGCCTGGCGCGGTGCAAGAGTCGCACGACATCTTCGAGTGACGCGCTGGACAGGGATGGAACCACAATGGCCCGCCGGAACCGGGCACTCACGGGGCTGATGGCTTTCTCCAGCCTTGTCGGCACGCCGAAGGTGCTGGCGAAGGTAGCGATCCTGTCGCCCAGAGTGACGCCGGCCCACTCCATGGCAAGCAGGCCGCGCGCACGTCCGTAGCTGTAGCGGTCGTGCTTCGTCATGCGGAAGACCAGGGGGCTGCCGGTAGAGCCGCTGGTGCGCGAAGGGAGAAGGTCCTTCTCCGGGACGCTATCGGCGACCATGTCGTTCATCCTCTCACGGATGATGGCCTTGGTGACGATTGGCAGCTTCACGAGCTCCCCGGACGTGCGGATATCGCCCGGCCCAAGCCCGCGTTCCTGCATCACCTGCCGGTAGTAGGGCACGTGAGCGTACGCATGCCGGATGGTTTGCGCGAGCCGCTCCTGCTGGAGCGCCTCGATACGGTCGGGAGACCACCATTGGCTCTTCTCGAGCTCGGCCAGAGAGGACATGCAGTGGCATCCCCTGACGAGGTCCAGTGCGGGGGCCATGACCCGGCGGGCGAGGACGTGGTACAGGCTCATTCTGTGACCTTGTGGCTGCGGGGCGGGCCGCTGGGTCGCGCGGCCTGACGCGGCGAAACGATTATGCGCGCCCTCGATTCAACGGGCAATCGCCGTGACCGGGAGCTCGGCAGACGGAACTACCGTCGATCCCGCTCCGCCCGAGAAGTGGCGGGATACACGTGTGAGATGAACGGGAGGCGCTTGCCCGACAGGTTCATTGCGATGCTGTCGACCAGATGCAGGTCGATGCGGGGTCTGGAGCCTGTGGCGGAGGTGATCATGTCCGCGACCCTGCCCGGGACCGGGTCCCACGAGTTCCCTTCGTTGCCGGCGGCGGGAACAACACTCAGGACGAATCGGTCGACGGTCTCCTGAACCAGCTGGTAGTTCACCACGCCGGGAGGCAGGGCCCGGCCGATATCGAGGTCCATCGCGTCAGCACATCTCCCGTTCGCGCCGTATACGCGCTCCGCAGTCCTGCCGATGAGGGGAACCAGCAGGGGTAGACCACGGCCGCACGGGCACGCGCCCGGCAGCAGCGCGCCGATGTCGCCTGTTTCGTACCGGATGAAGGGCATGCCGTGATTGTGCAGGCTTGTGACGAGGAGCCGTCCTCGCGTGCCCGGGGAGAGGAGATTGCCGTCGTCGTCCACGACCTCGATGATGAAGTCGTCTGCGTGGATGTGCAGGCCGCCGTGCGCTTCACATTGAGCGGCCACCGAGTGCAATTCGTTCGAGCCGTACCTGATGCAGGGCTCGCTGCCGAAGACCTGCTGCAGGACAGCCCGCTGCCGGTCCTGCAGCCGTTCTCCTCCCACACACACGGCGTGTACGGTCGGGCAGGACAGGTCGTGGTCGCGTGCGTACGAGGCGATGAGCGCGAGTGCGCTGGGATAGGCGAACAGGGACCGCGGCTTCGTTCGCTGGATGAGGCTGACAAGCGCGGGGAGGTTCTCTTCGGTGACGCGCATCGTGTCGATTCTCTCGAGTCGCTGAAGCCTGAGGCTGGCGCGGTGCAGCATCCGGGTCTCGCGGCCTGAGGTGCCGGCGGTCATCTGCCTGATGGACAGGTGAGTTTCTCCGAACTGCGCGCCGCTCCACTCCAGCGACAGCAGCCACCGGGCGTGGGCGAAGGTGAGGCGTTCCTCGCGGGTCGAGTAGTAGTCCAGCCGCTCTCCCGTGGTGCCGCCGGACCGGCCTGAGCGGAGGCGTTCGCGCGGAACGTCTCGCACCAGCAGGTCTTCAAGGTGGGCGCGAATGGTGTTCTTCGTCAGTGCCGGCAGGCAGGCAAGGTCGTCGGGGCTTCTGATGTCGCCCGGCCGGATGCCACGTTCGTCCATCAACCTCCGGTAGAAGGGGACGCACTCGTAGGAGCGGGAGATGAGTCTCTGCAGGCGCTGTGCCTGCGCCTCGCGGATGCGGCTGGCCGGCCACCACTGCAGCTGTTCCAGTTCTCCCATGCGTTGCATGGTGCGGGTGCCGCGGAGGGTGTCGAGGGTTGGGGCGAGCACGTGCCGCGCCAACCACGGGTAGGCGCTCATCAGGCGTTCTCCGTGGAGCCGGCTCGCGGGTGAGGTGGAGGGCTCACTTTCGAGATGAGGAAGAGGTGCTTGCCTGCCGGCGTTGGTTCGATGCGGTCGACGACGACCACGTCCACGCGGACGTCATCGCCCAGGGTCCTGGCGTAGTGTGCCTTGAGGCGCACCGATAGAGCCTGCGCCTCCGCATCGCTGAGGCCCGTGCCGGGCACTACCTTCACCGTCACGCGGTCGAGTTCCTCCTGGATGAACTGGAACTGCCGTATGCCGAGGGGAGCCAGACCGGAAGAGCCAAGCGTGAGCGGCGAAAGCCGCTTCCCGGATGGTGTGAAGATGGTGTTGCCGGTCTTGCCGACGACGTCGGACAGACGCGGAAGGGCCCGACCACAGGCGCAGGCACCCGGGACGAATGAACTCTCGTCGTCCGTGTCGTAGCGTATGAGCGGCATGCCGTACTCGTGCAGGCTCGTGACCAGCACGCGCCCCTGCCGTCCGGGTTCGACGGGGTGACCGCCGTCGTCGACGATCTCCACGATCAGGTCCTCCGCCGCCACGTGCATTCCGGTGTGCGCCTCGCACTCCATCGCGATATCGAAGTTCTCGAAGGAGCTGTATCTTGAGAACGGCTCGGTCCGGAACACCTCCCGCAGCAGGGCGCGTTGTTCAGCGAAGACCTGCTCTCCTCCCACGACAACGGCTCCCACGTCCGGCGACGGCATCCCGGAGTCCCTGATGAACTCCGCGATGATACAGACGGCGCTCGCGTAACCTCGCAGCGCACGTGGCCGCAGTCTCTCTATGTGCTCGACGACGAGCGGCAGCGATGAGTCAGAGAACTCGGCGCAGTCCTCGAACGACTCACGGTTGAGACGATGGGAGATGCGCTCGAACGGAGCTCCTTCCACGGCGCCGGCGGGTCGCCGCTTGATGACCCGGACCGTTCGGTCGCCCGGGCGCAGGCCGGCCCACTCGAGCGCCCGCAGTGAGCGCGCCATGCCGTGTGACAGGCGGGCCTCCCGCGAGGAGTAGAAGGCCAGCGGCGTGCCGGTGGAGCCCCCGGTGTGCCCGTCAAGCAGTTCGCGACGCGGGAAACCCTCGGCGAGCATCTCGCCGACATGCTCTCTGATGTCCACCTTCGTGAGGGCGGGCAGCTTCGCCAGGTCTGAGGCCGTCCTGACTGCATCCGGGCTCACGCCCGAATCATCCATCAGGCGGCGGTAGTATGGCACGCGTTCGTAGGCGTGGTGGATGAGGCGCCGCAGGCGCTCCGACTGGAGCTGTTCGACACGCTCGGGCGGCCACCACTGCGATGCCTCCAGGTCCTTGAGGCAGCGAATCGTGTGCGTCCCCCGGAGAAGGTCCATCCCCGGAGCCAGCACGTGCCGTGCAAGCCAGGTGTAGCTGCCCATCAGAGGGCTTCCGTCGACTGCGGTCTCACTGCGGGAGGACGCTGGACCTTCGAGATGAGAAAGAGATGCTTGCCTGCCGGCGTCGGCTCGATGCGGTCGACGACCAGCACGTCTACAAGGACATCGTCTCCAAGCGTACTGCCGAAGTTGGACCTGACCGCGGCAGCCAGTGCCTGTGAGTCGCTCACTGAAAGACAGGTGTTCGGGACGACTCGCACTGTCACGTGGTCGAGTCGCTCCTGGATGAACTGGAATTGACGGACGCCGAGAGGGGCGATGCCGGACGGGTGGAGCGCGAACGGGGACAGCCTCTTCCCGGAGGGTGTGTGGATGATATTGCCGGTCTTGCCGATGACGTTGGAAAGCCGAGGAAGTGAGCGACCACACTCGCACGTGCCCTCGAGCAACGAGCTTTCGTCGTCTGTGCAATAGCGAATCAGGGGCAAGCCATACTCGTGCAGCCCGGTGATCACCACGAGTCCCTGCCGTCCCGGTTCAACGGGGTGGCCTTCGTCGTCAACGACTTCCACTATGAGGTCTTCCGCCGCGACATGCAGCCCGGCATGCGCTTCGCACTCTGAGGCGATGTCGAAGTTCTCGTACGAACTGTACTTGTTGAAGGGTTCGCTTCCGAACACGTCTCTCAGCAGCGCCCGCTGTTCGTCGAAGAGCTGCTCGGCGCCTGTCACCACGGCCCCCACCTCGGGGGCACGCGTTCCCGACTCACGAATGAACTCGGCGATGATGCAGAGGGCACTCGGGAAGCCTCGAAGAGCCCGCGGGCGCAGCCTGGCGATGCGCTCCACGATGAGCGGCAGCGATGAGTCGGAGAAGCCGGCGGAATCCTCGAAGGTCTCACGGGAAAGGAAACGGGCCGGGGCGCCAAGTCGTGACGCGTAGCCCCGACTGCCTTGAGTGGCGACGCGGATAGTTGCGTCCCCCGGGTGCACCCCGGCCCACTGCAACGCCCGCAGTGCCCGAGCCACGCCATGCGAGTATCGATTCTCTCGCGATGAGTAGAACGTGAGCGGCGTGCCCGTGGAGCCGCCGGTGCGTCCATGGACAAGCTCTCGACGGGGAAAGCCCTGCGCGAGCAGCTCATCGGCATGCTCCCGTACGTCTGACTTGAAGAGAACCGGCAGCAACGGCAGGTCTGCGGCGGTCTTGATGGAGTCCGGAGAGATGCCGCGACTGTCCATCAGGCGGCGGTAGTAGGGGACGCGTTCGTAGGCGTAGTGAGTGAGGCGCTGGAGGCGCTCCGACTGGAGCTCTTCGATGCGCGCGGCCGGCCACCACTGTGATGCCTCGAGTTCGCTCAGAGACCGCATCGTCTGCGTTCCTCTGAGAAGGTCGTACGCGGGGGCCAGCACGTGTCTCGCGAACGTCGGGTATACGCTCATGCTGCGCAGCATTATGCGTGTCTGGTCCCGGGTACACAAGAGACCCGAAGTAGGGTGTTGCGCGGGGGAACAGCTGCCGCTGCCCCTGCCGTCACTCTTCAGAGGAGCGACGGGAGGCGGCGGTGGCTCTCAGGCGCTGCGTCTGCGTGAGCAGCTTCTTCCTGAGACGGATGTTCAGTGGCGTGACCTCAACGAGTTCATCCCGGCCGATGAAGTCGAGCGCGCGTTCCAGGCTCATGATGAGGGGAGGTTCAAGTTTGACGGCGATGTCCGAGGTGGACGAGCGCATGTTTGTCTTCTTCTTCTCCCTGCACACGTTCACGGCGATGTCCGTCATACGCGGGTTCGTGCCGACGATCATACCCTCGTAGACCTCGGCTCCGGGCTCGATGAACGTCTGACCGCGTTCCTGGGTGTTCTCGAGTCCGTACGCGACCGCCTTGCCTTCATCCGATGCGACAAGCACACCGTTGCGCGTTGACGCGAGTTCGCGACGCCACGGCTGGTAGCCGAGGAAGACCGAGTTGAGCACGCCCTGGCCGCGGGTAGCGGTGACGAAGGCGCTGCGGAAGCCGATGAGCCCCTTGGTCGGGATGTGGTACTGGAGACGGACTCCGCCGGCGCCGTCGCTGTGCATGTCGACGAGTTCCGCCTGGCGCTTGCTGAGCATCTCGCTGATGATGCCGTAGAACTCCTCGCGCGTGTCGATGAGGAGGTCCTCCACGGGTTCCATGAGCGTGCCGTTCACCACCTTCGTGATGGCCTCCGGCTTGGAGACCTCGAACTCGTATCCCTCGCGCCGCATCGTCTCGATGAGAATCGACAGGTGCAATTCGCCCCGTCCCTTCACAAGGAATGTGTCGGCGCTGCCGGTGTCCTGGACCCTGAGGCTGAGGTTCGTCTCCAGTTCCTTGTAGAGCCGCTTGCGGAGCTGCCGGGTGGTGCAGAACTGCCCTTCCCGTCCGGAAAACGGCGACGTGTTGACGCCGAAGGTCATCTCGACCGTCGGCTCGCCGATCTCGATGCGGGGCAGCGCATCCGGCTGCTCGGGGCTCGCCAGCGTGTCGCCGATGGAGACTTCCTTCATGCCGGTGATGGCCACGATGTCGCCTGCTTCAGCCAGCGGTACCTGGTAGCGCGTGAGACCGAGGTGTGTGAAGACCTCGGCGACCTCAAAGGGAGTTGCCGAGCCGTCGGCGGCGAGGCAGACGAGCGACTCCCGCGCCGCGACCTTGCCTCTCCAGACCCTGCCGATGGCGATGCGGCCCTTGTGGCTGTCGTAGTCAAGGTTGGAGACAATCATCTGGAAGGCGCCTTCCTGGATTACCGGTGGCGGGACGCGCTGCAGGATGCAGTCGAACAGCGGGGCGACGTCTTTGCCGCGCGCGGCGGGGTCAGTGCTCACGACGCCTTCCCTGCCGCATGCATACAACACCGGGAAGTCGAGCTGGTCCGCGCTGGTCGCAAGCTCGAGAAAGAGGTCCTGGGTGAGCCTGAGAACCTCGGCGATACGTGCATCCTTGCGGTCCACCTTGTTGATGACCACGATGGGCACCAGGTTCCGCTTGAATGCCTGGGCGAGCACGTAGCGCGTCTGAGGCATCGGCCCCTCGGCTGAGTCGACAAGCAGTAGACACCCGTCGGCCATGTTGATGACGCGCTCAACCTCTCCGCTGAAGTCGGCGTGCCCGGGCGTGTCGATGATGTTGATCTTCACGCCGCGGTAGGTGACGGCGGTGTTCTTGGCCATGATGGTGATGCCCCGTTCGCGCTCGAGGGCGCCCATGTCCATGACCAGTTCACCCATCTTCTGGTTGTCTCTGAAGACGTGGCTCTGCTTCAGCAGCGCGTCCACAAGCGTGGTCTTGCCGTGGTCGACGTGGGCGATAATGGCCACGTTGCGGATGTCATCTCGATAGTTCATTCGTTCTCCATACTCCGTCCGGCGCTCGCGCCGCTGCCCTGCCGAAGGGCTTCGTCACCGTCGAGCGGCGGTGGGGTTTCTCCAGATACGGGTGGCAGCAGCGCCGGGCACAGCGATACAGGTGTTCTACAGCCAGGGGTGAAACGGGTGGCTCGCTTCGGGCTTCAGGCAGCCCGGAGGCGATGGCTCTCGGAGTGCCGGAATCTGGTCCGACGCTCGGAAGCCTCTCTGGCATCGATGTGAAGTCTGTTGGGCAGTAGGTGCATGCGCTCTTCCAACCGGCAGCCCGGGCTACCCCACGACGCTGCGCGGCAACGAGTGCCGTTGACATATTGTATGCGTACAGGCGAGGCACGTCCAGTCGACTGCCTCCGGCGCCGGCGAGGCGTCACGGGTGAAGACGCGCCACAGGTGTGTGGGAGGCGGGTCTCGGGACGGCGCGACGCCGGCCCGACAGGGGAGATTCGGTCCCTCGGGGGCGGCTGGTGTAAAATCTGTCTGCGGGTCGACCGCGCATCGACGGTCGGCGGGGGGGGCAACATGGCGCCTGAGCGCTCGCAGTGGTCGTGGACGGGGCTGAACGCGGGATTCTGGGCTGCGGTCCTGACGACGGTGTGGACCGTGTGGTTCCTTGCGGCGTTCCCCGCGTGGATGATGTCGCTGCCTGCATGGCAGGGCATCGAGTCGTACGCGGCGGCGTTCGACGCGGTTTCCTACATGGCGTGGGTCATCCCCTGCTTCCTTCTGGCCGTTACCTTCCCCATCCTCGTTGCCGCCATCTATCTGTATCTGCCGGTCGACCGGCGGGTGCCGGCTCTCCAGGCACTCGTGTTTGCCATCCTCTACGGTGCAATCCTCGGGGCCGACTACTTCGTGCTCGGCACGCTGGTAAGAGATGCGCTGCAGTCCGGCCAGACGAACGGGCTGGAGATGCTGGTAGTCGGTAGTCCCTACTCTCTCACGAACGCGCTCGAGGGCGTTGGCTACTTCTTCATGGGGCTGTCAACGCTGTTCGCCGGGATTGCGTGGCGCGTACCCGGGAAGCTGAGGCGAGCCACGAGGTGGCTGCTCATCGTCAACGGCATCGCCTCCATCGTCGGTGTGGCGCTTGGCGCCTTTGGCGTGCCGGCAGGCGCGATGGTCTCGCTCGGTGTCTGGGGAGGAACGTTCCCGGTGGCGACTGCGCTGCTGGCGTGGCGCTTCAGACACGACCTGCGCGTGGCGCCGGTCAGCCGCGTCGTGAGGGGGTAGCGGCGAGGCCCGCGACCGCGCGCACGGCCTCGGCGAGGCGCTCCGGACGATCGGACCCAATCAGCAGGCGGCGGCCCTGCTTCGTGGCTATCTCCACGCCAACGCCCCCCTTGAGGAAGTAGCCGCTCATCCGGCTGTTCCGGCGGATGCCGTAGCCTCCGAACTCCTGCAGAGGCAGGTAGGGTCGCAGGTCGGCCTGAACGACATCGGACGGCTGCAGTCGGAGGACTCGTAAGCCGGGAGTGCCGAAGCGCACCGTGATACGGTCGCGCGTCACCGTTGTCCTCATGCCGCCGTAGAACGACGCCAGCAGCAGACCGGAGACGAGGTTGAGCGCGATGGACCACAGCGGCTGAGATGCAGCCGTCAGCGCCGTGGAGACGAAGAGCACCGCGGGGACCCCGACGGCGACGAGGTTCATGTACAGAGGGTTCTGGATGTCGGTGTACGAGATGGTGGCCCCGCTCTTGAGTCGCCGGTCGATATCCTTCCGCAAGGCTGATGTGTCTGCCTCAACCAGAGCCTCCTCGCGTGGCGCAAAGGGGCGCATCTTCTCCAGCAGGACCGCCGCGCCGACAGCCGGCACCGCGAAAGCCAGCATCTCGGTTGCGGGCATTCTGAATACGGGCTCGCTCTGCTGCAGCAGGGGCAGCAGGCTGACCGATATCCCGGCCATCGCGCTGACGACTATCTCATCGAGCAACGCAAAGTAGTTGAACCGCTTCTCCCTCTCCTGGCGTGCCCACGATTCGTCCATCCAGACGGAGAGAAGGATGAAACCGACGCACAGCCCGATGACCAGGGCGAACGCGCCTGCGGGCGAGCCGTACCCGTCAGGTCGACCGTCGGCGCCGAAGTGGATGGGGCCGTTGGAAGGAAGGGGGCCGGCGGCGACGAGCATGCCAAGGCACACCGCCAGCGCAAGCACGGCGGGCACGTGCGTCCACAAGGGGTGAGTGAGCGAGAGCTTCATGGCGTTTCCTCCGGATGAGAATCGTGTTTTCCCGCGCCTCCGTCGCTGTGACCGGCCTGCCGGTCGAGCAACGCATGGAGGTCCTCTGTCGACAGGCCGAGCAGGAATGCGTCCGCCACCAGTTCACGCACCTGCGCGCCGAGTGTGCGGTCCGCCTCGGCTGGAGTCAGCTCCACCGGCTGCCGGCGCGCGATGCGCGCCCGGCGACCCAGCCGCAGGTCGATGACACCCTGATCTCGCAGCCTGATATAGGCGCTGCGGACGGTGTGGAGATTGATGCCGAGGCTGTCCGCCAGTTCCCTCACCGGCGGCAGTTCGTCGCCGGGCTGCAGGTCGCCCCTCTGCACCTGCTCTTTCACCTGTGCCGCTATCTGCAGGTACAGTGGACGCGGGTCCCTGTTGTCGATGGCTATCAGCATTCCCACCCTCAAACTGTTATAAGAGTTATATAACAGATAGCCATCGCTGTCAAGAGGGCGGAGCGATAGAGCGGCGCCGGCGGGCGGGAAGTGGGCGGATGGGCGGGGCGAACGCTGAATGGCGCATGGCATATGCGAACAGCCCGGGACGGCGAGTCTAGGAGCGGTGGAGGAGCGACCGGCTAGACTTTCGCGTTCAGCTTCCTGGCTCCCCTCTCGGTGAGCCTCTGCAGAAGCGGGCCGATGACCTCTCTCGCGCCTTCCAGCACCTCAGGTTCGCTGCGGCCGGACACGAGTACTTCCAGCCTGTGCGAGCCGCGGAACACGCCGACCAGGACAAGCACGGCGCCGGCCACGGGGAACACCATGTTGCTTGTCCCGAGCGCGACAAGGGCTGCGCCGGCGAGGATGAGCCAGGGAGCGACGCGGTGTGACTCGCTGACTCCGGCGATGTCCTTGTACAGGATGCTGGACGTCTCCCCACCTCTGAGGATGAAGAGACGCGAGTCGGTCGCGTACGCTTCGGCGCCCTTCGCCACATAGCGAACATCGACCGTCTCTCCCGTCGCGAGGAGCCGGCGGACCGTGTCCGGGACGAGCGGCTCGGTCCTGTTCGTGTCCTGAGGCTGCGGCTTGCTCACGTGCAGAGGCTAACGGTGTGGCGGCGCGGTGTCAAGCGGTGCGGGTCGGCATGCCGATGGCTGCGATTCCAGCGTTCCGGGCGGTTCGGTGATCGTGCCCAAGCTCGACGCGCCGGGCGCAAGCGCGGAAGAGAGCCAGCATGCGTCGGTCGCTGGCGAGTGCGGAAGAACGGTGCTGCGATGGCGAGAGGACGCGCTCAGGCCTTCAGCTTCTTGCCGGTGGCCTTGCAGAACGCCTCAAGAGAGGACTGCTGCACGAGGTAGGCCCGGCCGACGCGGAAGGCCTCGAGCTTCGTGCCATTGACCCCGCGTTTAATCCACTGGTGGACAGCCTGCCGGGTCACCGGAGGGTCGACGTGCCGCCCTGTCTCTTCGACGCTGTAGTACCCGCGTGTTGCATCTGCATCAGCACGGGACTTGCCGGAACGGCCGACGCGGAAGCGCGCAAACGTATCGCTGAAGTTCACGGATGTCAAGCATACCACAGTGCCGCGCGACGTGCGATGCCTTTTGGGGCGATTCCGGAGGCATTTCGGCATCTCACCGGGAAAGAAATCCGGCCTGGTCGCGGCTGGCCGCCCCTTGCTTCCTGGTACCACCGTAAGGAGCGCTGGACGGTGCTGGTGGGACGGGAGGCGCCGGCGATGGGGCGCGCGGGCGTCGACCACGGCGTGAGGCGCCGTCCCAGCCGGCGGAGCAGGAGGAGAGGCAACGAACGGACGGGCCGGCACTCGGCCAACCTTTCCGTTGGTGGGGAGGGGCGGTGGTCTGCTGCGGCCAGGGGCGCGCTCGTGCAGCGCGTGGCGTCGTTCGATATTGACAAATGTACACTACTCGTCGGTGTGCGACGCTGGCGTTGAGCGTCAGCCTGTGGCACAATGCTGGGCCATGGCGGATTGGCGTCGGCCTGAAGGCACACCGGACTTCCGGGAGGCACGGCGCCCGACGCGTGTGTACCAGGGCTCATGCGAAAGCGCCATCTTCAACGTAACCGATCTCGACTCAGCGCTGGGGCAGGACCAGGGGAATCCGCGCAGCCTTGAGCCGGGGGCATCGAGAGAGGTCAGGGATTGTTCTCCCCTGTTCTGTTGGGGGGATGCCGGCGACGGCTCCCGGCAGTTGGCGCTGGCGTTGCTGCTGGACGTGAGCGGAGACGCCACCACAGCGCTGCGCTGGTTCGAGCTGTTCACGGAGAAGTACGTTCGCCGCCTTGCGCCGAGCTGGACTGTGCCCGAGCTGGACATTGCTCTCTGGCTCCACTGCTTTGAGAACGCCCGTCAGGGAGCGTAGTCCGGGACAGCGCAATCCATTGCCGGCTGTTGACCTGTCTTGCGTAGCTGCGGCCGGCAGGCGTACGATGGCACTCACACGAAGGGTCCCTGAGCGGAGGTGGAGATGAACGTGAGAAGACGTTTCGGTTTGCTTACGGCTTCCATGGCTGCTGTTCTGCTGTTGCCCTTTGGCGCCGTGGCGGCGGACGCACCGGACAAGACTCTGCCCGGCGGGCCGGCGCTCAGTTCCGAAATCGACGTTGTGTCGAATGGCATCTACAAGGTGAGCATTTTCAATGAGGAGTCGTCTGAACCCGGGATATTTACGGTCGGCACCGGTGACGAACACCCGCACGCGGATGCGGACATGCTCTACGGCGGGGGAGACGAGTCTCCGGGAACATCCTATCTCTCGGTCTACGACTATACCGGCGAGGTGGTCTACACGTCGGATTACTCGTTCTCCTCTGAGGAGCCGTCCGGTGGCTACGCAATCGCCTACATGGGAGCCTGGGGAGTCGAGTTCGACTCCGGCCAAAGGGAGGCTTCCACCCTGTGGTCGCCCGGCGACGGCGACCTGGAGGTCGAACAGGAAGTCGAGGTGCTGGGTTCCTCGATTTCAGACTCCGCGGTCAGAGTGACGACGAAGGTGACCAACAGGACCGGAGGGACGCGCGAAGTAGGCATACGTTACTTCTGGGACATGATGGTTGCCGACGAGGATGGGGTGTGGTACGCGACGCGCGACCCGAAGACCACCTTCAGTCAGGACGAGCGCATCTACACGCCGCCGAC
>JALNYR010000176.1 GCA_023229725.1 Dehalococcoidia bacterium | reverse complement strand
CCGGAAATCGCCTTCGTTCAGGTGACTCCGATGGACAAGGATGGCTACTTCAACTTCGGAGCGTCCATCGCCTATGAGAAGGCGCTGTGCGATGCTGCCGGCACGGTGGTCGTCGAGGTCAGCGAATCACAGCCCTGGGTCAACGGCGGCCGTGATGAGGTCATCCACCTCTCGCAGGTCGATTATGTCGTGGAGAACACGCAGTACTCCGTGCCCGAGTTGCCCGATTCTCCAGCAACGAAGGCAGACGAGATGATTGCGGAACACATCGTCGGGCTCATGGAGGACGAGTCGACCATCGAGATTGGCATCGGCGGGATACCCACCGCCATCGCCAACCTGTTGATGAAGTCGGGTCTGAAGGACCTGGGCGTACACTCCGGTTCGATAACCGACGGCGTGGTCGACCTCATCAACGCCGGCATCGTCACCTGCGCTAAGAAATCCGTCAATACGGGCAAGGTCGTGTTGACCTCACTGCGCGGGACACGGAAGCTCTATGACTTCGTGGACCACAATCCCATGATTGCCGGCTTCTCCTGCGACTACACCCACGCGCTGAACGTTATCGCGCAGAACCGGAAGCAGGTGTGCATCAACAACGCGCTCAGAGTGGACCTGAGAGGCCAGGTGTGCTCAGAGTCCGTGGGGACGCGCCAGATAAGCGGAACCGGAGGCCAGCTCGACTGGATACGGGGTGCTCATGCATCACCGGGGGGAAAGGCGTTCACCTGCCTCTACTCCACCTATACGAACAGAGGCGGGCAGGCGAAGTCCAACATAGTGCCGACGCTCGAACTCGGAGACATGGTCACCGTCCCCGCCGCCGATGTCTCGTACGTCGTGACTGAGTTCGGGGCGGTGAACTTGAAGGGCAAGACAACCTGGCAGCGGGCGAAGCTGCTCATCTCCATCGCCCGTCCTGACTTCCGCGCCGAGCTGGAGGAAGCGGCTCAGCG
This sequence comes from Dehalococcoidia bacterium, assembly GCA_023229725.1. Classification (GTDB taxonomy): domain Bacteria; phylum Chloroflexota; class Dehalococcoidia; order GIF9; family AB-539-J10; genus SKVJ01. The sequence continues at coordinate 3,805 of JALNYR010000176.1, read as the reverse complement.
CATGAACGTGGTAACGAAAGGTACGAGGGCTCTCGGTTCCGGCGGATGACAGTATCGAACCGACGACCGGCCGCCCGCTGGAACGTGTCGGGCATCCGCCGGGCAGGCTGCACGACCGGGAGCGGCGCCTCTCCTCGTACTCAGGCTATCTTCGTGAAGACCCGCTTCCAGTTCTCGTGCAGTATCTTCTCGAGCGTTGAATCAGGAATCAGCGGCAGGTCGTACTTGCGCAGGTAGTCGTTGATTCCCATCAACACGGCGATAGTCTCCCTTGGCCGGGAGACACCCCAGTCCGTCCCGAAGATGAGCTTGTCCACGCCGCTGTAGACCTGGCTGAGGCAGTAGAGAAGCGGATACGCGTAGTGCAGGTACGGGAAGTTGACCACCGGCATGTGCTTCGAGATGATGGTGCGTTCGAGGCCCGAGACGCTGGGAAGGTACGAGATGTCGGCGAAGACGTTCTCGTGCTTCTGCACCAGGAAGGCGGCCTCCTCGTACTTGGGGTAGCCAAGGTGGCAGATGACGATGCGCAGGTGCGGGAAGTCGATGGCGATGTCGTCGACCGCCAGGACGTCGCCGTACTTCATGCGCACGCGGGTGTCCATGTGGGATGTTCCGCCCACGTGCAGGACGATGGGCACATCGAGCGACTGGCAGACCTCGTAGACGGGATACGCCCGCGGGTCGTTGGCGTAAGCCTGCCACTGGATGGGGTTCAGTTCTCCCACTCCGATGGCGCCCAGCTCCTTCACGCACCTCGCCACCTCATCGGCTGAGCCGGGCTGTACGGGGTCCACGCAGCAGCACCAGGAGAGCCTGTCGGTATGTTGCTTCGCCACCCCGGCGAGGTAGTCGTTCGGCACAGCGACGCCGCTTGTGTGCCAGGCCGATTGCCCCACGATGATTGCCCTGTCCACCACCCCTTTCATCAACTCCAGGTACGGGTCGATGGGCTGGTCCAGCAGCAGCTTGAACTTCTCGTCCGGCCAGGCCCTTCGCCGCTCCGGCTGGTTGGCGAGCATCGCCTCCTTGTTGAAGTGGTCGGGATAGCGCCACGTATGGACATGGCAGTCGACAATCATCTCCAGCCCCTTTCAGTTCCCTGATTGAGTCATCGAGTGTACGTCCGCGCCGTTTGGCACGTCAATCTTCTCCAGTGTACTGTATACAGCGGACCGCGCCGTCGCCCGGGTCGGACGTGCCGGCAACCGGGCGATGGACGCTGGATGAGACACGAGTAGCCTCTTCGCAGGAGCTGAGAAGAAGCCATCGAAGGAGAGTAGAGACATGCCGATGAAGACACCCGATGAGTACCTGGGCAGCCTGCGCCGGATGAAGCCCCGGGTCTTTGTCCAGGGGCAGAAGGTCGAGAACTACGTCGACCACCCTCTGCTGCGCCCGGCTATCAATACGCTTGCCCTGACGTACGCCATGGCCCAGGACCCACAGTATCGGGAGCTGATGACCGCCACCTCCAATCTCACCGGGGAGGTCATCAACCGCTTCAACCACCTCTATCTCGGACCTGACGACCTGGTGAAGAAGCTCAACATGGTGCGGACGTGTGCGCAGAAGGCGCTCTGCATCCTCAGGTGCATGGGGGGAGAAGCTCTGAACGGCATGGCTCTCGGGACCTATGCCATCGACCAGAAGCACGGCACGGACTATCACCAGAGGTTCCTGAAGTTCGCACGGTTCTTCCAGGACAATGACCTGATATGTGCCCAGGCTCTGACTGACGTGAAGGGAGATCGCTCGCTGCGCCCGTATCAGCAGGCCGACCCCGACCTCTTCCTTAGAGTGGTTGAGAGACGGAAGGACGGCATTGTGGTGCGTGGCGCCAAGGACCATATCAGCGCCGCCGTGGGCTCCCACTACATCTTCGCCATGCCCTCCAGGGCGCTGACCGAGAAGGACCGCGACTATGCGGTGGCCTTCGTCGTTCCCGTCGATGTGAAAGGGTTGACTCACATAGTCAACACCACCCTGAAGAGCGCGGAGCATCAGGGAGACCACCCGGTCAGCTCGAAGTACAGCACAGTGGAGTCCCTGCTCATCTTCGACGACGTATTCGTACCGTGGGAGCACGTCTTCATGTGCGGCGAGTGGGACGCCATGGAGCCGATGCTGTTCTCCTTTGCCACCACGCACAGGCACAGTCGCTGCGCCTGCAGCGCGGGAGTAACCGACCTCCTCACCGGAGGCGCTTCTCTCATCGCCAGGTACAACGGCATCGAGAAGGCCAGCCACGTCAGGGAGAAGTTGACTGAACTCTCCACCATCAGCGAGACCTACTACTCCTGCGGGCTGGCGGCTTCCATCTTCGCCACGAAGACCGCATCTGGCTACTACGCGCCCAACATGCTCTACGCCAATGTGGGCAAGACGTGGACGGCGAAGCTGTTCCACGACTCTACGAGGATGGTTCAGGAGATCGCGGGCGGGCTCATCGACACCGTGCCCTCCGTCAGTGACTGCGAGAACCCGGAACTCAGCTCCGCCATCGACAAGTACCTGAAGGGCAGGGCTGACGTTCCTACCGACGAGCGGCTGAAGGTCTTCCGCATGCTGCAGGACATGACAACGTTCGGCACTGTCTGCTACTGGTCGACGATTTCGGCGACAGGTGCCGGGTCGCTCCAGGGCGCGAAGATAATGGTGGCTCGTGAGACGGATTTCGCCGCTAAGGAGCGGATGGTGAAGGAACTGGGCGACATGCCTGCTTGAGGATGAGCACTCTCACTGAGGCGCGTGCGCGTGGGGAGGTTCAGGAACCGCGCAAGCCGGCCGTCCTCACGAGGAGCATGCTGGAGGTCAACTGAATGGGAGTCACTGCTATCTCCGCCGAAGCCAGGGCCATGATTGGCAAGCAGGCCACGCCGCAGACCTGTGAGGTCACGACGACCGCCATCCGCAGGTTTGCCCAGGCAGTCGGCGACGCCAACCCCGTCTACGTGGATGAGAGTCACGCGGCGAAGTCGAAATGGGGCGGCATCATCGCTCCGCCCACCTTCTTCTTCACCCTCGGCTACTACGCAGACGCTCCCGGGGTGCAACTGCGCGAAGATGGCAGGTCCGTCGGCGGCGCGCTCGATGTCCCGCTGCCCGTGAGCCGGACTGTCGGCGGCGCCAGCGCCATCGAGTTCGGTGTGCCGGCGCGACCGGGAGACGTCATCACGGTGAACAAGCGGATTGCCGACGTCCACTCGAAGGAAGGCAAGAGCGGCCTTCTCTACTTCACCGTCGTTGAGACAAGCTTCACCAATCAGAAGGGGGAGCTTGTGGCCCGGGAGACAGCAAGCTTCATCGAGCGCTGAACGAGAGGATGTTGCCGGCAATGGAAGCACTCTTCTTCGAAGATGTCGAGGTCGGTGACGAGATACCAGCCATCACCAAGACCCCGAGCAACCTGCAGCTGTTCATGTTCTCGGCTGTGACCTGGAACTGTCACCGCATTCACTTCGACGCCGACTTCGCGCGGGGGCATGACAGGCTGCCTGACGTTCTCACGCAGCGCCCGTTGCTGGGGAGCTTCCTTTGCCAGCTGCTGTCGGATTGGGTGGGGGAGAACGGCAAGCTGGAGCGGCTGGAGTGGAGCAACCGGGGTCCGGCAGTGCCGGGCGACACTCTCACCTGCCGGGGCAAAGTGGTCGGGAAACGCCGGCAGGGTGACAAAGCTATCGTCGAATGTGAAGTCTGGATTGAGAAGGGCGCCGGAGAGACGATTGTTCCCGGGAAAGCCGCGGTATCGTTGGCCTGCCGCGTTTCGTAGCTGTCGACACGCAAGTTGACGCCGGGGAGGTCC
>JALNYR010000175.1 GCA_023229725.1 Dehalococcoidia bacterium | reverse complement strand
GTACTCCACCAGATATAGCAATTGCAGCGCGGACGCCGTCAAAAAGTCTATGACCTCCCAACCGGTGCCGCGATTGTGCGCCAGTGTACGCGCTTCGGGCAATGTCAGCGACGTCTTCCAGCCGCTGATGGGCTTCACGCCGGACACGGAAGCGAGCTTATCCCCGGTCGTTGCCGTGTTGACTCGCCCGGCGGGATCGTTGAGCATGTAGCCACCGGCACCGGCGACCGTTTTAACCACTGTCGCCGTAACTCCGGTCGAGGCGGCGGCGAACACCGTGGTCGTTTTCAGTCCGGGCACGGAGCAGGTCAGGATGCAACCCGCGCCAGAACCGCTCGGAACGAACGATTGGGGCGAGTAGGGGGCGCAGTCGTATGTAGCGGCCCGCAGCTTCGCCGCCACCTGCTCGGCGGTGTCCCCGGCGGTGACAGCGACCGTTATAGGCCGGTTGCCGTCGAGCGTGATTGTCAGATTGCCCGATGCAGAAGCTCCGGCGGTGACCGTTATCGTGTTCACCTCGGTGGCCGAGGCGGTCACGTCGTACGCGGACGCTTTGTACGCGCCGACGAACACGCGGGACTTCCGGACCCCATTGCGCATGAACGCGGGGTGGATCTTGAATCCGGGGGACGGGACCGGGCTGACGTACCAACTGTAGCCGTCGGCCAATACCTCGGTGCGGTAGTAGAACGCCGGTATGACCACCATGACCTGCCCGTTGGAGCCGTCCGTGGCGTACGTCGGGTCGCCGTAGTACGCGGTGATCTCCCCGGCGTCGTTGACGTTGCAGCGGCGCATGGCGGCCCAGGGTAGACGTGCGTCAAAGGCGGTCCGCGCCAATCCGGCAGCAGCGCCCAATCTCACGTACGTATCGGCGGTCTTGTTCCACTGGACCCCCATTGTAAGAACACTGTCGCCGCCCTCGCCTCTGCCGATGCGATAGGCCGGGTGTGGTACTGCCATCATAATGTCACCTCAGAGCGCGATCCAGTTCACGTTCCCGGTCCCGCTGGCCATCTTGACGCTGATCAGTGCAGCGTCTGCGATCGGGATCCAATCCGTGGATAGCCCGGGCAACAGGACCATCGGCTGAGTAGTGTCCCCGCCCCACAGCACATTGGTCGTGTTGGCCGGATCGCTCTGTAATTTGACCATGGCGCAGGACAGCGCGGTTGCGCTCAATGGCGCCGCGGTAACCGTAGCAGCCACTGTCCCAGCCCCTTTGACGCTGGACGGGTTCGCGACGTCCACCATGTTCACGGTCCTGTCTCCCTCTCCGTAGGACCGGCCGGAGCCGGTCGCGTATTCATCGATCTTGTTTGGCATACTACCCTCCTATCAGCGCGATCACCGAGATCACTATACTGATCACTGTCAACCCCACGATGGCCCACGCGGTCCGCGGGCCCCAAGAATCCTGCCGGCACTCCTCGGCGCGTTCCAGGTTGCTGATGCGATTGTCGTGGTCCTGGCACCTCGGCGAGGGACATCGGATGGAGTCGACCTTCTGTTCCAGCTTCTCCCTGTGGATGGCGTCCGATGCCTGCTGCTGGATCATGATGTCCATCTTGGTCGCCATCTCGATGACGATCTCCCGCAGCTCCATCCCCTGGTACGCCTCGCCGAATCCCAAGCGCTCACCTCAGACCTTGATTATCTTACGGACCTCGTTCACCAGGACGATGATCTGCAGCCCGGCCTTCCGGCTTTCGGCCCAGCTCAGGGTCCCGTCCGCCATGGCCTGCAGCGTGCTGTCGCAGAAGGCGTACGCGGCCTTCCAGACGCCCTGCCCCTCCTCGGGTATCTCGTCCTTGTGCTTGTCGAGGTAGGCGTAAGCCTCAATGAGCTTCTTCTCCATCCATGCCTTGCTGCCAGGGAACCTCATCATGAGCTGCGTCCCGGCGTACGATGCGACGGCCACCCCGGCCGCCCCTATGAGTATCTTGGTGGTTATGTCCATGCGATCACCGCTTGAACTCGCTAGGCCCGGAGACCATCGTCTTGGACGGTCCCACTTTCCTGCCGGGGACCCTGGGGCCAATGTTCCCGGAGCGTTCGTCGGTCATTGCATTACCTCAAAAAAGATGATGAGGAAGGGGTTTAGTTGACCGGCGGGTGCGCGGCGCAGCCCTTGATCACCAGGACCTCCATGATGCCTCCGGTCGACCCGGCGCTGGTCTCGGTGATCACGTACCTGATGTACCGCTTGCTGCCCTTGTAGCCGACCACGTAGACGGCGTTGTCGTTGGTGGTGGTCACGCCGGTCTTCTCGGTCCCGATGAGGTCCGCGGCGGCGACGGCGGCGAAATCGCCGGCGGTCGTAGTGTCGCTTTCCTGCACCTCGATTGCGTACGTGCCATCGGTGACCACGCCGACCCCCCACACGATCATGGCCGAGTCGTACCCGGCCAGGTCTATCGCGGAGCCGGTGCTGTCGGCTGCGACGGCGATCGGAGCGAGCGCCTGTACGACGCTGATGTTGTTGTAGACGTCCTTTGCCATTCTTGTCACCTCACACACTGGTGGCGATCTTGAGCTTCGCGATCGCTTCCGGCTGTACCACCTGACCGCCCACGCGCTGCTTGAAGCGCAGGACGGTCATGTCGTAGTCCGCCTTGCTGATCTCGTCCCTCAGCATGGTCATCTGCTTGCTGTCCACGATCATGTAGGCCGCGCGGAAGTCACCGAAGGCCACCGGGTACGCGTTGGCACCAATGGTGGCCATGTCCGGGCACAGCGCGATGGGAAAGCCGTTGAAGGTCTGCGGCATTCCTGCGGTCAGCGGGGCCTGCCAGTAGTACACGCCGTTGCTGTCCTTCAGCTTCCTGATGGAGGTCCTTGTGGCCTTCTTCATGATGTAGGTGCTGTTGGCGTCGTAGTAGGACGGTATGCCGTCCCCCATGCTCAGCATGCCATCGACAGTGATGAGAGACGCGTCTCCGCCGGCGACCGCGCTGACGTCAGCGTTGGTCATTATGCCCTCGGGCTGCTTGGCCCCGGTGCCGGTCACGAACGCGGTGCCCTCGGTGATACCGAACTTCAGCGCCACCCTGCTGGCGATCAGGTTCTCGACGTCGATCGGCGAGTCCTCGGCCAGGTCGTTGCTTAGCGGGACCCGACTGACCATCTTGAACGCCTTGAGGTCCTCCAGCACCAGGCTGTAGGTGCTGTCGTCGTCATCGGTGTGCGCCTCGGTCTCGCCGACCCAGACCGCCCCGAAGTAGCCGGACTCCCTGGGTATCTGCACCTCGCCGCGCGAGGTGGGCTGAACCGTCGCCAGCTGCCTGATCGGCGAATAGTCGATCTTGTGTTCGATGACCTTGGCGATGAAGTCCGGAGGCACCAGGTATCCGCCCTTGGTGTCATCCCCGAGATGCAGCGCCTTGACGGACTCCGGGCTCATGCGCTCCTTGCCCTTGCACAGGTACTCCAGGAACGCTTTCTTGGCCGCGTCCGGCTGGACGTCGCCCGCAGCGCCTGGCCTGCCTCCCTTGGTCTGCAGCAGCGCCACAGCTTCTTTCACTCCGGCCAGCTCCTTGAGCTGTCCTGCTAGCTCGTCCACCTTCGACTTGACGCCTCTGTACTCGGCGATGTTGCCGCGCATCTCGTCGGCGGTGGATTTGATCTCCTTGACTATGTTCTCGATGTCTTTGCTGTCCATATGGTCACTCTCCTATGACCGATGCCCGCATGTCACGGGCTGCCTCCAGCAGCGAGTGGAGTTCCGAGTCGCTGAGCCTCTCTGCAGGTGTGGTGTCATCGGGCCGCTTCAGAACGGCCGGGTGGTCGCCCGAGCCGACCGCTTCCTTCCGCTGTCCGATGAGCTCCTGCAAGATGGATGATGCAACGGCCGCCGCCTGGCGGTCCTTTATGGAAAAACGACCAGCTTTGTGCTGGTCCACTATCATGGCCACCGGATCGCTGACAATTCGCAGCCCCTCCAGGACCAGCCCGAGCTCGTCCCGACCGAACCCGTAAGCTTTGATGCCCTCTATGATCGAGAGCTCGTTAGCGGCGAACGTGACCGGGGACGCCTCCCACAGCCTGATCTCCCTCAGATGCCGGACGCCGTTCTCGTCGTAGGCGTCCTGTATCACGTCGAACCCGATGCTCATCTGATCGATTATCTGGTCCTCGATGAGGGAATAGGTCTCCCGGCCTAGTGTCGTTTTTTGCGTTATGTTCCCGTCGAACCGCAGCTCCAGCGAGGTCTCGGAAAAGTCGGCCAGCCCGATGGGGTGGAAGGTCGAGTGCTGATAGAGCAGCTTGCGCCTCGGCCCCTTGGTATCCAGGGACCGCTTGCAGGCGCCGGGGTCCACGATCTCCTTGTAGGAATCGAGGAACCCGTAGGCGTTAGCGACGCCATAGAAATGGCCCTCACCCTTAGCCTTGAACTCGCATTTGAACGACTTGGTCTCCATGCGCGGAGCGACGCTAGCAGTGCCGTCCATGTTATCTGTTGCTTAGACCCGTGCGCTACCTCATAAGCGGAGGAACGCCCGATTATTTGCCGGCTAATAATTCCACGAGAAGAATAGTATTCGCCGGCGAATAATCCCGATCATTTGCGGACATATGTGACCGTGCATCTGCAGTTGACCACCTCGGACGCTGGCGCCCCCCTGGAACCATCGCCAGGGTACATGAGCTCGTACCCGCCAACGCTGAACGGGTCATCCATGCCCACCGTTTGCCCGTCGGCCGAGGAGTGGTCGGTCCGGACCCGGGCGTCCCTGCTTGACAGCCATCGCTTGCTGAGCTTGTCGCTCACGGACCGCGCTCCGGCAATGGACGACGCGTTCGACGCGCTCACCACCTCGGTCCGTGCGATC
>JALNYR010000174.1 GCA_023229725.1 Dehalococcoidia bacterium | reverse complement strand
CAGCGGTCTCGTCGCAGGAGGTCTCGAACGCCAGTACTCTCATTTAGAACAGGTTCCGCAGCCGTGACTTGAGGGCGAAGTGTACCACGGAGAGCACCAGCGTGAAGGTGAGGATGGCGAGGAAGGCCTCCCACGAGGAGCCCTGCACGGCGACCCCGAGGGCGGTGGCGGCGGCGGGAGGGTGCTGCATGTAGAGGACCACCATGATGAAGACCGACAGCCCCACGGCAAGCGCGTAGGAGAGAAGCGAGGCGAAGGCCGGCTCCTGGGGCAGCAGACAGCATGCGGAGCCGACGAAGAATCCGAGCAGGTGGCCGCCGATGACGTTTCTAGAGCGCGCGGTCAGGTCGAACGGCCTGCCAAACACGATGAAGGCGCTCGCGCCGAGGGCGGCGATGACGACGGAGTTCTCGAGGCTCAGGGCGAGGAGGATGACGAGGGTTGTCATCCCCGCCAGGAGGCTCTGCAGGACGTACGACTTCCAGGCCGAGCGGAAGCGCTCCAGTCCCGAGGCGATGCCGTACGTGCGCGCGGCCGTTGCTTTGTCGGGCTTTGCGGGAATGAAGACTGGCGCAGCTTCGGAGACGCCGGAGTGTTCGGACATAACGAGAGGCCATTCTAGCGCACGAGCGGCGAAGCTGCAAGCGGCGTCCTGCCTTGTTTCCCGGAGCTTCTCGTGGTGCGGACGCACGGGGCAGCGGACGCTTCAGCGCAGATTGGGTTCAGGCAGGTGGGGGCAGCCTTTCCACCACCTGTCGTGCCCTCTCCCAGCAGGCGTCAGCGCCTAGACCTTGCCCAGTTCCTCAAGCACCTTCACGACACGGAGCGACTCCGACAAGCCTATCGTTCCGTTGATGGCAACGGCGACTCCGGTGGCTTCCAGGATCTCACCTGCACTTGCGCCGGCTTCAACACAGCGCATCGTCTGGTTGAGGATGCAGTTGGCGGTGCCACTGCCGAGGGCGATGCCGAGCGCGATGAGCCTCTTGTGCTTGGTCGACAGCAGGCCATCGGCGTAGACCTTCTCACTGACCTTCATCTCTGCCGCAAACGTCTCGGGTACGAGTCGCTTGTACGTGTCAACCAGCCTCAGCCGTTCTTGATTGAGTTCGAGCTGTTTGTCCATCATTCTGCCTCCTTGCTCCCGTCCCTGCTTTCACTATACACGCGTGTGAACCGTCTCCGGCGCGAATCCGCTGAGTGGCAAGTACTGATAGGGTGCCGACATGGAACCGATGCAGTCAGTAACGACCACGGCGCCGGCGGGCCGCACCCTGCTGGGCGCAGCACGCGGGAGCAACGAAAGAAAGAGGGAGGGGTCTACCCCTCCCTCTGGACGCTGTGTGCGATTGAGGCTGCTAGAAGGCGGCGCGGTAGAGGGCGGAAATGCTCGCCACGCTGTTGTGGATGGGGTCCTTGGCCAGGAGGCCGCGCGACGTATCGAGTGCCGCCTGTGCCATGACTTCGAGCTTGTCTTCCGTGACGCCAAGCTGCTTCAGCGTGATTCTCATGCCGACCGACTCAAGCCACTTCTCGACCGCCCCGACCTGGTCCTTCTGAACGCCGAAGACGTTCTTGCCGAGCCTGGCGATGCGCTCTCCGCGGACTGCCATGCTCTGGCGCAGCCACGCCGGCAACAGCGCCGACAGTCCGTCGCCGTGAGAGGCGTCGAAGTACCCGCTGATGGGGTGCTCGATGAGATGGATGGGTCGGAAGCCGAAACCGCCGCCGAGCGTGATGGTCTGCGAGCAGGCGAGCGTGCTCGCCCAGCTCAGGTTGGTTCGAGCCGCGAGATTGGACGGCTCCTTGACGGAGAGCGGCAGCCATTCAACCACCACCTTCATGATGGCCTCGCGGATGCCGTCGGCCAGAGGGGCTCCTTCCAGGTGCGTGACGTAGTTCTCCATGACGTGCAGGAAGATGTCGACGCCGCCCTTCGCGAGCTGCTTGATGGGCATGCTGAGGGTAAGCGCCGGGTCGACGATGGATGTCGAGGGATAGTAGGCCGGCGAGGCGATGAAGCGCTTCTCATGCGTCTCCCAGTTCGTTACCACCGCCCCGTTGTTGAACTCGGAGCCGGTCGCGGCCATGGTGCACACGAGCAGGAGAGCCGCCTTCGGGGTGACGCCCCTCGAATCGGCGCCAAGGTAGAACTCCCACACAGGCCGGCCGCTGGAATACGAGAGCCGGATGGCTTTGGCCGCATCCATTGCGCTGCCGCCGCCGAGGCCGATGATGAGGTCAACCCTGTGCTCCGCCGCCGCCTTCGCGCCCGCGTCCACGGTCGAGCTCCGGGGGTTGGGCGGGACGCCGTCGAAGACCGTAGCCTCGACGCCGTGGGCCTTGAGGTCCGCGAGCACCTTGTCGAGAAGGCCGGACTTCTTGGCGCTGGAGCCTCCTGTGACGACAAGCGCACGCTTGCCGAGAAGAGCGGCTTCCTCGCCGACCTTGGCAACCGTTCCTTCACCGACCATGAGCTTCGTGGGAGTGTAGAAGACTATAGTGGCCACTACTTCACCTCCTTGAATCTGCCAGGCAACCACAGGAGAGTAGCACAGACGACGCCCCTGGGTGAACTCATGCCGGCCGTCCGAAGTGAGTGCGCCGGTCGAGCAGGCCCGATTTCGCGGCGGACCCGAGGCGGGCGGACGCGTTCTCACCGGCGTGCCTGCGCCGCAGCGGGATGTCCTTCGCTCTTCACATCCGGTACCGCGCCATGGCCTGCTGGTCAAGCTCGAACCCGAGGCCCGGCCTGTCCGGAATCCTTAGCACTCCGTTCGTGACAGCAGGCGGCTCGGTGTAGAGCTGGTGCCAGAATGGCAGGTACTCCACCATGTGCCCGTTCGGGACCGCCGCGACGAGGTGGCACGACACCTCTTCGTGCAGGTGGCTGACTACCTGCAGGTTCCGGGCGTACGCCAGGGTCGCCACTCTGAGCCACTCCGTGATGCCTCCGACAACCGCCACATCTATCATGACGCTGTCGGCGGCCTTCTTCTCCAGAAGTCGATGGAAGCCGTACGTTGTGCTCACATCCTCGCCCACGACAACCGCGACATCGAGCGCACGTGCGATTTCCGCCAGCCCGTCGAGGTCATGTATCGGCACGGGGTCTTCGAGCCAGTACAGGTCGTACTCCTCCATCCTGCGGCCCATGCGGATGGAGTCCGTCACCGTCCAGTCACCACGGATATCCACCATGAGCTTGACGGCAGGCCCCACCGCCTCCCGGACCGCCTTGAGTCGTTCCAGCTCGACCTCAAGCGGCTTGTCTCCCATTCGCATCTTCATGGCCCGGAACCCCTTGCCGGCCAGCGATGCAGCGTCGTGCTGCAATCGGTCGATGGGCCAGTCACGCCAGAGCGAGTGGCTCGCGTACACCGGCGCTTCGTCGCGGTAGCCTCCCAGGAGTCTGGACAGCGGCAGGTTCAGGGCCTTCGCCCGCAGGTTCCACAGAGCCATGTCGACTGCGGACAGGGCGGAAATGCCAAACCCCTGGCGTCCGATGCGAAACGACGCATTCCACAGCTTCTGCCAGGCCTCAGCCCCCCGGAAGACGTCCTGACCGATCATCACTTCAGCCAGGGCATCGAGGCATCCCTTCAACACGCTGACATGGCGGTCGTTGTACGCATGGGCAATCCCGTGGGCGGAGAGCCCGTCGGCGGTCATGAGTTCCAGGACCACTGGATTGACCTTCGCGAAGTCCGCGTGACTCACGCGAGGCGGTTCAACTGGAAGCGACAGGGCTGTGGTCTTGAACTGAGTCACCTTCATGTTCACAGTAACCCTCCTCAATGACCGTGCATTTCAGGTACTGGTCCCGGGCGACCGCGGAAGACGTGTCCCTGGTGGCGAGCCCGCCTGCCTGACCCGTCACCGCTCGTTGTGCCACTCACCATTATGCCATCGCTTTCAACAGGATTCCTGTGAAAGACGTGGGCAGTTCTGGCCCACAGTCCGGACGGTCGCGCTCGGGCACTGTCCGAGCACGGAACAGGCAACGCGGCGTCTCCGGGACCGCTCGTCCCGCGACGTGCCGCTCCGCGACACCCGTCGGGCATTCTGAGGAATCACGAGCAGGCCGTGCGGGATTCGAACCCACGACACCCTGATCTGGAGTCTCGTGACAGCTGTGCCGACGGGTACTCTCGTGTCTGAGCGAATCCGTGCAGCCCTCGGCGGAAGGGGGCGCAAGGCAAGCATGCACTGGATGGGGTGGCGTCATGTCACGTCCGTCGTAGGAATGCTGGAACATACAGCTATGGACTGAACGTAGCGACCTGCTCGTGGATTGGCCCGCGAAACACGAGGCTGTGGCCACCTCTCTGTATCAGGCAGCTCCATGGAAGACGCGCCATGCTCTAAGGTCCAGGCATCGGCCCCGGCGTCATCCCTGGTGACGGGGCCGATGCTGTGTCGATATCAGAGAGAGAGAGGGTCAAGCAAAACGGCGTCGTGCTCGGCTTCCCAGAGTGGTTTGAACAGGACACCGCCAGACCCGGTCGGGTCCACGGAGTACTGTGCAACATGCATGGCATCGACAATGGTGACCGCGCCGTCGTCATCCGTGTCGGCACACTCAAGCTGCGCCGCATTGAACTCCCGCATTCCCACCGTGTACTGTGCAATGAACATCGCATCGATGATGTTGGTCTGGTAGTCTCGGTTGGCGTCACCTTCAACGAGCCGAAGGAGATCTAGCTGGTAGTCCTCAACCTCGCCGTCGGGGGCAAGGCCCGAAAAGCCAAGTCCGCCGACGCTGCTGATACGGAATCGTACGAATGTTCCGTCAACCGGGACCAACCCCGCCGCAATGGCAATCGTGAGTGAGTTG